>NZ_CAWQWZ010000044.1:0-229 GCF_963899305.1 Aeromonas sp. MR19
CTGACGGTGCCGCTGACCGGGATCTGCTGACCCGCTTCGGCGGCGTTGATGACGTCGTCGGCGGTGATGTCGGCATCGAGCTCAATGGCCAGGTCCACCGGCGCCTGGGTGTCGACCCCGTAGCCTTCGCTGTCGGTCGCGGTGGCGCTGTTGCCCGCCGCGTCGGTGCTGGTCACGCTGGCATCGATGGTCTTGTCGCCATCGGCCGCCAGATCGCTGCCCGCCACCA
>NZ_CAWQWZ010000045.1:0-227 GCF_963899305.1 Aeromonas sp. MR19
TCCACCGGCGCCTGGGTGTCGACCCCGTAGCCTTCGCTGTCGGTCGCGGTGGCGCTGTTGCCCGCCGCGTCGGTGCTGGTCACGCTGGCATCGATGGTCTTGTCGCCATCGGCCGCCAGATCGCTGCCCGCCACCAGGATGGTGAAGCGGCCATCGGCGTCCACCGGGCCGGTGAACGGCTTGCCGTTGACGGTCAGGGTGACGGTGTCACCGGCCTTGAACTCGCC
>NZ_CAWQWZ010000046.1:0-224 GCF_963899305.1 Aeromonas sp. MR19
CGGTCGCGGTGGCGCTGTTGCCCGCCGCGTCGGTGCTGGTCACGCTGGCATCGATGGTCTTGTCGCCATCGGCCGCCAGATCGCTGCCCGCCACCAGGATGGTGAAGCGGCCATCGGCGTCCACCGGGCCGGTGAACGGCTTGCCGTTGACGGTCAGGGTGACGGTGTCACCGGCCTTGAACTCGCCGCTGACGGTGCCGCTGACCGGGATCTGCTGACCCGCT
>NZ_CAWQWZ010000047.1:0-224 GCF_963899305.1 Aeromonas sp. MR19
CGGTCGCGGTGGCGCTGTTGCCCGCCGCGTCGGTGCTGGTCACGCTGGCATCGATGGTCTTGTCGCCATCGGCCGCCAGATCGCTGCCCGCCACCAAGATGGTGAAGCGGCCATCGGCGTCCACCGGACCGGTGAACGGCTTGCCGTTGACGGTCAGGGTGACGGTGTCACCGGCCTTGAACTCGCCGCTGACGGTGCCGCTGACCGGGATCTGCTGACCCGCT
>NZ_CAWQWZ010000048.1:0-221 GCF_963899305.1 Aeromonas sp. MR19
TTGTCGTACAACAAGGACCAAAATAAATTTTGGTTTTCGCCAAGAAGTTTCCAAAGCACTTGTAACAAATGTTTGAGAACTACTTTTTAAATCAGCTTTCCAGATTGTTAAAGAGCATGTTTGCAACAGCACGAGGCTGAAGAAAACAGAGTTAAGAATGTCGTTCTTAACTCTGCATTCTTGTTAGCAAGAAGAGAAGTGGCGTCCCCTAGGGGATTCGA
>NZ_CAWQWZ010000049.1:0-220 GCF_963899305.1 Aeromonas sp. MR19
CCGTGACGGACGCGGATGGCGACAGCGCCAGTGCCGCCATTGATGTGGGCACTGGCGGGGTCTTCCAGTTTGAAGATGACGGTCCGAGTGCCGGGCTGGCGGTGGAAGCACCGAGCCTGAGTGCCAGCGTGGACGAAAGCCTGGTCAGCCTGGGTGGCGCGGGCAACGACGGGGTGGCCAGTGCCAGCCTGAGTGCTGCCAGCGTGCAGGCCCAGTTCAA
>NZ_CAWQWZ010000050.1:0-265465 GCF_963899305.1 Aeromonas sp. MR19
TCAGTCACCTGCTTGACGGCGGCCAGTTTAAATTCTTCCGTGTAACGTTGCTGCTTGCTCATAACACCTCCTGAATGACCTCAGTTTGAGGCTCTTGAGGTGTCTAGGAAAGTAGGGGCGATTCAAGGCGGGGGATTTATCTTACCTCGATAGTCAACCACGTCTCGCTTTACATTGGTGATTTTGTAACCTTCGTATTCTATTGGGTACTGCATTCTACTTTCCTATTTTTAGTTGTTTTGGGCCTTGTTATAACAACTAAAAACGAGGTTGTAGGACGCACCCGAAAAATAACTCCTATGCCAGTTATGGAGTGTTTTACGTTCAAATTTGAACAACACAAAGGGAAGCAATACGGGGAACTAACTGAGGGGAATATTGACGTTTTTTATTTGTTCATCTGAACAAACGAAGAGTTTTGCGCAGTACCGAAGCGTAAACTAGTGATTGACTTTTTATTAGCGTCTGATTTTATTGAATATTGTCACGTGCTTTACTGACTTCCGCACATAAAAAGCAGATATCACTGTCTAATTAGTGAACTTCTCATGTGATTGATTTTTAAGAAGAAATTATTCAGTGAGGAATTGAGCATTTAACGTACCAAATTATCTTTGGTCGGTCGGCACGCCGCCGCAGAACGGGTGGCTGCTCACATCGAGCCGGCCGTGGGCGAAATCAAAGCCGAGCACGCCCATCACCTCCTGGCCGAGCGCCTGCTGGCTCGCGATGGGGAAGGGCCCCTGCGGGATCAAGATGGCGTCATGCTTCTGCTGTTCACTCACCTGCTGGATGAGGGACGGCAGCCAGCCGGTGAGATCGCCGAAGATCTGATCGAGCCGCGCACTCGTCATGCCGGGTTCGTACAGTGCCAGCATGGCGTCGTAGGGGCGTACACCGAGTGCCTCGGCGCGAAGGCGCGCCACTTCCCGCGACAGCGTCACCACGTCCTTGAGATTCGGGGCGAAGCCTGCCCAGTCGTTGTTTTTGCGCTGGCCACGCCAGGCGTGCTCGCACTTGCTGCCGGCCAGCGACAGCGCTTCGACCAGATCGCTTGGCAGCAGGCTCGCATCCTGCCAGTGGCGCTTGATTTCGCGCAGGTTCGCGTGCTGGATCTCATCCAGTGGTTCGCTCTCGGCCTTGGCGATCCAGTCGCCGAGCTCGGGGGCGGTGCGCTTTTGATGGATCAGCACGCCGAGTTCGGCCATGGCCTCGGCACGTGCCTCGTTGCCGCCTTCCGGCATCATGGCTGCCCGATCCCAGCCGCAGATGGCGCTGAGGTGGGAGAGCCGGTGCAGCTGTTGCTGATGTTGTTCAAGTTTTTGATATGACATGGGATTGTCCTTGTTATCGTCCCTGATGGTATGCCCCGTACCTGGCATGATCGGGGCCGATCGATGCTAACACTGCCCTCGTGCGTTTTACCACCCTGGCCTGGGATGACTGACCAGATGACGGGGGCTGGCTAGCCGCGCCGCTTCTGGTGTCGCTCGCGGTTCTCCACCTTCTTGCGCTCGCTTTTTCGCAGCAACACATAGAGGGCGCCACTGCCGCCGTGGCGGCGCTCGGCGCTGTGCATGGCCATCACGGCCGGCAGTTGTGGCAACCAGGTGCTGACATGGCTTTTCAGCTGGGCGCGCGGTGTGCTGCGCTCGCCCTTGCCGTGCAGGATCAGCAGGCAGCGGATGTCCCGCACCTCGCAATCCGCAATGAACTGCACCAGGCTCTGGCGCGCTTCGTTGAGCGTCTTCTGGTGCAGGTCCAGGCTCGCCTGCAGCTCATATTTGCCGAGCCGCAGCTTCTTGTAGACCCCCTCCTGCACACCGTCGCGCTTGAAGCCGACGATGGCGTGGGGATCGAGCAGCTCGACCGCCTCCATGCTTAGGTGATCCAGGGTCAGTTGCTCGGCGGTCGCGGCCTGGCGACGGGCCAGTTGCGCCTCGGTCGGGGCGGATGTGCCCGTGAGGGAGAGGGTGTTGTCGCTGCGAATGGGCCGCACGTCGGCCACTTCCTGCAGAAACAGTGAGAGTTCGTCGTCATGAGACACGGCAGGCTCCCCGCATTGGAATGAGCGGGCATTATAGCGGGGGAGTCGGGGTCAGAAAATGGGGGTAGCCAGTCAGACGGCCCTGTCAGTCGGGCCGGGCAGGCGACAACAGGCGATCGGGGGATCGCCTGACGAGATGTGTTACTGCTCCTCTTTCGGCGGCTTGGCGTTCATCACCTTGTAGATGAAATAGGCCGCGTAGGAACTGATCAGCAGGAAGGTACCGATAATCACCAACATGGACATGAGCCCCACGCTGTTGCCGAACATCAGGTTCATCCAAAATTCCATCTCATGCACTCCTGTCATCCCATTGATGACAGGCATGATAGATACCTCTTTGGGAGTGAAGAGATGATCTCGATCAAGTCCCGTGGTGGTTATTTAACCGGCAACCGGATCTGTGAGCGGCCTCGCACTCGGCCAAGCCGCCGGGCAGATCAGGCGCACGGATGGGGCATCACTTGGCGGCCGAGCCTGGGCCTGGCTCGGTGAGCTGTGTGATGCGCCACCCCTGCTGCTCCAGCAGGGCGATCAACCCCTGGTCGCCATAAAGGTGCAGGGCGCCTACCACGATAAAGCTCTCGTTCGGCAGGGTCGGCCACTTCTTCAGCCAGTTGCGGTTGCGCTCCGCCAGCAGGGTCTGCTCCAGCCAGGCTTGCAGCTTGGGCGGTGCCATCTCGGCTTTGAGCAGCTTGACCAGGGCGGCCTGATCCCCCTCCTGCCACGCCTTCATCACGTCGCGAAAGCCGGTTTCAAGCTGGGGCAGCTCATCCAGGGTGCTCTCCAGCATCAGGGTCTGGTTGTCACCGACGCTGGCGAGGTAGCCGAGCTGTTCGAGCAGGGTCTCGAAGCCGATGATGGGCTTGCCGCTCTCGGTGGCGCGCTTGGCGAAGTGCTGATCCACCCCGAGCGCACTGCTGAAACCGGTACGTTCCAGCGCCGCCTGGGTCAGGGTGATGGCCGCAAACCAGGGGCGCAGCGGGGAGAGCATGTTTTCGGTCAGGCCATTCTGGCCGGCGGCTATGATGGTGCGCCGATACAGATCGAGCGGCACGTGATCCTTGAGGGTCTTGCCATCCACCAGCCGGGTGATGGCGCCCATCTCCCGCCACTGCGTCTGGCTGATGTGGGTCAGGTCGGCCTCCATCACCAGGGCGCGGCTCTGTTGCCAGGCGCGCTCGACGGGATCGGGCAGCGGATAGAGCGAGGGTTTGCCCGCATGAATGGAGCCCAGCAGCCAGTGCTGCTGGTCACCCTTGCTCACCCGATAGAAGGCGGGGTCGGCAAAGGCGGTCAGCGGCAGCAGCAGACAGAGCAGGAAGGAAATCAGCGTGCGATGAAATCTCATGAGGCACCTTATGTTGGCGGGATGGCTTCTCTTCATAACAATAAGCCCTATGATAAGTCCTCATTCGTCACAGCCAAGAGGTTTCCCATGCCCCATCTTCGTTTTCGGGCCGTCTCCGTCGATACCCTGCAGCAGATAAGCACTCCCCTGCTGGCGGATCTGTGCGCCCTGACCGGCGGCAAACCGGAGTTCGTCACCATGGAGTGCATCGACAGCCACTGGGTACGCGACGGGGTGATCGAAGCCGGTTTTCCGTTCGTGGAGCTGGTCTGGTTCGAACGACCGCAGGAGCTGCAAGACGCCGCCGCGGCGCTCATTACCCGCCATCTGAAGGCTGCGCTGGGGGAGCAGACCTATGTGGTGGTGCAGGTGCTGCCCATCGTCAAAAGCCACTACTACAGCGACGGTCAGCACTATTGAGGCGAGGGTAAACAGGGTCGGTGCGTCGGGTTACGCCGTTACGCGGCCAACCCGACCCGGGTTGCTGGATGCCCATAGCCTCCAACGGGATCAGGCCGACTTGGCCAGGATCCTGTCGAGCCAGCGGCTTGGCAGCAGGCGGCGCAATACCGAAAACAGCCGGGTCGGAAAGGTGACAGGGTAGCGATGCTTTGGCCGCTTGCTCTGCAGCGCATGCAGCAGCGGCGGTATGCAGGCTTCGCTTGGCAGCGTGAAACCGCTGGTGGCCCCCTCTTTTTCCAGCCGGGTCAGGGTCTGGCGATAGGCGCCCTGATGGCGGCTCTGGGCCGGATCTATATGGCGCACGAAGGCGGCGCGGGCATTGGCGCGAAAGCGGGTATCGATGGGGCCCGGCTCGATCAGGCTGATGTGCACGCCGCTGCCTTCGAGTTCCAGGCGCAGTGTGTCTGTATAGCCTTCCAGCGCAAACTTGCTGGCGTTGTAGGCGCCGCGATACTTCATGGCCACCAGCCCCAGCACAGAGCTGTTCTGCACTATCCGTCCCTCTCCTGCCGCCAGCATGGCCGGCAGTATCTGGCGGATCAGGTGGTGCCAGCCAAACAGGTTGGTGTCGAACTGGGCACGCAGTGCTTCCGTGGGCAAGTCCTCCAGCGCGCCGGGTTGGCCATAGGCACCGTTGTTGAACAGGCCATAGAGACGGCCCCCCGCCAGCGCCAGCGCCTCTGCCGCCCCCCGCTCTATGCTGGCGGTGTCCGCGAGATCCAGTTGAACCGCCTGCAGACCCTGCTGTTGCAGCTGTGCCACATCGTCGGCCTTGCGGGCGGAGGCGATCACGCTGAAGCCGTGAACCCCGAGCGCCTTGGCGGCGGCGAGGCCGATGCCGCTGGAGCAGCCGGTGATGAGCACGAAGGGGTGGGGCATAAAGGTCATCCTTGTTGGCGACCAGAGTCTGGCCGAAGCGGGCATGGTAGCCCGAGCGCGACAAAAAAGAAAACCGGGCCACGTGGCCCGGTTTGCTGAGGTTCTACCACCTGCTTACAGTATGGTGAACGGCATTATGATGTGGAACTTGACGTCATGCTCGGAGGCGAAGATGTTCGGGTATTCGGTCCAACCGCCGCCCTGGCTGATGTCGTTGTTGTAATCTGTGTAGTGCAGTTTGAACAGTGTGCCTTTCAGCTTGCCATCCTGCACCGTGTACATGACGTCGAAGTTGGCTGCCCATTCGGTATCTTCACCGTTGGTGGCCTTGGTGCCGTCGCCTTTCTGGATATCCCAGCCGTAGGCGCCGGAGACACCGACGGACCAGCCTGGTGCACCCACCAGATCATCCAGGGAACGGGTCACGCCGAAGAACAGTGCTTTCTCGTTGTTCGCGTTCCAGTCGGAGCGGGAATCCCACCAGATTTCGTTCGCGCCCTGGGAGTTGCCGTAGCCACGGGTCAGACGGGGCAGGTAGTTGCCTTCGTTACCCTCGGCCTTGGTCCACAGACCTTCCAGACGGAAGCCGTACGGGCCTGTGCCCCAGGCGGCGGTCAGCGCTTGTTGCCATGCCATGCCGTCATAAGTCTCGATGTCGGCACCACCCTTCTGATAGGTGTCGGTTTCGGAACCGTAGAACTGATAGCTGGTGGAGAGGCCGTTCAGCACGTCGAATTTATGGGCCAGCTTGAAGTGGTAGCTGTCCATATATTTTTCGGAGTTACCGTAGGAGCCGGTGATGGCGGTGCCATTTTCGAAGGTATAACGTGCGGCTACACCCTGGATGTAGTCGATGACGTTTTCATCGGCGAACGGATCCATCCATGCCTTGGCGCGGGAGAACTTCTGGGTCTCCTTGTACCAGGGGGACTTGTACTCGTCGGCGATGGCGTAGGTCAGGTAGAGGCCACCGAAGTTACCCTCGATCTGGCCACCACGGTAGGTACCCGGCTGATAGGACCAGTTCACACCGATCACGCCCGGAACGTAGAGCTGGGTCAGGCCGCCCTTGGCGGTGATGGCACCGTCCAGTGCTTTCAGTTTCAGGGAGGCGTTGGCCAGGCTGAAGCCACCCTCGGGGGAGCCATCCTTGTAGTTTTCGCCCCACTTGTTGCCGGCGAAGGAGAATTCGTTCTCCTGGTTGACCGCATGGTTCTCGGTCACGGCCAGGTCATAGGCACCGAAGCCCCCCACGTCGATACCGACGATGTCCCAGGCATAACCCGAGTTGAAGTTAAGGGAGGCCTGGGTAGTGGCATGGCTCAGGTTGGACTGGTATTTGCCTTCTTTCTTGGCGGCAGTCGGGTCGCCATCGATACGCTGACGATCACGCTGGAAGTAGAAGAGGCCACCGTTGAGTTTGCCTTCTTCATAGAATTTGCTGGCGGCGGCAGCATAGGCAGGACCGGCTTCGTCGGCAGCGAATGCCATACCGGGGGCGACCAAGGCGGCAACAACGGCTGCGCTCAATGCGGCACGCTTGAAGATCACTTTTTCCATTTTGTATTGCTCCTGATTTTATGGACTTAGCTTTTTTGTCCGGCAGTCAGGCGATGGCCCGCCGCTCGGTATTGGCATTGCAATCAAAACCCCGTAGGGCAAAAAATTTCTGGTAGCTCGTCTGCGGCCGCGACGTCTTGGCACATCTGCGGTGGGCAGCTCTGTTCATCACATCATTTTATTTTTTGTGTTCCGATTCTTGGCTATCGGACAATTCCAAGAGTACGTTCGCGGTGCGAAATATCAATGAAAAGTTCCCACCAAGTTTCAAAAATATGACCGAGTGCAAATAATCATGGATCTTGTTGTGGACACTCCCAGCCCGCTCATATCAGTGCTGATAGCGTTTTCAGGTGAAATTGACCAGCGACGCGGGCGGATCTCTCACAAGGGGCATAACTTTTTTCGTTAACCTGTATGCAACAGATAATTTTGTGGCACAAAAAAAGATATGCCCCCGCGTTGGGGGCGGGGGCAGTGGACTCGGAAGGAGATCTGGACGGGAGATTCAGGCCTGATGGCCGAGGATGCGCGGGATCTGGCTGGCCTGGTGATGGATGTGCTCCGACACCTGCACCGAGAGGCGGCTGCCCTGGCGGGCGTGCTGGCTGATGCGCGCGATGAGATCGGCGAAGCTGGCCAGCTTGTGTTCCTGGCTCTTGGCGTTGTCGGCCCCCTGCAGCGCTATGACGGCTGTGCTGCGCGCCATCTCCCGCACCGCCTGGGTGGTCTGGCGCAACTGCTCCGCCTGCTGGCGCTGGGCGGCTGCCTCCGAGGTGATCCGCGCCAGCACTGTGCCGAGCAGATCTCCCGCCTGGGTGAGCCGCATCAGGATCTCGGTGATCTGGCCAAGGGATCGCTGGGTGTCGGCGGAGAGGTGGCGCACCTCGTCGGCCACCACCGCAAACCCGCGCCCCTGTTCCCCCGCCCGGGCCGCCTCTATGGCTGCATTGAGCGCCAGCAGGTTGGTCTGCTGGGCTATGTGACCTATCACGTCGACGATGGCGGTGACATCGTCCACCGAACGCTTGAGCTGAGTCAGGGCGCCACTGCTCTCGTCGATGGCAAGCCCGGTCTGGGCCGTGGCCTGCAACATGCCCCCCACCAGCTGCTCGCTCTGGCTCATGGAGTGCTCGTTGTGCTGGGCGTGCTGCGCTATCTCTGCGGCCACCTGATGCACCTCGCCGGCCAGCTGGTTCAGCTCGTTCATCATCAGATCGCCCTCGTCCACCGCCTGTTCCGTGGTGCGCGTGCTGTGGTGGATCTCTTCGACCTGATTGACCATGCCCTGCAGGCTCAGTGAGACCGCCGACAGCTGCCCCTCCTTCTGCTGTTGATCCTGTTGCAGGCGCATGATGAGGCGGTTGTAACTGGCGACTATGTCGCCGAGCTCGTTGCGCTCGCGCCCCTGGGGCAGGGTCTCGGCCTGACCCGTTTCGTCGAGTTGCAGAAAAGCACCGCGCAGGCGCAGCAGCGGCGTGACCAGCCAGCGGCGCTGCACCAGGGCAAACAGCAGCGCGACCAGCACCAGACAGAGCGCCAGGCTGCCGAGTATGGCAGCCAGCCGCTGGTTGACCGCCTGCCGCCCGGCGGCAAGCTCGGCCCCCATCTGGCCGGTGGCCTGCAGCATCTGGCGGATGTCCTGCTGCACCGCCTGGCGGGCAGTCTGCTGCTGTTGCAGCGCCTTGCGGCTGTTTTCCAGCTCTTGCGGGTAGCGCGTGAGCAGGGAGAGCAGTTCGGCTTTGGGCAGATCGCCCAGCTCCTTGTGCTCCGGCTCACCCAGGGTGAACTCGTCGGCAGGCGGCGCAGCAAACAGGCCTAGCAGCGGCAGGGCGGCCAGTTGTTGTGCCTGCTTTTGCATGGCAGCCAGCTCGAACGTCAGTCCCTCCAGCAGCTTGGGGCTGGCCTGTTCCATGTAGTTCTGGCGCAGGTGACCGAGTCCGGGCAGGGCCGCCAGTATGTCGGTGGCGCCCTGGCGGTATCGATCCGCGCTGGCCGGATCTGCGCCCGTCGCCCCCTGCTGGCCATAACGCAGCAGCGCCCTGGCCTGGGCGGTCAGCTCGTTTTCGGCGTTTTGCAGCAGCCACTGGCTGTTGCCGGAGAGCTTGCCCGCCGCCAGATAGTCGCCGTCGATGCGAGTACCCATCCGTTCGAGCAGGGCGCGCAGCGGGGCGGTGAGCGCAGCATCCTGCTGCGCCAGCTGGGCGAGCGCCTGCTTGCGTAGCGCCTGGGCCTCAGTCAGGCGCAGGGGATCGCCGCTGGCGAGGTAGTCGCGCAGGGTACCTTGCAGTGTGCCGGTCAGCCGTTGTTGCAGCCGTTCGTGTTGATGCTGGGCCTGTTCGGCCCGGTTCAGCTGCTGCCAGCCATGAAACAGGGCGCCGGCTTGCACGGCGGCGACCAGCAGCAGTATCAGGGAGGAGAGGGAGGCGTAATGGGCTATTTTCACGTCAGGATTCCTGCTTGAGCCACGGGAATGGAAGTCGGCGTGAGCTTAAGCAGGAGAGATGGCGTTTTTATGACAGCCGCTGCATGGCGGCGAGGTCATGACAACGAAGGCGCGGCGGGCTCCTTCTGCTTGCGGGCGGCAGGCGACTTGCCCAGCATGCCGAGCAGGGCGCCCCCCATGATGAAGGCCCCGGCCAGCAGGTGACGGGGCGTCAGCTGTTCGCCATTGAGCAGCACCAGCAACAGGGTGCTCAGCAGCGGGGTCAGGTAGGCCAGCGCCCCGATGCGACGGGGATCTCCGTCTCGCAGCGCCAGATACCAGGTGACGAAGGCCGCCCCCATGGGCCCGAGCGCCAGCCCCAGGATCAGCCACCAGTCGCCGGCGGGGATCTGTTCGAGGGGCAGCGGCCCTTCCAGCCAGAGTGCCAGCAGCAGTGCCAGCAATCCGGCGGGCAGGCAGGCCGCCGCCGTTACCACTGCCGGGGCGGGGGGCAGCCGGCGGGAGAGCACAGAGTAGGCGCCCCAGATGATGGCGGCGCCGAGCGCCAGCAGGTAGCCGGGCAGATAGGCCTGCTGCAGCTGCAACTCGCCGTTGACCATCACCAGCACGGAACCCGCCAGCCCGAGCGCGCCGGCCAGCAGGTGGCGGGCATGGAGTGGATGGCCCGGCAGCAGCAGGGGGGTGAACAGTATGATGCACAGGGGCCAGAGGTAATTGATGAGGTTCGCCTCCAGCACGGGGGCGTGGCGAAAGCTCATGAACAGCAGCAGATGGTAGAACAGCAGCGCCGCCACAGTGACCAGCCAGGTGATGGGGCGAGCCCGCCACTGGCGCCAGAACGGCAGGGCACCGGCGCCACAGAAGAAGAGCACCAGCCCCACCAGCACCAGAGGTGACACGCTGGTGATCCGGGAGGTGAGCGCCGCCAGCGAGGCCCACAGCAAGATGGTCAGCAGTGCAAAACCGGTGGATCTGTCCCACCAGGAAGAAGCAGACATCCAACACTCCTTTGCAAGATGAATAAAAAGAGGGCCAGTCTAGCAGACCGGCCCTCCCTGAGGTGCAGTGGTTTTGAGCGCGCATCGCCATAAGCCCCGCTGGCAGGGCCTATACCGGCCGCTTGCTACAGACCGAAGGTCTCCTGCAGCGCCTGCATGTCCTGTGGGCTGACTCCTTCCGGCTCGAAACCGCTGGCGAGACACATCAGGTGCAGCTTGGCCCCCTTGTTCGCCACATCGACGAAGTCAAAGGCCATCAGTGCATCCGTCCCTGTGGCCACGGCACCATGTTTTTCCCAGATGGCCACATCGTGCTGGCGCAGTGCGGCCGTGGTGCCATCCGCCATGGTCTGGCTGCCGGGCATGCAGTAGGGCACCACACCTATGCCGCGTGGCACGAAGGCCCGCACCTCGGGCAACATCTTCCAGCAGGCGTGGGTGTAAGCGGCGCTGTCGCGGGCATAACGGGGATGGTGAGAGAGCGCAATCAGCTCGAGCGGATGTGTGTGTACCACGCAGCGATCGGCTGCCCCCCGGCGTTGCTTGTCCATGACGATTTCCACGTGGGAGATGAATTCGCTGGTGGGCTGGTAGTCGTGCAAGCCACGGCCTCCCCACAGGATATGGTAACCCCGGGCCTCGTCATCGATCCGCAGGACGCAGCCCGCGAGCTCCGGGCTGCGCAGCTCGCGTATGCGTTCCCCCGTGCCCTTGACGAAGAAGACATGACCGGCGCTGTCGGCCGGGAAGGCGCCTTCCCCCCCTACCATGGACAGGGGGCAGTGGGGATACTGGCTCAGGTCGGCGGGTGCCTGCCCAAAGATGTCGGTGAGATCGACGGAAATGTTGCCGCCGTTGCGCTCGGCCCACTCTCGTTGCCACAAATAGGCGGATACCTCGACGACCTTCTCGATTTCAGCCCGCACGGCTGCGTTGAATTCAATCTGCTGCATCATTCCCTCTACCTTGCGTTGAAGAGCCATTGTGAGTGGGGCCACTGTAACCAGTGGCGCGGCGTCGAGCCTCAACGGGGGCGCCAAGCCAGGAGTGGAGTTGGCCGGATTTTCAAGAAGTGCACAAAGGGGCGGAGGGCTGGATGCCAATGGGTGTATGCAGGCTGTTGAAAACAGAGAGGCCGCCCGGGGGCGGCCGCTTGTCGTGCTGGGTTCGGGGTCAGAACGCGGCTTGATAGAGGGCCAGCAGCTCTGCCTTGCTGGCCACACGGGGGGCACAGCCGGAACAGGGATCGGCGGCGGCGGCATCGACCCAGCCGGCGAGATCCCCAGGCTGTATACCGAGTTCATGCAGGCCACCGGGAATACCCACCCGGGCGGAGAGTGCGCGAATGGCCTGGATGGCGGCAACGGCGGCACCAGCCTTGCTCATGGCGCTGGTATCCACCCCCATGGCGGCGGCTATGTCGGCGAAGCGCTCCTCCCTGACGGCCAGATTGAACTCGCAGACCACCGGCAGCAGGATGGCGTTGCACACGCCGTGCGGCAGGTTGTGGGTGGCGCCGGGCTGATGAGCGAGAGAGTGCACATAGCCAAGTCCTGCGCTGTTGAACGCCATGCCGGCCAGAAACTGGCCGTGGGCCATCATCTCGCGAGCGGTCAGATCCTGGCCGTTCGCCACCGCTTGCGGCAGATATTCGGCAATTACCCGGATGGCGGCGAGGGCCGAGTGATCGGTCAGCACATGGGCACCGATGGAGACATAAGCCTCAATGGCATGGGTCAGGGCATCCATGCCGGTAGCGGCGGTAACGGCCGGGGGCAGCCCCAGCATCAGGGTGGGATCGTTGACTGCCACTGTCGGTATCAGTGCCGGGTCTATGATGACCATTTTGACCTTGCGACGGGTGTCGGTGATCACCGCATTGCTGGTCACTTCGGCGGCCGTGCCCGAGGTGGTGCTGATGCAGGCCATGAAGGGGCCCGTGTGGACGACCTTGCCGATGCCTTCGAAGTCATGGACCTGTTTGCCCGGGTTGGCAACCAGGGCGCGCACCGCCTTGGCGGTATCCATGGCGCTGCCACCGCCAAAGCCGATGAGTGCATCGCACTGCCCGGCCTGCCAGGTTGCCAGCGCCGCGCTGGCAACCTTATCGGTCGGGTTGGGCTCTACGCCGTCATAAACCTGGGGGGTGAAGCCATGATCACGCAGTGCGCCGAGCAGACCGTCCAGCAGACCAAGCGAGATCAGGGCTCGCTCGGTCACGATCAGCGGACGACGGGCGGGCTGGTTGCACATCAATTGCACCAGATCGTGGATGGCTCCACTGCCGGACAGGCTGATCTGGGGTAGACACAATGCAAAAGCCATCAGATATCCCTCTTCTTTGGATGAAATTAAGGGGATATTAAGCTTGTTGTGGCGGACGGCCTTTAACCTTTGGCCCGTGAGGGAAATATAGTGGCCAAGAATTGAAGTTTATTTATAGCGTTTTCTGTATTGCAGTGGCGTCAGCTCAAAGGCATGGTGAAATTTGCTCGAAAAATAATTGCCATCATTGAATCCACTCTCAAATGCGATATCTGTAACCGATTTATTGGTATGGCTGAGCAACCAGGATGCATGGCAGAGTCGCACTCGTCCGAGATAATTGTTGGGGGTCAAGCCAGTATATTCCTGTATTTTTCGGTTCAGGGTGCGCAGCGGAATGGAAAAACGTTCAGACAGTTGGCTCCAGTCGATCTCTTCCTGATAGTTTTCATCGAGATAATTAATGAGGGCCAACAGCCTTTCCTGATCCCCTTCCCCCTTGCCGCCCGCTTCCCCTCCTTGCTGACGGGTACGCCAGAGCAGCACGGCCAACTGGGAAAACAGTGCTTCGATCATCACCGGAGAACAGGCATCTCGCCGGCTGTTTTCTGCCGCTATCTGGTTCAGCAGCAGCTCGCTCTGCGGTTGCAGGGAAGGGGGGAGTCGCAGTCCGCCACTGGCCGGATGGCAGCTGGTTTGCAGCAGGGTTTGCAACCCGTCTGCGAAGTGGAATCCCTCCGGCCTGAACAGCACGTTGGTCAGGCAGAGATCCTTCATCTGATCGAACATATGGGCATCGTCTTCGCGCAGGTAGAAGACACTGCCGCGGCGGATATGCACGGCGCTGCCGTCCGTGATGTGGATGGCACAGCCAGATTTGATCAGCACGAGTTCATGAAACGAATGACAGTGCTCCGGAAAGGGTTCCTGCGGAGCGCGTGGCAATACGCTGATGACCTTGTTGTGGTCAAAAAAATCGGTCTGTTGCAGGCGAAACATGGTCGCTCTCTTCATGAGGTGATGAGCAGTGAATATGCGCAGGCGCCGGCTCCGGTCAATCAAATAGCACGGGTTTCGTGAGGGTTTTCACAGTTACCTCGCATTTATTTATCAACGAGTCTCGATTGCTTCCTTTTATGCCGTGGCGTTATTTGACCTCACTCACACAATTGTCATTCAGTCTCTATTTCTCGATTTTTATGCCAGCTGAGCATATTTATTTGGCCGCAACAGAAAGGTTGCCAACCATCAGGGAACCTAGAGTGACGACATCGAAATTTATGGAGTCGGTTCGATGTCAGTCAATATTGCGGCAGTGGATTTAGGCGCCTCCAGCGGGCGGGTAATATGGGCCAGCTATGATCCGGTCAATGACAATATCACCATGCAGGAGATGCATCGCTTTACCAATGGCATGGTGCATAGCAATGGGCATGATTGCTGGGAACCGGAACGGCTCTTTTCCAATATCTTGCTCGGGCTGGAAAAAATTGATGCCGCGGGCATTGCGCTCGATGCGGTGGGTATCGACTCCTGGGGGGTCGATTTTGTACTGCTGGATGCGGCGGGCCAGATGCTCGGTGACACTGTGGCTTATCGCGATGCCCGTACCGACGGTGTGCCGGAGCGGGTCTGGCAGCAGTTGTCCCGCGATGAGATCTATCGTCGCAGCGGTATCCAGTTCCTCAAGTTCAACAGCCTCTATCAGATCCGGGCCCTGCTCGATGAAAAACCGGCCTGGCTGGACAAGGTCACACGTCTGCTGCTGATCCCCGATTACCTGCACTATCGGCTGACCGGCCAGTTCAGCTGTGAATTTACCAATGCCTCCACCAGTCAGCTGGTGAATGCCCGCAGCAGGGATTGGGATCCCGAACTGATTGCGTTGATCGGCGAAGGGGGCAAGTGGCTGCAGCCGATCGCCGCCCCCGGCACCCGGCTGGGTCACTGGATCAGCCCCTCCGGCCGTCAGGTCAGCGTCATCCTGCCTGCCACTCACGATACCGGCTCGGCCATAGTCGCCACCCCGCTGAGCGGACGCGGCGCTGCCTATATCAGCTCGGGCACCTGGTCGCTGGTCGGGGTCGAGCGCAAGGCTCCGCTGACCGATGCTGCCGCACTGGCTGCCAACCTCACCAATGAAGGGGGAGTGGAGGGAACCTGGCGTCTGCTCAAGAACGTCATGGGGTTGTGGCTGGTGCAGGGGCTGCAGGCGCTGTGGCCGCAGCTGGGCTTCGCAGAGTTGGTGGCGCAGGCGGAACAGGCCGAGCCCTTTGCTTACCTCATTCACCCCAACGACGAACGTTTTCTCAATCCCGCCTGCATGCGCAGCGCCATCCAGCATTTCTGTCAGGAGACGGGACAGGGCACGCCGCAGACCCCGGGCGAGCTGGTGCGCTGCGTGCTGGACAGCCTGGCGCTGTGCTACGACCAGGTGCTCAGGGAGCTGGAGAGCGTCACCGGCGAGCCCATCACCAGGTTGCACATCGTAGGCGGCGGCTCCCTGAACCGGTTGCTCAACCAGCTTTGCGCCGACATCTGCCAATGCACAGTGCTCACCGGGCCTGTGGAGGCCTCGGCGCTCGGCAACATCGGCTGGCAGCTCAAGGGGCTGGGCCTTTTACAGGATCTGGCGGACGTGCGCCGCCTGATCCGCCACAACACCCGCATCGACACCCTGCATCCGCATGAGGTCCCGCAGCTGGACCATTACCGGACGCGCTTTGCCGCGCTCTGCGCGCACACCCATTCAGACACGTTAATAGAGGAAGTTGTATGAACCCGAATATTGAAACCGCCTTTGCCCTGGCCAAACAGCAATATGCCGCCCTCGGCGTCGATGTGGATCAGGCGTTGACTACCCTGGCCACCATTCCCGTCTCCATGCACTGCTGGCAAGGGGACGATGTCGGTGGCTTCGAAGCGGATGCCGGCGCCCTGACCGGCGGCATTCAGGCGACCGGCAACTATCCGGGCAAGGCGCGCGATGCCATCGAGCTGCGTCGCGATCTGGATCTGGCGATGTCACTGATCCCGGGGGCCAAGCGGCTCAACCTGCACGCCATCTATCTGGAGGCGGAGAGCCCGGTTGCGCGGGACAAGATTGAACCCAAACACTTCGCCAACTGGGTGAGCTGGGCCAAGGAGAGAGGCGTGGGTCTGGACTTCAACCCCAGCTGTTTCTCCCATCCGCTGAGCGCCGATGGCATGACGCTGTCACATCCGGATCCCGAAATCCGCCGCTTCTGGATCGATCACTGCAAGGCGAGCCGTCGTATCTCGGCCTCCTTTGGTCAGGCGCTGGGTACGCCGTCCGTGATGAACATCTGGATCCCGGACGGCATGAAGGATCTGCCCGCCGACCGGCTCGGGCCGCGTCAGCGGCTGATGGCGGCACTGGATGAGGTGCTGGCCGAGCGGATCGACGAGGCGCACCACATAGATGCCGTGGAGAGCAAGTTGTTCGGCATAGGAGCCGAGTCCTACACGGTCGGGTCAAACGAGTTCTACCTGGGTTATGCCAGCTCCCGTGACATAGCCCTGTGTCTGGATGCCGGCCATTTTCACCCCACCGAGGTCATCAGCGACAAGATCAGCGCGGCCTCCCTGTTTGTCCGGCACCTGCTGCTGCACGTCAGCCGCCCGGTGCGCTGGGACAGCGACCACGTGGTGCTGCTGGATGACGAAACCCAGGCCATCGCCAATGAAATCATCCGCAATGAGTTGCTGGCGCGGGTGCATATCGGCCTCGACTTCTTCGATGCCTCCATCAACCGCATCGCGGCCTGGGTTATCGGTACCCGCAACATGAAGAAGGCGCTGTTGCGTGCTCTGCTCGAGCCCATTGAGATGCTGCGTCAGGCCGAATGCAAGGGGGATTACTCGACCCGGCTGGCCCTGATGGAGGAGACCCGCAGCCTGCCGTGGCAAGCCGTCTGGGACTACGCCTGCGCCCGTGAAGGGGTAGCGGTGGGCGTCGACTGGCTCGATGCCGTCAAGGAGTACGAGGTGCAGGAGCTGCTCACTCGTCGCTGAGTTCACCCTCTGCTGACGCCCGCCATGTGTGGCGGGCGTCAGAAAAACAACAAAAACAGCGCGGTTGTCATCAAGGACGCTTCCCTCCATCGGGAAGCAAAAACACAATCAAACCTCAAGCAAGGAACATCTCATGTCTGCAATCGTATCGGGAATCGGTTGGCATCTGGTTGGCGCCGCCTCGGCGGCCTCCTTCTATGCGCCCCTCAGCAAGGTCCGGCGCTGGTCGTGGGAAACCACCTGGGCCTTCGCCGGCCTGTTTTCATGGATCCTGTTGCCCTGGCTGGTCACCTCCACGCTGATCGATGACTTCGGCGCCTTCTACAGCGTGGTGGACAGCAAGGCATTCTGGGGCATGTTTCTGTTCGGTGCCATGTGGGGGATAGGCAATGTCAACTATGGCTTGACCATGCGCTATCTGGGCATGTCTCTGGGCATAGGGATCGCCATCGGCGTGACCCTGGTGGTGGGCACCCTGATGCCACCCATATTGCGTGGAGAATTTGGTCAGCTGCTCACCACGGCCAGTGGCCAAATCACCCTGCTCGGTGTCTTTGTCGCATTGATCGGCATAGGCATAGTCACCTGGGCTGGGCATCAGAAAGAGATTGCCCTGGGCACGACTACCCGGGAGTTCAACCTGAAGAAGGGGCTGCTGCTGGCGGTGATGTGCGGCATCTTCTCCTCGGGATTTGCCTTCGGGCTGGAAGCCGCGGCCCCCATCCGGCAGGCATCGCTGGTACTTGGCATCAACCCGCTCTACGCCGTGTTGCCGAGCTACGGCATCATCATGGGCGGTGGGGCCATCGTCAACATGGCCTACTGCTTCATCCGGCTGGCAACTCGCCCCGAACTGTCACTGCGCAATGATCTGGCCCAGCCAGCGCGGAGTTTGCTGCTCAATGGCTTGCTGGCCGCGGCCGGTGGCATCATGTGGTATCTGCAGTTCTTCTTTTATGCCTGGGGCGAAGCCAGCATCCCCGAACACCTCTCCTTCGTGAACTGGATGCTGCACATGAGCGGTTATGTGTTGTGTGGCGGTATCGTGGGGCTGTTGATGGCGGAATGGAAAGGGGTCGGCACTCGTCCGGTGCGGATCCTCTGCATCGGCATGCTGGTGATAGTCGGTGCCGCCAATCTGGTCGGCATGGGCATGGCATAAGGAGCGACA
This sequence comes from Aeromonas sp. MR19, assembly GCF_963899305.1. NCBI lineage: Bacteria > Pseudomonadati > Pseudomonadota > Gammaproteobacteria > Aeromonadales > Aeromonadaceae > Aeromonas > Aeromonas sp. MR19. The sequence goes on from NZ_CAWQWZ010000050.1 coordinate 17,215, forward strand.
AGATGATCCGCAAGGCGTTCCTGATGTCGGTGCACCCTGGCTGCGAGGTGGAATACCGTCGCCGTCACGATGAACTCTGGCCCGAGCTGGCCGCAACCCTGAAGGCGCACGGGGCAAGCAACTACAGCATCTTTCTCCACCCGGAGAGCTGTCAGCTGTTTGGTTACGTCGAGATTGAAGATGAGGGGCGCTGGCGCGAGGTGGCCAGCACGGCCATCTGCCAGCAGTGGTGGGCTTATATGCAAGAGATAATGCCATCGCACCCCGACAACAGCCCGATCAGCATGGAGCTCTCCTCACTCTTCCATCTGGCCTGATAGCGGGTGTGTCATCCGGCCCAAAAACGACCAAGGGGTTGGCACCATAACGATGCCAACCCCTTGTTTTATATGGTGCTCCCGACTGGAGTCGAACCAGTGGCCTGTCCCTTAGGAGGGGACCGCTCTATCCTACTGAGCTACGGGAGCCTTGTGGCGGGCATTATACAAGAAGCCGCTCCCTTTTAAACCCTTGATTCTTATTCCAATACTGCCAAATCCCCGATCTGGATGTTAAACGGCGAATATTTGTTCTGACTGCTGATGATGGCGCCGTCCTCGAATACCTGTACCACTTCGAACAGGCCGTCGGCCGGGTTGCGCATCATGCGTGACTTGCCATAGGGGTCGATGAAGTCGGCGCTGTGCTGGATGCGGAACTGATCCCCCAGTCTGACGCCGTTGCGCCGGCCCAGGTTGATGTGGGGGCCGCGTTCGTTCTGGCCTATCACCCGGGCGGTGACCGGGGCGCAGTTGAGCTGGGCTACCAGATCCTGCACCGCCTCCTGCAACTGATAGTTCACCTCCTGGCCATAGCTGGACTGCCAGAACTGGCCGCTGCTGCTGCCTATCTGATCCCGCTTGCCGAAGGTCCAGTTAGCGCGGCCCTGATACTCCTTGCGGCTGAGCAGGCTGCCGTTGATGCCGTCGAACAGGTAGAGCTGCATGCGAAAGTTGCGGATGGGATCTTCGTACCAGCTGGTCAGCTGGTTGCCCTGGGGCTCGATGGAGAGGTCATCTATGCTGCCGAGCACCAGATACTGGCTGTCGGTGCGCAGGCTGAGGGCCTTGATCTCCTCGAGGGCGCTGCGATCCCCCTGTTGCAGGTGGAGCGGGTCTATGCGCAGGTTTTCGTCCAGCCACTGGCGCACGGCCACCCCTTGCGGCGCGTTGGCCAGGGTCTCGAACATGCGACGGGACAGGTTGGCGGGCATGTCGTCGAGGGCGCCGTAGCTCGCCTGATCCGGGTAGCGCAGTCGCAGCCTTACCAGCGTCAAATCCTTGGCGTAATGCTGGGTCTGGCAGATCTGGCGTTCGGCCTGGATATCGGCCTGTACCGTGATGTACATGCGGCCGTTGCGCACCTCTTCCCGCTTGAGCCGGTACTGGCGGATGTCGCCGCCGGAGCGGATCTGGATCTGCTCGGAGCGCAGGCTGCCGTTTTCCAGACGCTGGATGCTGGAGACGGCGGCGCCGCTCGCCAGCAGGGCCTGGCGCAGGGCGTCGCGGGTCGCCTGCTCGCGGGCATAGACCTCGTCGCCCCCCAGGATGGCGGCACTGCCCTGGGCTTCGATAAGCTCTGCCCGGACCGACAGGCTGGCCAGCAGCAGGGTTAACAGCAGCGGTAATTTCATGACAAACACCTTGAATATGCGGGTCGGCCCTCTCACCCCTGTTGAAGTGATGGCACCGGCCGATACAGACCACAGAACCGTGCGTTGCACAGCACACCGCAAATAATTAGCAAGATCCATGCCTCATTCCCGACTCAAGCTTTGGCCAGCCGAACCGATAACGAATCAGGTGCAGATACAGGAAAGGTATCCATGAACAAACTCTTTACGGCGTTGGCCCTCGCGCTGGCTCTGACCAGCTGTGGTTCCGACCCCATCAACCGGGAACAGGGTGATCCTCGCCAGGCCGCTGCTGGCATGGAGCTCAACTGGCTGGTGGCGCGCATGACCGATCAGCTGATGGAGCGCAAGTCGCTCACCACCCTGACCGAGCCCATCGCCGTCTCCTCCTTTGTCGATCTCGATACCCTGCAGGACACCAACTGGATGGGGCAGCAGATCGAGGAGAGCTTTATCTACGAGCTGAACCGGCGCGGGGAAGTTGTGGTGGATTTCAAGATGACCGGCAGCATCAAGGTGACCCCGCAGGGTGATTTCGTGATGAGCCGCAACTACCGGGATCTCTCCCCCCGGCTGCCCATCTCCCGCATCCTGACCGGTACCTTCAGCCGCAATGGCAAGGGGATCCTGGTCAATGCCCGCATCATAGATCTGCGGACCAAGATGGTGGAGACCACAGCCCAGAGCCTGATCCCGCAACAATACCTGTTCGGCGCCAACAATTCGTTTGGCCGGGCATCCATCAATCGCGGTTACCTGATGCGCGACAGCCAGGCTCGTCCCGGCGGCCATCTGGTCAATCTGACCCCCTGACAAGGAGTGAGCGCAATGAAGATCCTGTTCGGATGCCTGCTGGTCCTGCTGCTGACCGCGTGCAGCGGTGGCAATCGGGTGGTGAACTACGGCGGCGGCAACAACAAGCCCGATGACTTTCCGGTGCTCAAGGCAGTGGGTTACGCGGTGATCGACATACAGCCGGGCCCATCCCAGTCCGAGAAGATGTTGCAGGCCATTCGCGCCTCCAAGATGGATGCCTACCGCGAACTGGCGGAGCAGCTCAATGGCCAGCAGGTGCGGGGCCAGAGCAGCTACAAGGACTTGACCCAGACCTCCAACTCGCTGGACGTGTCCGTGGCCGGCATGGTGCGTGGCGCCCGGGTGGTGGCCTCCTATCCCCGTGGCAATACCTATGCCACCGAGATGGAGCTCGATACCCGCGCCCTCTACAACATCAACCAGCTGATGGCCGGCCAGTTCTGACGGCGAGGCAGAAAAACAAAAGGCGAACATCATGTTCGCCTTTTTTGTTGGCAAAAACGGTCAGTTGCCCATCAGTACCGGCGGCACGGTGGTCGGCTTGACGTCTTCGCTCGGGTAGCAGCCCAGCACCTTGATGTAGCGGGTGATCTTGGTCAGCTCCATCAGCGCGGCCTGCATGGCCGGGGTCTGCAGGTTGGCGGACACATCCAGATAGAACATCTCCTCCCAGGGGTTGCCCTGCACCGGCCGGGATTCGAGCTTGGTCATGTTGATCTCGTTGTTGCGCAGCACCAGCAGCGCCTCCACCAGGGAGCCGGGCTTCTGGGAGGTGGACATGATGAGGGTGGTCTTGGCCGGAATTTGCGGCGCCACGTCGATGGGCTTGCGCGCCACTACGATGAAGCGGCTGTAGTTTTCCTTCTGGTTGGCGAGCTGCTCGGCCAGCACGTCCAGTCCGTACAGCTCACCGCCAGCCGCGCTGCCGATCGCCGCCGCCTCCGGGCTTGCCAGCTCTTTCACCTTCATCATGGCGCTGGAGGAGGAGTCGCAGATCTCGTGGCGCGCCCCTTCCAGCTTGCTGAGGTAATGGGAGCACTGCTGGAACACCTGGGGGTGGGCGTAGAAGGTCTTGATACGGCCCAGCTCGGTCGGCACTGCGGTCAGGATGCAGTGCTCTATGGGGTAGGTCAGTTCGCCGACGATGGAGAGGCTGGTGTGCTGCATCACGTCATACACCTCGTTGATGGAGCCCGAGCTGGTGTTCTCTATGGGCAGTACGCCGAAGGCGGCGCGACCCGACTCCACCGCATCCAGCACCTCGCGAAAGTTCTGGCAGTTCACCTCTATCACCTGATCCTTGTAGCGGGCCAGATACTTGCGAGCCGCCAGGCTGGAGTAGGAACCGCGCGGGCCCAGATAGGCGACGCTGGTCATGGGCTCCTGCTGCTCCGGGTTGAGCAGGCTCTGCAGATAGGCCTGCTGGGAGAGCACGGAATCTTCGATGATGGTGTGATAGATGCGGGTGATGTACTGGGCATCCAGCCCCAGCACTCGCCCTTTCTGGATCAGGGCGACCAGCAGATCCTGCTCGCGCTGGGTGTCGCGGATGGGACGGGGATTGGCCTGCTTGGCACGGGCGACCTCTATGCTGAGGGTCTTGCGCTTGGCCAGCAGGGCAAGCAGCTCCTGATCCAAGCGGGTGATGTCTAGTCTGATCTCGTCGAGCGTAGCCATGGTGGTTCCCTATCCAAATAATCGAGTGTGGTAGCTGCAAAAAAAAGCCTCCGCTAGGGGAGGCTCGATTCGTCTTTGCTTTCTGTTCATGCGACGACAGGGCCTTCCCTCATGTGGGCCGGATAAACGAGAAAGCAAAGAGGAATGGTGTGTGCATGGGTCTGATCCTGAAAATATCGTCATAACCATTAAGGGATTTGGGCCTGGGATGCAAGTAAAACTTGCCCGTGGGAGGCGAACGGGGCAGGGTATTTGCGTGTGCCGACGGGCTGTTCAAGCGCCATGTGGCAGCGGTTGGCTCAGAAGCAGAGGCATCAGGAGGAGGTCACAATGGCGATTATTTTCGATCTGGGACGGGTGGTGGTGAGCTGGGATCCGGTGGCCATAGTGCGCGCGGTGCGAGGGCCTGACGACGCCGAGGCGCTGGCGGAGCGGCTGTTCAACCACCCGGACTGGCTGGAGGTGGACCGCGGCACCCTGTCGCTGCACACCATGGCTCGCCAGGCACAGGGGCGCACCGGCTTGCCAGCGGCCCAGAATCTCGCCATTTTGCAGGCGGTGCCCGCATCGCTCCTGCCGGATCCCGCTATGCTGACCCTGATAGAGACGCTGCATGGAGCGGGCCACCGCCTCTATGCACTCTCCAACATGGGTCATGCCAGCATCGACTGGCTGGAGCAGCACGCATTCTGGCGCTTCTTCAGCGGCAAGGTGGTGTCGGCGCGGGTACGAATGATGAAGCCGGAGCCGGATATTTATCGCTATCTGCTGGTGTCGTTCGACCTGAAGGCCGACGAGTGCCTGTTCATCGATGACAGCCCCGCCAACGTGGCTGCCGCGCAGGCGCTGGGGATTGGGGGGCTGGTGTTTACCGATGTGCCCAGCTGTCGTCAGCAGCTGCTGTCGCTGGGCTATCTGCCCGGTTGAGCCGACAGTCTGGAGTGCTCAAGGAGACGTTATGGAGCATGGCCGGTTTCGCAATTGGTTGAGTCACTATCCGGATGCCGGCCTGCTGATCGCCTGCCTGGATGGCAGCGGTTACCAGCTCTGTGTCGAGGTCGACGGCGAGATGCAGTGCCTCACCGACAGCGAGGAGGGCAGGCTGACGTTCGGCTCCCTCGAGCAGGCGGAGGGCTTTTTGCGGGCCCATCAGGTGCATCAGGCGAAACTGCGGATTTATGATGCGCAACAGGATGAAAATGAGGGTAATTGGCAGGAGATGATCATTAAATTCTGATTTATCCCTCTCCTTTAAGGGTTTATTCAGGATTGTTGCGGCACAATGGCGACCAATTCATCATCCGGTGTAGTCGTTATGGATGCCAATATAGTTGTGCTGAATCGAGGATACGATCAGACCTTTCAGGCCAGGGAGCAGCAGCTTGTCGAGACCCTGGCCAGCTACGGCGAACTGGTGGTCTCCTTCTCCGGCCGACTGGAATCCTGCTACAGCATGGATTTGTGCCGCGCCAGCGGGGTCCGGATCCGGGCCCTCACCCTGGACAGCCCGACCCGCAGCCGCAAGGAGGTGGCGCGGGCCAAACGCTACTGCCAGCGCTACGGCATAGAGCAGAGAGTCATCAAGACCGACGAGATGATCTTCTGCGATCACCTGCGTCACCTCAACGAGGTGATAGACCCGGTACGCTACATCTGCCATCTCACCGCGCTTGAAACCGACTGGAGCCATCTGCCCATGCTGCTGCCCGCCCCGGTCGAGGAGTTGCAGGAGTATTTGCGCCGCTTCGGCAGCCTGCCGGCCAACACCCTCTGGCTGTTTGCCAAGCAGGGCATGACCCACAGGGACTTTCGTTACGGCTTCAACAAACGGCAGCTGGGGCGCTGGGGCAAGAGCGCCCACGGCTGCCTGAGCCGTCGCTTCTCCGATCCCGAGCTGGTGGACAAGCGCCATCTGCGCATGGTGGACATGGCGGAGCAGATGCTGGCCGACATGGGGCTGGAGGAGGCTCAGGTGTTCTTTCATACCCTTTCGGATCAGGCGACCACACTGGCACGGGTGCGCGTACCGCTGCGGCTGCGTGCCCAGGCATTCGACCTGCAACCGGACATTCTCAATGCCCTCAAGAGCACAGAGTTCGATCTGGTGACGCTGGACATGGTGCAGGAGGAGGATCGGCAGGAGCTGGCTTGCTGACGGCGGCGGCAGAGGGCAAGAACGTGAGTCGGGTCATAGGCAAGTCGGAGCCGACTCTTTATACTGACGCCCTTTTCCATCGACGCCGAGCCATCACCCTATGAAACCCTTGTCCCGCCTGCTGGTTGCCCTCTGTCTGTCGCCCTTGCTGGCACAGGCTGCGCCCCTGACCCAGGTCACCCTGCCGGATGGCCGCCAGGTGCAGCTCAACGATGACTTCACCTGGGAATATCTGCTGATCAAGCCGACTGCGAGCGCTGAGGTGGTCACGGGCGCGGTGGCCGTCCCCGTGCTGACCGAGCAGGCGATGACCAATCCGGATCTGCTGGCCCAGGCGGTCAAGGACGGGATAAGCGTCAAGCTCGACAAGATTGAGGGCTCGGATCCCCTGTCGCTGCAATTTTTGGTGAGCAACACGGGCAGCCGCAGCGTGGTGCGGGTGCGCGGCAGCGTCACCCTGTTCAGCGAGCAGGGTGCCCAGCTGGTCAAGCAGGAGGCCCGTTTCTGGGTGGGCGAGAACCGCCTGCCGGAGTCCTACCTGCGCAAGGGCCAGCAGCGTCCCTCCCTGGCGCTGGAGATGCCGCGTCCGGCCGGTCTGACCGGCAAGCCCCTGGTGCGGGTCGAGATTGAGGAAGTGGAGTTCCGCTAACCCCTCGCCACACAGACACCAGCTGCCAAACAGGCTCCATCACCGAGCCTGTTTGGGTTCAATTGTTAATCCGGTAACCGCCAGCAACAGTTGCTTACATCTGACATGATTTGGCAACAGCTTGCCGCTCGGCATTCCCCCTCCTGCTCGGCACAATGGTTCCATTCCAGCTAGGTCTCAACTAGCTCAACACGTGGAGTCATCAAAATGAAAAAAGTGGCATTTTCTGTTCTGGTTCTGGCCGGTTTCGCTTCTACTTCTGCTCTGGCACAGGATGCCTTCAGCTACGCCAAGGGCGGCCTGACCTGGGCACACACCAAGTCCGATTACATCGGCGGCAAAGAAGGCAACAACCGCGACTTCGGCGGCCTGAGCCTGGATCTCTCCAAGAGCTTCGGTTCCAACTTCTACGGCCGTCTGGGCAGTGAATTCACCTCCCGCAACGATGGCAACGACAGCATGGGCCTCTCCAGCCTGGGTCTGGGTGTCTACACCCCGCTCAGTACCGGTCTGAACCTGTATGGTGAAGCGGGTCTGATGGGTTACACCATGGAGCGTCAGGTGACTGCCAACGTGAAGGACAGCGGCTGGGATGTGATCACCCGCAAGAACAGCGGCAGCATGTACGGTGAAGTGGGCCTGCGTTACGACATCGGCGCCGTCGAGCTCTCCACCGGCTACCGCTACGCCAACATGACCGACGACATGCACGACTTCAAAGTGGGCGCCGCCTACAAGGTGAGCCAGAACCTGGCCCTCACCGCCGATTACACCTACCGCAAGTGGGACCTGCAACAGGGTTCCATCTCCAGCCTGGGTGTGAAGTACAGCTTCTAATCCTGTTTCCTGTAGTGTCTTCATTTTTGCCCATGACGTCTGTCATGGGCTTTTTCATTTTCTGGTGATCCTGTTTTCGCCCTTGTGCCGTATCAGTCCGCAATAGTTATACAACTTTCCTTTCTTTGTATAACTGCTATAACTGAACTCAGGCTTATACAAGGGGCGTCAACATGTACAAGATTAAAGTCGGTATCAGTGCCTGCCTGCTGGGACAGGAAGTGCGGTTCGACGGGGGCCACAAGCGCTCCAGCTTCTGCGAACGGGATCTTGGCGCTCACTTCGATTACCACCCCGTCTGTCCCGAGATGGCCATCGGCCTGGGGGCGCCACGCGCCGCCATCCGGCTGGTCAAGCGCCATGGCGAGATCCGCGCCGAGGCGAGCAACGGCAGTTTCGATGTCACCGAGCAACTGATCGCCTTCAGCGAGCAGAAGGCCCGTCAGCTCGACTTCATCTCCGGTTACATCCTCTGCGCCAAATCCCCCAGCTGTGGCATGGAGCGGGTGCGCATCTACGGCGCCAACAACGAGGGAAGTGCCAAGGAGGGGATTGGCCTGTTCGCCAAGGCGCTGATGGAGGCCAACCCCCTGCTGCCGGTGGAAGAAGATGGCCGCCTGTGCGACCCCATTTTGCGGGAGAACTTCGTGCTGCGGGTCTTCGCCTACCACGACTGGCAGCAGCTCTGCGCCCAGGGGCTCAGCGCCGCGGCGCTCATCCGTTTTCACTCCCGCTACAAGTATCTGGTGCTCTCCCATGCCACCCCCCAGTATCGGGCGCTCGGCAAGCTGCTGGGCAACCTCGGCAAGGCCAACCTGCAGCAGGTGGCCGACAGCTACATCAAAGGATTGATGGCGGCCCTGACCCTGCGTGCCAATCGACGCAGCCACACCAATGTGCTGATGCACCTGCAGGGTTACTTCAAGCGGGTACTGACTCCGTCCCAGAAGCAGGAGCTGGCCGACACCATAGACAAGTACCGCACCGGCATCTTCCCCTTGCTGGTGCCGCTGACCCTGATCCGCCACTACCTGCGGGAATACCCCAATCCCTATCTGGCGCAGCAGGTCTATCTCAATCCGCACCCCGATACGCTGAAATTGCGTTACGGGCTCTGAGTCCAGCTTCGTGGCCCTGGTGCCTATCTGGTCGCCCCGATACGCTCACGCTGCGATACGGGCTCTGAACCCCAGTGTTGCGACCCTGGGCCCGCATCAGGGCCGGGGCGCCCATACCCTGTTGAATGGAATTAGCCATGTCAGATTTACCACAAGATGATGCCACCAGACCGGATGAGGGAATTTACCCCATTCGCGAGGTCTCCCGCCTCACCGGCGTCAACGCCGTCACCCTGCGCGCCTGGCAGCGCCGCTACGGGCTGGTGCAGCCGGCCCGCACCGAGAAGGGGCACCGCCTCTACAGCGAGCAGGATATTCGCCAGATAGGCGAGATCCTGAGTTGGCTGGAGCGGGGGGTGAGCATAGGCCAGGTCAAGGGATTGCTGAGCGAGCCCCAATCCCAGCTGGTGAGCGATCACTGGCAGCAGACCCTGGAGCAGCTGTGCCAGGCGGTGCTCGCCCTCAGCCAGCGCAAGGTGGAGGCGCAACTGAATGACCTGCTGGCGAGTTACCCGTTCGAGCTGGTGCGCAGCCGGGTGCTGCAACCCCTGGTGGAGCAGTTGCTCGGCCTGTGGCGTGAGCGTCCCGATGGCGAGCTGCTGCAGCAGGTGTGGCTGGGCTGGCTTCATACCCGCTTCGCTCGCCACCTGATCGAGCAGGAGAAGGGGGTGCCGATCACCTTGGCGAGCTGGGGCCAGGTCGGCCCCCTCGATCTGGTCTGGTCTGCCTACGAGCTGATCGGCCAGGGTTATGAGGTGCAGTTGCTGGGGGCGGTCGAGCCGCGCCACCTCGCCCTGCTGGAGGGGCGGGCGACCACTCCCTGGCTGGTGCTGCTGGGGGCCGGGCTTGGCAAGCAGGATCTGGCCACCGGCTGGCCGACGGGCACCCGCTTGTTTGGTGAGCTGGGACGCCTCTATGACGCGGATTGGCTGGCGGTCCACGGCTGGCAGCCCACCCTTGCACAGGTTTCTTTGGACCAACCGGCAGCCCGTGGCGGCGCCGTGCGCGGGAGCAAGACCCCATGAAGCTGGTCTGGTTTCGCAATGATTTGCGCCTCGCCGACAACCCGGCCTTGCGACACGCTTGCGCCGAGACGGGGGAGGTAGCCGCCCTGTTTGTCATCTCCCCGACTCAGTGGCGGCAACACAAGATGGCCCCCATCCGTCAGCGCTTTATGCTGGCGCAGGTCGATGCGCTGGGCCGCGAACTGGCGGCCCTCGGCATTCAGCTCCATCTGCTGCGGGTGGAGACCTTTGCCGAGCTGCCGGCGGCGTTGGTAGCCCTGAGCCGGGAGCTGGGTGCCACGCATCTCTACGCCAACCAGGCCATCGAACTCGATGAACAGCGCCGCGACCGTGCCGTCAGCGCCGTGCTGGCGGAGCAGGAGACAAGTTGCCACTGGTTCAACGGCTGCTGCGTGCTGCCGCCGGGGCGGGTGCTGACCGGTTCGGGTGAGATGTTCAAGGTGTTCACCCCCTTCAGCCGTGCCTGGCTCAAGGCGCTGGAGGAGGATGGCTTCGTCATTCACAGAGCCCCCGCGCCCCGGGGCGAGCCGCTGTCGTGGCAGCCGCTGGCCGACAGGGCACTTGTCGATGCAGATCTCGGTGAAGTGACGCCGGATCCGCGCTGGCCCGTGGGGGAGGCGGAAGCCGTTCGCCGTCTGCACGCTTTTCTGGAACGGGCGGTGCTCGACTATGGCGAGACCCGGGACTTTCCGGCGCAGGCGGGCACTTCCATCCTCTCGCCTTATCTGGCAGTGGGCATCATAAGTCCGCGCCAGTGCGTGGGGGCGCTGCAACAGCGACTTGGTTACCGGCCCCAATCCAAGGCGCAGCCTGGTTTCGTCTGGCTCAATGAGCTTGTCTGGCGCGACTTCTATCGCCATCTGCTGGTGCTGGTGCCGACCCTCTCCATGAACCTGCCGTTCAAACCCGAGACAGCCGCCTTGCCCTGGGGCTGGGATCCGGAGGCCTTGGCTGCCTGGAGCGAGGGGCGCACCGGCTATCCCATCGTCGATGCGGCCATGCGCTGCCTCAACGCCACCGGCTGGATGCACAACCGGCTGCGGATGATAGTGGCGAGCTTCCTGACCAAGGATCTGCACATCCACTGGCGGCTCGGGGAGGATTACTTCATGAGCCAGCTGATTGACGGGGATCTGGCGGCCAACAACGGCGGCTGGCAGTGGGCTGCGGGTACGGGTGCCGATGCTGCCCCCTACTTTCGGGTGTTCAATCCCACCACTCAGGGGCAACGATTTGATCCACAAGGAGACTTTATCCGTACCTGGGTAACTGAACTTGCCGATGTCCCCGCCGCCTATGTGCACCAGCCCCATGACTGGTTGCGACTCAAGGGAGGAAGGGGATATCCGGCACCCATGGTGGATCACGCCGTCGCCCGGGTGAGAGCCATCGAGATGTTTCGACACCTGGAGAAATAGGATGAACGCGCCGCTGGCCCGCTTTATTGCCCTGTACCAGCAACTGGACAAACAGCAGTTGCATCGCTTGCCTGACGTCTACGCCGAGCAGGTGGTCTTCATCGATCCGGCCCACCGTATCGAGGGGCTGACGGCGCTCACCGACTATTTTGCCGCTCTGTATCAGCGTCTTGCCGACTGTCGCTTCGAGATCGTCAGCCAGCAGCAACAGGGTCGTGAGGCCTGGATAAGCTGGGTCATGACCTTCTCCCACCCAAGGCTCGGCGGAGGGCGGCCCGTCACTGTAGAGGGGGCGACCCGGCTTGAGTTCGACGCCGCAGACAAGGTGTGTCTGCATCGCGACTACTTCGATCTCGGCGCCATGCTCTACGAGCAGTTGCCGCTGCTCGGATCTCTGGTGCGCACTATCAAGGGGAGGCTGGGATCATGAGCGGACGTGTGCTGATCACGGGGGCCAGCTCCGGGCTGGGCCGCCAGCTGGCGCTCGATTACCGGCAGGCGGGCTGGCGGGTGTGGGGCTGCGGTCGCGATGGCGATCGGTTGCTGGCACTGGGTCGCCACGGCATCACCCCATTGCAGTTTGATGGCCGGGATGCGGCTGCCATGGCAGGGGTGGCAGCCAGCCTGCCGCCGCTGGATCTGCTGATCCTCAATGCCGGCAGCTGCGAATACATGGATCTGGCTGAGGGGTTCGATGGCGAGCTGTTTGCCCGGGTGATCGAGACCAATCTCATCGCCACCGGCCAGGCGCTGGCCGCCTTCCTGCCGCTGCTGGAACGCGGTGCCCGGCTTGCCATCGTCGGCTCCTCGGTGAGCTGGTTGCCGCTGCCACGGGCCGAAGCCTATGGCGCTTCCAAGGCGGCTCTCGACTATCTGGCCGATACCCTGCGTCTCGATCTCAGGGCCAGGGGCATAGCTGTGACCCTGATCCGCCCTGGCTTTGTGCAGACGCCGCTCACCGCGAAAAATGATTTTCCCATGCCCTGCCTGGTGACGGTGGAGCAGGCCTCTCGCGCCATCCTGACCGGACTAGCCGCCGGTCGTCACCAGATCCACTTTCCCCGCCGCTTCATCTGGTTGCTGCGCCTGCTTGGCGCACTGCCGGTCGGACTCTGGCTGCGGCTTGGCAGCACGCTTGTTTCGAAAGGACGCCCTTCATGAAGAAAAAAATTGCCATCGTCGGCTCAGGCATCTCCGGGCTTACCGCCGGTTTTCTGCTTCACAAGCGCCACGACATCACCTTGTTCGAGGCGGCCCCCACTCTGGGGGGGCATACCGCTACCGTTGATGTCAGCCTGGCCGGTCGCAGCTATGCCATCGACACAGGTTTTATCGTGTTCAACGATCGCACCTACCCCCATTTCCTCAAATTGCTGGCGCGGATCGGGGTGGCGCGCCAGCCGGCCGAGATGAGCTTTTCGGTGAAGAGCCCGCAGGGGCTCGAGTACAACGGTCACAACCTGGATACCCTGTTTGCCCAGCGCAGCAATCTGCTGAGCCCGCGTTTTTACCGCTTTGTGGCCGAGATACTGCGCTTCAACCGGGAGGCCCGTGCCTGGCTGACCGACGGCCAACGCCATGGCGAGTGTCCCGCGCTGACCCTGGGGGACTTCTTGCTGGTGGGGGACTTTAGCGACTACTTCGCCCGCCACTACATTCTGCCCATGGGAGCGGCCATCTGGTCCTCCACCCTGGCGGACATGCGTGCCTTTCCGCTGGCCTTCTTCCTGCGCTTTTTTGCCAACCACGGCCTGCTCGATGTGGCCAACCGCCCCCAGTGGTACGTGATCCCGGGCGGCTCGCGGGAGTACATAGGCCCGCTCACCGCAGGCTGGCAGCCGCAGATCCGCCTCGCCTGTCCGGTGCAGGGGATCCGGCGGCTGGCCGAGGGGGTGTCGATCCAGAGCCGCTATGGCGAGGAGCAGTTTGACGAGGTGATCCTCGCCTGCCACAGCGATCAGGCGCTGGCCCTGTTGCAGGATGTCAGCGAGCGGGAGCAGGCGATTCTGGGCGACATGGCCTATCAGGCCAATGACGTCTGGCTGCATACCGATGTCAGCTGTTTGCCCACTCGCCGCAAGGCCTGGGCCAGCTGGAACTATCAGCTGGACGGGGACGACGAGGCGCGGCCGCTGGTGAGCTACAACATGAACATTCTGCAGGGGGTGAACTCGCCAGTGCCCTTCTGCGTCAGCCTCAATCCCAGGGGAAAGGTGGACGAGAGCAAGGTGCTGCGCCGCTTCGTTTATCACCACCCTGTGTTCAATCAGGCATCCATTGAGGCGCAGCAGGCGCGGCTGGAGATCTGTGGTCAGCATCACACCCACTTTTGCGGTGCTTACTGGTACAACGGCTTTCACGAGGACGGGGTGCACAGCGCACTGGACGTTGCCAGACGCTTCGGGGCCGAGCTATGAGTGCTGTCGCCATGGCTCAGACTGTCAGCGCCATCTGGCAGGGCTCGGTGCGCCATCGTCGCTTCGCACCCAGGGCCCACGCCTTCTCCTACCGCCTCTTCATGCTGGGGCTGGATCTGGACGAGCTGCCGAGCCTAGGCCAGGGGCGCTGGTTCGCCGTGGAGCGGGCCGGGCTGCTCTCCTTTCACCGCAATGATTACCTCAAAGGCCGCGAGGGAAGCCTCAAGCAGGCGGTGTGGGACAAGGTGACCGAGCTGGGCGGCGCTGCCGAGCCGGACGGGCGCGTCTTGCTGCTCGGCAATGTACGCTGCCTGGGCTTCTATTTCAGCCCGGTCAATTTCTACTTCTGCTACCGGCAAGGGGAGGCGCGTTACCTGCTGGCCGAGGTGTCGAATACTCCCTGGAACGAGCGTCACTACTACCTGCTGGATCTGGCGGCGCTGGCGCCCCACGACAAGGATTTTCACGTCTCTCCCTTCATGGGGCTGGCCATGCGCTACCACTGGCGAATTCGCCCGCCGGGGCAGGAGACGCTGATCCATATTGAGAGTCATCCCAGGTCTGGCGAGGACAAGCTGTTTGACGCCACCCTGGCGCTGAGCCGTGAGCCGCTGTCGCGCAAGGGGCTGGTGGCGCTGCTCGCCCGCTGGCCCTGGATGACCCTGAAGGTGCTGCTCGGGATCTACTGGCAGGCCCTGCGTCTTTTTATCAAACGAACCCCCATCTTCACTCATCCGGAGAGTCGCTAATGGAACTTGTGCAATCAACCCTCTCTGCCTCTTTCATCGACAAAGGCGCAAGGCAACTGCTGCTGAATCTGCTGGGGCGTCTCGAGCATGGTCAACTGCTGCTGCGGGATGGCAGCGAGCGCCACAGTTTCGGTGTGGCGGGTACTGACCTGCACGCGGAAGTGGTGGTGCAGGATCCGGCCTTCTATCGCCGCCTGTTGCTGGGGGGCAGCATAGCCGCCGGTGAAACCTGGGTGGAGGGGCTCTGGACCAGCCCGGATCCGGTGGCACTGGTGCGGCTGCTGGCCCGCAACCTGACGCTGCTCGACAGCCTTGAGCGGCGGCTCAGTTGGCTGAGTTTCCCCTTCAACAAGGCGCGCCACTGGCTCAACCGCAATACCCTGACAGGCTCGAGATCCAACATCGCCGCCCACTATGATCTCGGCAATACCCTCTATCAGGGCTTTCTCGATGGTCACATGCAGTATTCGAGTGCCATCTATCCGAGTGCCGACGCAAGCCTGGAGCAGGCGCAGCAGGCCAAGCTGCACACCATCTGCGAGCGGCTGGCGCTGAAACCAGACGATCACCTGCTGGAGATTGGCACAGGTTGGGGCGGGCTGGCGATCTATGCAGCTCGCCACTACGGCTGCCGGGTGACCACGACGACCATCTCCCGGGCCCAGCACGACTACGCAAAGGAGTGGATTGCGCGGGAGGGGCTCGACGATCGCATTACCTTGCTGCTGGAGGATTACCGCAAGCTGGAGGGAACCTTCGACAAGCTGGTCTCCATCGAGATGATAGAGGCGGTGGGCCACGCCTTCCTGCCGGACTATTTCCGCCAGTTGTCGCGCCTGCTCAAACCCGGTGGTCGCCTGCTCATTCAGGCCATCACCATAGCCGATCAGCGTCACGCCCAGTATCTGCGCGGGGTCGATTTCATCCAGCGTTACATCTTCCCCGGCGGCTGCCTGCCGAGCGTCTCCCAGATGGCGGGCTTGCTGGCCCGCGAGACCGACATGCAACTGGTGCGGCTGCACGATCACGGCCACCATTACGCCCGCACCCTGGCGCACTGGTGCGAGCGTTTTCTGGCGCTGGCCCCTGAGCTGCCGAGGCTCGGCTACAGCCAGGATTTCATCCGGCTGTGGCACTTCTACTTTGCCTATTGCGAAGGTGGCTTCTGGGAGCGGGCCATCAGCCTGGTCCAGCTGGAAGCGGCCAAACCGGGCCCCCTCGGCTGGTCGGGGGAGCTGCCAGTAAGCGGTCACTGACCATGTGGCAGTGGGCCCAGCTGCTGGGGTTCAACCTCTACTGGTTGCTGGCGGTAAAGTGGCAGCAGCCGGGCCCGCTGATGCTGATGCTGTTGCTCCACTTTCTCTTCTCCCCCAGCCGCAGGCGCGATCTGCGGTTATGGCCGGTGGCCCTGGCCGGCTGTCTGCTCGATGGCTTGCTCTGGCAGCTCGGGTTGTTTCAATTTTCGGCCGGTTTTCCCCTCTGGCTGGTACTGCTCTGGCTCGGTTTTGCCCTGACGCTAGCCCACGGCATGCGCTGGTTGCGCCCCTTGCCCCGCTGGCAGCAGGGGCTGTTTGGCATGGCGGGTGGCGTCTCCTCCTATGTGGCGGGAGCAGCCATGGGCGCAGTACACTTACCCTGGGGCATCTGGATCAGCACGGCACTGCTGGCGGTGATCTGGATGTGGTGGTTACCCGTACTCCTGTGGGTAACGGTCAAGCTGGAGGGTGAAGCGAGGTGAACACCTTTTCGACCGACACCTTGTTGTTTTCCAAGTGGACCAAAGAGAGCCAGCACGAGCTGACCGAGCGCTTCTATCTGGTGGTGTCATGCCAGCGGGATGCGCAGGGGCAGCTGGCCCGCGTGGTGATGCAGGATATCAACACCCTGCTGGAACAGGAGATGGATTGGCATGAACTGGAAGATCCCGCGAGCTGGCATATGGGGTGGAATTAGCCTGCTGATCGTGGCCTTGAGCAGCCCGTGTTCACTGGCCAAAGAGGCCCCTTCCACCCCCTGGCAGCCGCTGCGAGCCGTGGGGCAGGGGGAGATGAACTGGCTCTGGTTCAAGCTCTATGACGTTACCTTCTACAGCGCAAGTGGCCGTTATGAGCCGGGCCATTATCCACAGGCGCTGATCCTTACCTACGCCAGAGAGATCAAACGCAGTGATTTGCTCACCGCCACCGCCGAGGAGTGGCAACGGCTGGGGCTTGGCAGCGATGCCGATCGCCGGCGCTGGCTCGATCAGCTGGCGGCGCTCTGGCCCGATGTGGGGGCGGGAGACAGGCTTGCCTTCTATGTGGATGAGGCCGGATTTGGCCATTTCTGGTGGCACGAACGGCCGCTCGGCAGCCTTGCCGATCCCCAATTCTCCGCAGCCTTTCTGGCCATCTGGCTCGCCGACAACAGTCGTGATCCCGCGCTCACCCGCCGCCTGCGGGGTCAACTCTGATGCTGGAATACTCAATGTCTCTCTATCGTTATTGTCGCTTTCTGCTGCTGTTGTCACTCGTGGTGCTGACGGGGTGTGGCAGCAATCTGGACGACTACCGTGGTCAGGGGCCGAACTGGGATCTCGCCCGCTTCTTCAACGGCAAGCTGGTGGCTCATGGCCTGGTGACCGACCGCAGCGGCGAAGTGACCAGTCGCTTCCGGGTCGAGATGCAGGGGCATTGGCAGGGTGGCAAGGGGCAATTGTTCGAGCAGTTCTATTTCGATGACGGCCGCCGGCAGACCCGCACCTGGTTCTTGAGCAAGGGAGCGGATGGTCACTGGCGCGGTACCGCATCCGATGTAGTGGGGGAGGCGATAGGCAAGACGGAAGGCTTTGCTCTCAACTGGCGCTATCAGCTCGATCTGGTCCTGCCGGACGGGGAGTTGGTGCGGGTGAGCTTCGATGACTGGATGTATCTGCTGGATGAAGATCGCCTGATCAATCGGGCCGAGATCAGCAAGTTCGGCATTCATCTGGGCGAGGTGATCCTCTATATCGAGCGGCGTCCGGGGTGAGGCATGCCAGATCATCTGATGGGTGCACTTGGCGATAGCCGCTCGCTATCAATCAGTTAGGCAGCAACTATTACCTTTTGAGTCTGAAGGGAGCTAATCTGGCTCCGTCGTCAAATCTGGAGGTGAAACATGAAAAGTCCGATTGGTCTTGATACCGTTCAATCACAAGCCCTGGCCGCCGAGCTGAACAAGTTGCTGGCCAGCTACCAGATCCTCTACATGAACGTCCGTGGCTTCCACTGGAATATCCGCGGCAACCAGTTCTTCGAACTGCACCTGAAATTTGAAGAGATCTACAACGATCTGCTGCTCAAGGTCGATGCCCTGGCCGAGCGCATCCTCACCCTGGATGGCGTGCCCATGCACAGCTTCAGCGACTACCTGAAAGTCTCTGCCATCCCGGAGCAGAAGGGACTGCATGACGGCCGTGCCTGTGTCGAATCCCTGCTTGAGAGCTTCCGCGAGCTGCTGGTCGCCCAACGCCGGATCCTGGGACAAGCCGCCGAGGCCGGTGACGAGGGGACTGCATCCATCCTCTCCGACTATGTGCAACAGCAGGAAAAACTGGTCTGGATGCTGCGCGCCTATCTGGCCTGACCCTTTGTTGAAACGAGTTTTGTTGTAAACCTTTGTTGTAAACCCGAGTTGTCTCTCCTTTTATCCACCCGCTTGCCGCCCTGTTTGGGCGGCTTTTTTGTTTTTGATCTGCATCAATGAAAACTTAATTGGCAAATTGAATGCCTATTAAGTTTTTGGCGAGGGGCATAGAATCGCCACAAAACAAGTAACTGAAATGTCCAATTAGGAGAGGCATGATGTTTTGTGTGCAATGTGAACAGACAATTCGTACCCCGGCAGGCAATGGCTGTGCTTATGCACAAGGCATGTGCGGCAAGACGGCTGAAACCTCGGATCTGCAGGATGTGCTGATCTATGCGCTGCAGGGCCTCAGTGCCTGGGCGCTGGCCGCTCGCGAGCACGGCGTCATCGACAACGAGATCGATGCCTTCGTGCCCAAGGCCTTCTTCGCCACCCTCACCAACGTCAACTTCGACTCCGCCCGCATCGTTGCCTATGTCAACCAGGCGCTGGCTCATCGTCAGCAGTTGGCCGACCGTCTGGCTGCACTGGCGGTGCAAGTCACCGGCTTGCCCGAGGCCGCCGGCTTCGAGCCGGGTGACGAGTTGCTCGCCCAGCTGGCCCATGCGCCGCAAACCGCGGTCAATCGCGGCAAGAGCGAGGTGCACGAAGACATCATGGGGCTGCGTCTGCTCTGCCTCTACGGCCTCAAGGGCGCCGCCGCCTACATGGAGCACGCCCGGGTGCTGGGTCAGCAGGATAGCGCCGTGGCCACCGAGTTCCATCGCATCATGAGCTGGCTCAGCACGGACCCGAGCGAGCTGGATCCCCTGTTCAAATGTGCCATGGAGATCGGCCTGCTCAACTTCAAAATCATGGAGATGCTGGATCTCGGTGAAACCACCGCCTTCGGCCACCCGGAACCGACCCAGGTACGCGTCACCCCTGTGCCGGGCAAGTGCATCCTGGTCTCCGGCCACGACATGATGGATCTCAAGCTGATCCTGGAGCAGACCGCAGGCACCGGCATCAACGTCTACACCCACGGCGAGATGCTGCCGGCGCTGGCCTACCCCTTCTTCAAGCAGTACCCCCACCTGGTGGGCAACTACGGCTCTGCCTGGCAGAACCAGCAGAAGGAGTTTGCGAACTTCCCCGGCGCCGTTGTGATGACCTCCAACTGCATCATCGACCCTAACGTGGGCGACTACAGCGACCGTATCTTCACCCGCTCCATCGTCGGCTGGCCGGGCGTGACTCACCTGGAAGGGGATGACTTCTCCGCCGTGGTGGCGAAGGCATTGGCGCTGGACGGTTTCAAACACACAGAACTCGAGCACTTCATCACCATCGGCTTTGCCCGCAATGCCCTGATGCAGGCGGCACCAGCGGTGATCGACAAGGTGAAAGCGGGCGAGATCAGCCACTTCTTCCTGGTGGGCGGTTGTGACGGCGACAAGGCCGAGCGCGCCTACTTCACCGAGTTTGCCAAGGCAGCCCCGCAAGACAGCCTGCTGCTCACCCTGGGCTGCGGCAAGTACAAGTTCAACAAGCTCGACTTTGGCGACATAGGCGGCATTCCCCGTCTGCTGGACGTGGGTCAGTGCAACGACGCCTACTCCGCCATCCAGCTGGCGCTGGCGCTCTCCGAGGCGTTCGAGTGTGGCGTCAACGACCTGCCGTTGACCCTGGTGCTCTCCTGGTTCGAACAGAAGGCCATCGTCATCCTGCTCACCCTGCTGGCGCTCGGTGTGAAAGACATTCGCACCGGTCCGACCGCACCGGCCTTCCTGACCCCGGCCCTGCTCAAGGTGCTGGAGGAGCAGTTCGGGCTGAAAGGGACCACCACGGCCGAAGCAGATCTCGCCGAGATCCTGGCGGCCTGAATCCGGTGATAGCGCAGGCCGCGCCGGCCTGATCATCTCAGCGTGTTGTAAGCCTTTGGCGAGCCTGATGGCTCGCCTTTTTTCAACGCGTCGTGTTTCAAAAACATGTTTTCAAAATGAGGAGCCTTGTGATGACCTCCACCTCTCTCACCCTGCGTTGCATCGGTCGTCGCGCCGACACCCATGATGTGGTGAGCTGGCAGTTCGCGCCGCTTGCAGGCAGTCTGCCCCCCGTGCTGGCCGGCCAGTGCGTGACCCTGCACACAGAGATCGACGGCCAGCCCATGTGCCGTGCCTATACCCTCTCCTCCAGCCCGCATGATGCCCGCTGGCAAGTCACCATCAAGGATGTGGGGCGGGTCTCCCACCATCTGCACCAGAGCCTGCAGGTGGGGGACGAGATCCGGGTCGACGGCCCCTTCGGCGACTTCAACCTGACGGTGCTGCCCTGCGAGCGACCGCTGCTGCTGAGCGCCGGTTCCGGCATCACCCCCATGTGGGCCATGCTGCGCGACGAGTTGGCCAAGCGCCCCGAGGCGGACATCCGCTTCATTCACAGCGCCCGTTCGCCCCAGGATCTGATCTTCGCGGACGAACTGGCTGCGCTGGCCGAGGCTCACCCCGGTGTGCGCCACGCACTGATACTGGAAGAGGCACCGACGGCTCATCCCTGGGTTGGCCGACTCAGCCCGGACATGCTGAGGGAATTGGCGCCGGACCTGCTCGATCGCCACGCCTATCTGTGCGGCCCTGCGCCTTACATGACCGCCGTCTGCGCCATGCTGGCGGAGCTGGGGTTGCCAGCGGAACAGTTGCATCAGGAGTCGTTTGGCTTGCCTGCTGTTACATCGGGCGCGGCGCCGGTTGCGGCCGCCAGCGACCATTTCTGGCTGACCCTCAAGAAGAGCGGCAAGAAGGTGAAGATACTGCCGGGCCAGACCCTGCTGGCCGCCCTGGAAGGGGCTGGCGAGACCATGATGGCCGCCTGCCG
Source organism: Aeromonas sp. MR19 (assembly GCF_963899305.1). Classification (NCBI taxonomy): domain Bacteria; kingdom Pseudomonadati; phylum Pseudomonadota; class Gammaproteobacteria; order Aeromonadales; family Aeromonadaceae; genus Aeromonas; species Aeromonas sp. MR19. The sequence goes on from NZ_CAWQWZ010000050.1 coordinate 38,213, forward strand.
CGCCGGGGTGTGTGGCGCCTGTCGCTGTACCACGACTGGCGAGATCGAACGGCAGAGCGTGATGACGCTGAGTGCGCAGGATCTGGAGGGCGGCGTCGCACTGGCCTGCTCCTGTACCGCCAGGGGGGATGTCAACCTCGACTATTGAGGGTGCCATGAACATCTCGGCCTTTTCCCGCTGTGACTGGGCGGGTACACTCAGCCCAGTTTCACCAGAACACGGGATAAAAAATGACAATATTGGTCACGGGCGGCGCCGGTTACATAGGTTCCCATACCCTGGTTGAGCTGCTCAATGCCGGGCAGCAGGTCGTGGTGCTGGACAACCTCTCCAACTCTTCCCCCGAGTCCCTCAAGCGGGTCGAGCGGATCACCGGCAAGCCGGTCATCTTCGTGGAAGGGGACGTGCTGGACAGAGCCTGTCTGCAGCAGCTGTTTGCCGCCAACAAGATTGAATCCGTGATCCACTTTGCCGGCCTCAAGGCAGTGGGGGAGTCGAGCCAGATCCCGCTCACCTATTACCAGAACAACATCACAGGTACCCTGGTGCTGTGCGAGGAGATGGCAAAGGCGGGCGTGTTCCGGCTGGTGTTCAGCTCCTCCGCCACAGTGTATGGCGATCCGGCCTTTGTGCCGCTGCGGGAAGATTTCCCCACCAGCGCGACCAATCCCTACGGTCGCTCCAAGCTGATGGTGGAAGAGATACTGCGTGACTTGTCCAAATCCGATCCGCGCTGGGCCATAGTGCTGCTGCGCTACTTCAACCCGGTTGGCGCCCACGAGAGCGGCCTCATAGGTGAAGATCCCAACGGCATCCCCAACAACCTGCTGCCCTATATCAGCCAGGTGGGGGTCGGCAAGCTCAAGGAGCTGGGGGTGTTTGGCAACGACTATCCGACCCCGGATGGCACAGGCGTGCGTGACTACATCCACGTGGTGGATCTCGCCCTCGGTCATCTCAAGGCGCTGGCCCGCATCGCTGCCGATACCGGTGTCTTCACCTACAACCTGGGTACCGGTCAGGGCTATTCCGTGCTGCAGATGATCAGGGCGTTCGAGGTGGCCAGCGGTCGCACCATAGCGTACCAGATCAAACCGCGCCGCCCCGGTGACATAGCCGAATGCTGGGCCGAGCCGCACAAGGCCCGTGACGAGCTGGGCTGGCAAGCGGAGCGCGGGCTCGAGCAGATGATGGTGGACACCTGGCGCTGGCAAAGCCAGAACCCGAACGGCTATGGTCCTACTGCGAAGCCGTGATCAAGAGGATCATGCGCTGCTCGGGAGCCTCATTTATTCATATAAACTCCGGTTCCTGCGCAGCTCTTCGCCTTGCTGACAGCTCCTCGCGACGGCCCATCAGGCCTGAGGGACTGAAGCCTGAATGGCAAAACGCCCCGGCATCGCAATGCCGGGGCGTTTTTTATGGGCGAAGGGCTGGGTTACTGAATGCTCTTGCCCGCGCGCACATCCTTGATGAAGCCTTTCAGGCTCGCCAGATCGCGAGGGGCGCCACGCAGTATCTGGTCACCTATGATGAAGGCCGGTGTGCCTGAGATGCTCATGGCTTCGGCCAGCGCCCGGTTGGTGCCGAGGTTCTGATCTATGCTGCCGTCCTTGATCTTGGCCTCGACCTTGCTCCAGTTCACCCCGGCCGCTTCCGCCAGCTGTTTCACCTGGGCTTCATCGGACAGCGGGCCCTGATGGGCGTACAGCTTCTCGTGGAAGGCCTGGTATTTGTCAGGCTGACCCAGCTGCACCGCCAGCGCCGCACGGGCGGCGAAGTAGGAGGTCTCGCTCAGGATGGGGAACTGCTTGTAGATGTAGCGGATGTCCTTGTCTTCACCCAGCAGCTGCTTGATCAGCGGATGGGCGCGCTTGCAGTAACCACAGTTGTAATCGAAGAACTCGACCACGGTCAGGCTGCCCTTGGGGTTGCCGCTCTCGGGATCCTGATTGGCATAGAGCTGCTTGGCATGCGCCTGGATCAGGTTCTTGTCGTTGGCCGCCTGCTGGCTCTCCTGCTTGGCGCGCAGGGCATTGGACATCTCGACCAGGATCTCCGGATTCTTGACCAGATAGTCGCGCACGATTTGCTCGACATCGCTCTTGGTCAGCTCGCTTGCCTGAACCGGCGCCGCAAGCAGGGTGGCGCCAGTCAGGGCGCAAAGCAGGGCATGTTTGATTCTCATAAGTCCATCTTGCTGGAAATTTCGTGATGGCCACTATAGTGGGTGAGTCTGTTTTCAAGTCAAGTTATCTGGTTGAAAAAGCGCTGCTCATGCCCCGTTTGTCGACTTTATGCGTCATTTAGCCCAATAAATCGGCAAACGCACCGCGAGGGGATTTACAAGCCGGATCGCCATGGGTAATATTCGCCGCACTGTCGCGGAGGGGTGGCAGAGCGGCTGAATGCACCGGTCTTGAAAACCGGCGATGGGCGACCATCCGTGGGTTCAAATCCCACCTCCTCCGCCATTTATTCAGCCAAAAAGGCCATCCGAAAGGATGGCCTTTTTGCTATGTGCTCAGTGCCCTTTCAACGGTGCTTTCATACAGGTATGTCTGAATTTGCAGGATAAACTGTGGGCAATCTCCGATTTTGTGACAGGTCCAAGTGTGTCATCCGTTGACGCTTGTTAACATGCGGTACGTTTCCATGTTTGGCCACCCTACCTTGTGCACGATCCTCATACCCTAGAAATGAACACCCTGCATGCGCTGGATCTCATCACCCAGTTTGAGACGGCCGCTGATGAGCGCACCATAGTGACCCTGTTGCGTGAACTGACCGCGCACATGGGATTCGATCATTTCAGGCTCGGCCTGATCTTCCCCAGTACCATTCAACGTCCCGACGTCATCATCTTCAACGGTTGCCCGCAAGCCTGGGTGGATACCTACACGGCCAGCGGTTTCTTTGCCATCGATCCCATCGTCAAACGCGGCATGACCCAGAGCACCCCCATTCTGTGGGCCGATGTGGTACGCGATGAAGAGAGTGGTGATGAGCAGGGCCGGGAGGTGATGCAGCTGGCCAGCGAGTTTGGCATTCGCGATGGCGTGACGTTTCCCTGGCACGGAGCCAACGGCCATGTGGGCCTGCTCTCTTTCATCACCAGCGAACCTCGCACCAGGGCGCAGTGGCTCTCTGCGGTGCCCTTTCTCAGCTGGCTCTCCATGCATATTTTCGAGGCGGTGGCCCGGGTCTGTCTGGCCGGTCTGTCACCCCACGATGCGCTGAGTCTGCGGGAGCTGGAGGTGTGCCGCTGGGCTGCGGAGGGCAAGCAGGTGAGCGATATTGCCCAGATATTGGGGATCACCCCTCGTACCGTGACATTTCACCTGAACAATGTGGTGAGCAAGCTGGGGGCCAGCAGCAAGAGCCAGGCCATCTCATGGGCTCTGAAGCAGGGGATGGTCAGGTTGAACGTGGAGATGGCGCTGGTTGCCAATGTGGATGAGAAACAGTGATTTCATTGGTATTGAGCAAGTAGTTGCGCGATCTGCAAAATATTCAACTGAGTGGGCAACTATTTATGGTGTAAAGGCCGGTAACGCACAACTTATTGCGCTGCATGAGTGAGGTTTGCTTGGGTGTTTTACTTAAGATGCTGAAAAGTAAGGGCTAAAAAGAGTGGCATGGTCGCTGCTAATGGTTTGGTCGAGTGCTATCTCATTTAACCAACCCATCAGGAGCATACACATGCCAACTCCATGTTATATCAGCATCGAAGGTAAAACCCAGGGCAATATCACTGCCGGTGCCTTCACCTCCGATTCCGTCGGCAATATCTTCGTGCAGGGCCATGAAGACGAGATGCTGGTACAAGAGTTCCAACACGTTGTTACCGTGCCGACCGATCCGCAATCCGGTCAGCCTGCCGGCCAGCGCGTCCACAAGCCGTTCAAGTTCACCGTCGCTCTGAACAAGGCCGTGCCGTTGATGTACAACTCCCTGGCTTCCGGCGAAATGCTGCCGAAAGTGACCCTGAAATGGTACCGCACCTCGGTCGAAGGCAAGCAGGAGCACTTCTTCTCCACAGTGCTGACTGACTCCACCATAGTCGACATCGACTGCCAGATGCCCCACTGCCAGGATCCGGCGAAGTCTGACTTCACCCAGCTGATCCAGGTCTCTCTGGCCTATCGTAAGATTGACTGGGAACACACAGTGGCTGGCACCTCCGGCTCTGACGACTGGCGTGCACCTATCGAGGCCTAAGCCCCGAGTCCTTATTGACGTTATTCCTTGTAATGCACCCCAGGGTTCTGGCGTTCACAGTGTCAGTGGTCGCCAGGCCCGTGCAAACTTTCTCCGGCCTGTTCGTCTGGACGTGGTCGGAGCTTTTGTGTTTTGCCATATGGCTGAAGGCATCGACCTTATTGCAAAGCACAACAGAGGTCAGTCGTGATGTGTCCCACTATTGCATTGCCCGGTGAGATCGGTACTGGGCGCCATGGGCTTCACCCATCCCCCGTGATTGCCGCCAGCCCCGATGTGTTCCTCGATGGCAAACCGGTGGCTCGGCAGGGTGATCCGCTGGCCCCTCATGTCAAACCCAACAATCCTCCCCATCCGCGCAGCATCTCGGGGGGCGTCGGCTCCGTGCTGTGCACTTTGCGGTGCAGTGGCAAGCCCATCGCCGTGACCGGTACCGCCATCGGTTGCGGTGGCGTTGTGATTGGCTCGGGCAGTGGACAGGCAGGATAAGGAACAGCGTTATGGCAGACAGCACAGGATTACAATTTACCGTCAAGGTGGGGGCGCTGCCCGAGAGCACCTTCGTGGTGGCCGAGTTTGCGCTGGAAGAGGCGCTGAACGGGCCTTTCCAGCTGCGCTTGGAATTGGCGAGCCCCGAGCCCGACGTCGACTTCGGTGCCGTACTGGACCAGCCGTGCGAGCTGATAGTGTGGTACAAGGGCGAGCTGCAGCGGCGGGTGTGCGGTGTCGTGAGTGATTTTGTGCAAGGGGACAGCGGCTTTCGCCGCACCCGCTATCAGCTCATGGTACAGCCGGCCCTGTGGCGGCTCTCCCTTCGCCAGAATTCGCGCATCTTTCAGGCGCAAAAGCCCGACGAAATCCTCTCCGTCCTGTTGCAAGAGCACGGCATTACAGACTACGCCTTTGCGCTGAAAAACGAGCACGCCCAGCGGGAATACTGCGTGCAGTACCGGGAGACTGACCTCGCGTTCGTCAACCGGCTCGCCGCCGAAGAGGGGCTCTTCTACTTCCACGAATTCGACGCAGGCAAACACAGCGTCGTGTTTGCCGACGATGCGGCGGCATTGACCGCCGGCCCCGCGCTCTTCTTCAACCTCGGCAACCGTTCGCTGGAGCAGGGAGCCTATGTGCGCCAGTTCCACTACCGCGAGGCGGTGCGCCCCAGCGATGTGGAGCTCAAAGACTACAGCTTCAAGACCCCGGCCTATGGCCTCTCGCACAAGAAGGTGGGAGCGGAGCTGGAACACCAGCGGGGCACCTATCAGCACTTCGACTACCCGGGCCGCTACAAGCAGGACGGCAGCGGCAAGGCATTTGCCCAGCACCGACTCGATGCGCTGCGCAATGATGCCGTGGCCGGCAGTGGCAAGTCCAACAGTGCGGCCCTGCTGCCAGGTCAGTATTTTTCGCTGACCGAGCACCCGAACGGCAGCCTGAACACCGACTGGCAAGTCGTGCGCATCAGCCACACCGGCTTGCAGCCGCAGGCGCTGGAGGAAGAAGGCGGCAGTGGCCCGACCGTCTACCACAACGAATTTGGCGTAGTCAAAGCCAGCACCAGCTGGCGGGCACGCATCGGCAGCCCACAGGCCCCTCACAAGCTCATGGTGGACGGCCCGCAAATCGCCATAGTGGTAGGCCCCGAGGGGGAGGAGATTTACTGCGACGAGCACGGCCGGGTGAAGCTGCAGTTCCCGTGGGACAGATACGGCAGCTCCAACGACCAGAGCTCCTGCTGGGTACGGGTCAGTCAGGGCTGGGCCGGCGGCCAATATGGCATGATGGCCATCCCGCGCATCGGCCATGAAGTTATCGTCTCTTTTCTGGAGGGGGACCCCGACCAGCCTATCGTCACCGGCCGCACCTTCCACGCCACCAACCGGCCACCCTACGAGTTGCCGGCCAACAAGACCCGCACCGTGCTGCGCACCGAGACCCACCAGGGGGAGGGCTTCAACGAGCTGCGCTTTGAAGACCAGGTGGGGCAGGAAGAGATTTACATCCACGGTCAGAAAGACCTCAATGTCCTGATCGAAAATGACGCTGCGTGGCACATCAAGCACGACCAGCACACCGACATCGACAATGAGCGGGTGACTCGCATCAAAGCCAACGACCACTTGAGCGTGGAAGGTGAGAAGCGCGACCAGATCAAGGCGGACTATTCCCTCACTGTCGATGCCAGCATGCACCAGAAGCTGGGGCAGTCCCTCTTGGTTGAGGCGGGCAGCGAAGTGCATCACAAGGCGGGCATGAAAATCGTGATGGAAGCGGGCGCCGAGCTGACCCTGAAAGTGGGTGGCAGCTTTGTGAAGATTGATGCTGGTGGCGTGACCCTCAGTGGTGGCTCCATCAAGATGAACTCGGGTGGTAGTCCGGGCTCTGGCTCCGGATGGGCAGGCAAGTCGCCCATCCTGCCGGGCAATGTTGAGGTGCCAGCACCACCTCCGGCAACCTTGCCTGCTCCAGCCATTCACAAGAGCATGGAGTCCATGGCGCCGCTGGCCAAGCCTTGTCCGCTCGCGCCACCACCACCCGCCCCACCCCAGTTTGCCGGGGGACCACCAGTGCCACCACCCGCCCCACCCCAGCTTGCCGGAGGGCCATCGATGCCACCGCCGCCACCACCCGTTGCGGCCAAAGGGGAGGGCAAAAAGCCGGCAAAGAAGTGGGCGACGGTAGAGATATCCAAAGCGGATGAAGCGCTCAGATACTATTCGGCGCAGGGATACACGCTGCTCAATAACTATTTGCGGGATCGCCCCTACAAGCAGCAAGAGGCCGTCGATACCCTGCTTAGCCGCAGTTATTTGAATGATGAACCGACATCCAGGAGTGAGTTCGACCAGGCAATGAAGGCCTATGTTGCCGATGTGGAGGCTGGTCTGGCGAAATTGCCGGCCTCACCCGATTTGTACTTCGTGTACCGGGGGTTGGCGCTGGACAAACCGGAGCTCGCAACCCTGAAAGATCAGTTTACCGGGGTGGGCAATATCGTTGTTGAGCCAGGATTCATGAGTACCTCACCGGACAAGGCCTGGGTCAACGATACCTTGTTGAGGATCCGCCTGCCCGCCGGTCATGGTGGCCGTCTGCTGGGAGACGCTGCGCACTTCAAGGGGGAAGCGGAAATGCTGTTTCCGACCCAGACCAGACTCAGGGTCGATCGGGTGGTTTCCTCCATGAGCGGAGATTTCGACACCTTGCTCAATACGATTCCAACCTCTGACAATGCATCGGACAACCGCAGCAGGATCAAGCGACTGATTGAGGTTTCCGTATTATGACGTTATCTGATTGGCTCGCTGGCAAGCAAGCGGGTGAAATATATGCCGTCATCGATGGAGCCCTGGCGGTGTCAGCCGTGGCGGATTTCTATACCTATGATGGAGAGAATGCCAATCCACTTTTTGCCGGTACCGCTTTCGATGAGCAGTCTGCGTTGGGGCCCTGGTTGCTACCTGCGCCTTCCACTGAGTTCATGACTGCCAATCCTGCCCTGAGCGGCTTCTACCTGATCAGCGATCAATCAGTGGAGCTGATCCGTCGCCATTGGCAGAGCCTGATAGAAGCGATACGCGAGGGAGAAGCTGTCTGGTTTCGTTTCTCTGACCCACGCATTTTCCTGCCTATGCTCAGCGCCATGACCCCTGATGAACGCGATAGTGTGCTGGGGCCCTGTTCCGGGCTCTGGATCCATGGCAAGGCCTTCTCTCGCACGCCTCATGCCCGGTTCCAACCCGCATTGCAAAGCCCCTGGTTTCATATCCGGCCTCATCACCTGGCTGGACTCTACGACGAGAACCGTCATGCCTACATCTTGCGGCGGCGGTTATGGCAGACCATGACGGCTATGATGGAGCGTCATCCCGACCCGGCCGGGACCATTTTACCCACCCTCAAACAGGCCAATCAGGATGGGCTGCAAGAGGATGTGCGCGATGGTGTGGTGGCTGGCGTCTTGACCTTGCAGGCCAATCTGGCTCTTGAAGAGATACGGGTGCCTTTGATGCTGACCGACGATGAGCTGGTTCAGGTAGCCAACTGGCTGAACAAACATCACGAATTGACAGGAGTATCCTGATGGCGGCAGATCCCCACTGTATCCCTTGCGAACGTTATGATAACTGGATAGAGATAGACGTTCGTGATGAGCACAACTGTTCGTTCAAGGGGCTCAAGGCGACTTTGACTGACGAAACAGGCAAGTCAGAGACGGTCACCCTGAAGGATGGACCCACCCTGGTACGAGGTTTTGCAGTTGGCCCGGTGACAGTAAAAATCGAGACGCCAGCCTGGCTCAAGGCGGCGCAATCCCGTGAGGCCCTCAAGGAGGGTGAGGTCACACAGGTACCCGCCTATACAGACAAGCTCTTCGGGCACTGCGACGTCAAACGAGAGCACATCAAGGTGACCTCAGGCGACCTTTGCCTCACTGAACCAGAGCAGCCACTACCAGGAGGACATCAGGCAGAACAGGCTCAGCCTCCCCGCTTTTTCACCAAGCACTCCTATGTGATTGAGGTGAAGGGCTATCAGATCAATATCTTGCGGATTGGTGTCTTCTTCGATGGTACCTCGAACAACACCTTTAACCATTTGATTGGCAAGGATGGAATAGAGACATTTTTGGAACAATGCGCTGCTCCTGAAGAACGAGAAGCACTGCGCAAACAGTGCGAGGCGGGGGATGTCCCTCTAAAGGTTGCAAGCCAAGCAAATGATGTTACCAATATTGGTAAGGCCCATGATTTATACATTCGCCGCAATAAAGGTGCTCTTAGTGTTGCGGTTTATATTGATGGCATCGGCACTGAGGATGGGGATGGTGACACCGGAGCTGGACAGGGTGCCGATACTGGGAGCACCTCAAGTCTGGCCAAAGTTGAGAAGGCCTGTAAAACCAAGATTGTCGAGGAACTCAAACTACAATTAGGCCCAACGCTCAATACCCTCGACTGTATTCACAAGATCAACTTTGATGTATTTGGTTTTAGCCGAGGTGCCTCGGCTGCTCGGCAATTTGTCAACATGCTCGATCAACAAGCAAACCATCTCTTGGCTGACGCTATCAGAAATAAGAGTACCATCAAGCTAAAAGCAGGCTTTGACTGGGCTAATCGTGAGGATTGCCGTATTAAATTTGTCGGCTTGTTCGATACCGTTTGTACTGCAATGTTCAATAAGCGAAACGTAACGTTAGCCCCCGACTGTGCCGAACGGGTAGTCCATCTCATTGCAGCCGATGAGTGGCGCTATTTCTTTGCCTTGACCCGGATCACTGATGATGTTGCTGGTAACCAGATTGCACCCAATTTTACTGAGGTGCTCATTCCAGGATCTCACTCTGATGTGGGTGGTGGTTACTACAGCCGATGGAGTTTGAGCAATCCCAATAGCGATCCCGCGATTACAGAGCAAGTCTCCATCAAGATTTGTAGAAGTGAAGCATCTGCTATGACATATGACCCTAAAGATAGCAGCGCCTATCGACGAGCTAGGCAGTATGCCGAAGAGCAGGTGGTAAAGGGGTGGGGTAACGAGGTTGTTGACTTACCTAATGTGGCGAGTGCTCCGGTGAGGAATAAGGTCAGCTTGCGAGTGAGGAGCAGCCGACATCCCAAGACAGATAAAATGAGTGTCGAGGTTGAAGTGCTGCTCAATCGCGTAGTCGAAGGTGAATACTCACGCATTCCACTTCACATGATGGTCACAGCTGCTCAGGATGTTGGAGTGCCATTTATCACATGGAAACCAGATGAACGAGCGCTCATGTTGGAAAGTGGTGCACCTAAACTCCCTCGTACCGATCTGGCCAAACTTGATATGCTCTGGGTCAATGCCGCCAAAGAGCGGGGGGTGTCCAAGGATTTAACTAAGCAACTCGATGCTGAGGCCTACCGCCAACTGCGTTTTGAATATCTTCATCACAGCGCTGATACAGGATTGGTGAATAGGTCACATCACCACCGAGGCAAAGAAGCGCGTCATATTTACACTAACCAGGAGGGGGGATAATGAAATTCCGTTGGATCGGCTTGTCACTACTGGTTATGGCTCTACTTGGGTGCAGCAGCAAAGGTATAGCCAATAGCCAAAACACTATGGACTGGCGTTATATGGTGGGTACCAATGCGGATGAAATTTGGAGCAGCAAAGCCAATTTTTATCGAGATGGAAAACCTATTCATGGCTCATCAAATGGGGCGGTATCATCGGTTAGCAAGGAGTCATTGAGGGACAAAGACTACAGTTGGACCATCGGCAAGGGAAGGAGTGCTGAAAATCAACCGATACCCAATGAAGTACAAATAGAGTGGGTCTCGTACCATGATAAAAAGCGCTATGGTATTACCCTGAAACTACCTGTAGACATTGGCACTCAGATGGCCCAGCGTTACTTCATCTCAAATGGCAAAAAACGCGAAGAAACGCAGCGTAATGTCATTGCCGTAGGGATGGCTCCGGGCGGTTATGTCGAGGTGTTCCTGACACAATACAACGTCAAACCAGACATTCTGCTTGTTAGGGGTTTAGCCCATGAAGTAACCGATGATTATTATGACAAGCGAGTTCCCTTGAGCAAGCAATACGGGTTTGACGAGTTTTATCAAAAATATGGTGCAGCCTATCAAAAGTACCCAACCCCCAGTGGAATGGACTGGGCTCCCATCATGGATGCTTATCGTGCTGCCCAACCCGTCACCGATGTGAATCCTGTGTCTGAATAACGATTCTGTTTCATCTCAACCGGCGATAAAGGTGAGCTGAATTATTAAGTAGACCAATATTTGTACGCTATGTAATGCGGCACCAATGCCCCATCAGCTCATGCCGATGGGGTTTTTTGTTTGTCTTTCAATGATGGCCAGGGATCAGCCCAATCAGGTGCTGCAGGCTTTTCTGGCGGGGATGGCGACGGGTGGCGAGGCTGATGCGGGTGGTGAGCGGTTCATCGGCGATGGGGTGATAGCTGACGCCGTGGGGGTGCAGCTCGCTCACCGAGCGTGGGATGATGGCGACCCCGAAACCGGCCTGCACCATGCCGACGGTGGAGATCACCTGCGGGCTCTGGCTGCCGAGGCGGGGGCTGAAGCCGGCCCGCTGGCAGCGCTGGGTGATGGCGTCGTGCAGCCCGGGTCCGAGCTCGCGCGGGAACAGGATGAAGGGGTCCGCCGTCAGGGCCTCGATGGCGATGGCGCCACTGCCGGCCAGTGAATGGTGTGGGGGGAGGGCGATCAGCATTTCCTCCTCATCGATGAGGTGGTGGGTCAGTGCCGAGCTGCTGCTGCAGGGCAGGCGCAGGATGGCGGCATCCAGCTCCTCGCTCACCAGATCGCGCACCAGGTTGGGCATGCTGTTCTCGATGGGATGCAGGCTCACCTCGGGCCAGGCCTGGCGAAAGTCGTGGATGAGCCGCAGCACGCTCGGGTGCAGCACTGTGGAGCCGGCAAAGCCGAGGCGCAGCGAACCGAGCTGACCACGGGCGATACGCCTGGCCTTCTGCATGGCCTGCTCGGTTTGCGACAGTATCCCCTTGGCATCCTGATAGAGGCTCAGTCCCGCCTCGGTCAGCTCCACGCTGCGGGTCAGCCGGTGAAACAGCGGCGTGCCCACTTCCTGTTCAAATTTGCGGATCTGCTGGCTGAGGGGGGGCTGGGCCATGCCCAGCGCCTCGGCCGCCTTGGTAAAGCTCTGCTTCTCTGCCACGGCTACCAGGTAGCGCAGGTAACGAAATTCCATATCTGGTACGTCTCGAAGCTGATGGGTTTGGATATTGGTATCAAACTGTGATCTTGGTCACTATTGAATCCTAATTTGCCAACCTAACAGGATTGGAGGTTAAATCCAAATGGAAACCTATACACAGTGTGACTGTGCCATCGAGATCAGCCAGCAGTTTGCCCGCTGGCAGGCCCGTCAGGGGGGCGGCGAGGTCTATCAGAGCTCCTTGATGAGTGCCCTGCTGGCCGGCGTCTATGAGGGCGAGACCACCATGGCCGATCTGCTGCGCCACGGCGACTTCGGCCTTGGCACCTTCAACCGGCTCGATGGCGAGCTGATTGCGTTCGAGCGCCAGATCCACCAGCTCAAGGCCGACGGCTCGGCCCGTCCGGCCCAAGCAGGTCAGAAAACCCCGTTTGCGGTGATGACGCATTTTCGCCCCTGCCTGGAGCGCCGCTTCGATCACCCCCTCAGCCGCGACGAGATCCATCAATGGATCGATCAGCTGGTGGGCACCGACAACGTCTTCGTCGCCTTTCGCCTCGACGGCCTGTTTGAACAGGCGCAGGTGCGTACCGTGCCCTGCCAGACCCCGCCCTACAAGCCCATGCTGGAAGCCATAGAGGCCCAGCCGCTGTTTTCGTTCAGCCAGCGGCGCGGCACCCTGGTCGGCTTTCGCTGCCCGCCCTTCGTGCAGGGGATCAATGTGGCCGGCTATCACGAGCACTTCATCACCCAGGATCGCCAGGGCGGTGGTCACATCCTCGACTACGCCATGGGCCACGGCCAGCTGCAGTTGTCTGTGGTTCAGCACCTCAACATAGAACTGCCACGCAACCCTGCCTTTCAACAGGCCGACCTCAATCCCGCCGATCTGGACCGCGCCATCCGCGCTGCCGAAGGCTAATCCCTTCGCTTACAAGGAGTTATTCTCATGGAAAATCAACACTGGGGCTGTGGGGCCGAACTGGTGGTGCGCCACCTGGAGGCACAGGGCGTCAAGCAGGTATTCGGTATTCCGGGGGCCAAGATAGACAGGGTGTTCGATGCGCTGGAAGACTCCCCCATCGACACCATAGTGGTGCGCCACGAGGCGAACGCCGCCTTCATGGCCGCCGCCGTGGGCCGGCTGACCGGCAAGGCCGGGGTGGCGCTGGTGACCTCGGGCCCGGGTTGCGCCAACCTCATCACCGGCCTCGCGACCGCCACCTCGGAAGGGGATGCCATGGTGGCGCTGGGGGGCGCGGTGCGACGGGCCGACGGGCTCAAGCTCACTCACCAGAGCCTGGACACCGTCAGCCTGTGCCGCCCCGTCACCAAGTTCAGCGCCCAAGTGGGCACAGGATCCGCCCTTTCAGAGGTGATGGCCAACGCCTTTCGGTCCGCCGAGCTGGGTCGCCCTGGTGCCGCCTTCGTCAGCCTGCCCATGGACATCATCAACGAGCCGACCGATGGTGCCATCCTGGTGCCCAGAGCCATTCCCGAACCCGGTGCCGCCGATGAGGCGGGCATCGACAGGGCGCTGAGCCTGCTGGCGCAAGCCCGCAAGCCGGTGGTGCTGCTCGGCCTGCTGGCCAGCCGGCCGGAAAACTCCCTCGCGGTGCGCGCCTTTTTGGACAAGAGCCGGTTGCCGGTGACGGGCACCTATCAGGCGGCCGGCGTGGTGGATACCCACCATTTCGATGACTTTGCTGGTCGGGTGGGGCTGTTCAACAACCAGCCGGGGGACAGGTTGCTGCAGGGGGCTGATCTGGTGATCTGCATCGGTTACAGCCCCATCGAATATGACCCTGTGCTGTGGAACGGCACGGGGGAGCGGCAACTGCTGCACATAGATGCCCTGCCGGCGGAGATCGACAGCAGCTACTGCCCGGCGGTGGAGCTGGTGGGCTCCATCAGCGCCAATCTCTATTGCTTGACCAAGATGTTGAACCAGCCGCTGGCACGGGATCCCGCCATCGCCGCCCTGCTCGGGGAGATCCGGGCCCAGCGCCATCAGTTGACCCAGCATGCCCAGCATCTGGGGGGCATGCCCATTCATCCGCTGCGCATCGTCAAGGAGCTGCAGGACATCATAGGGCAGGACATGACCCTGTGCGTGGACATGGGCAGCTTCCACATCTGGATTGCCCGCTACCTCTACAGCTTCCGGGCGCGCCAGGTGCTCATCTCCAACGGTCAGCAGACCATGGGGGTGGCGCTGCCCTGGGCCATAGGTGCGGCTATGGTGCGGCCGGGGGAGAAGATCATCTCGGTGTCCGGCGATGGCAGTTTCATGCAGTCGAGCATGGAGCTGGAGACGGCGGTGCGGCTCAAGTCCAACATAGTGCACATCATCTGGGTCGATAACGGCTACAACATGGTGGCGATGCAGGAGGAGAAAAAATACCGCCGCAGCTCGGGGGTGAGCTTTGGGCCCATCAACTTCAAGGCCTATGCCGAGTCCTTCGGGGCGGCCGGGTTTGCGGTCACCAGCGCCGAGGATCTACGGTCGACCCTGCGCGCCGCCATGGCGGTGAGCGGGCCTGCTGTGGTGGCCATACCGGTGGATTACAGTGACAACCACCTGCTGATGGAGCAGCTCAGACCCGAGTTGCTGAGCTAGCGAGCAAGGGGGCAGTCCGAGTTGCGCCCGGCCAATAGCAGAGCGCCCCTTGCCGGCTGGCAAGGGGCGCTCTGTCATGACGAGAGGGCATCCCCGCGATGGCAACAGGGGTCATGGCATGACAGAAGGGGGCATCACCATGGGGCCGGCCACCGCGAGGGCGGTATCGTCCCCGCGCAGCACCCGCACGATTTCGAGGGCAAATTCGATGGCGGTGCCCGGCCCCTGGCTGGTGATCAGGCGATGAGCCTCATCCGTCACGACCCGCGCCTTACTCAAGTGTGTGGCTGGCAGGCTTGCTTGAAAGCCCGGATGACAGGTGACGCTGGCATCCCCCAGCAGATCGTGGTGTTGCAGCACCACGGCGGGGGCGGCGCAAATGGCTGCCCGCCAGCGGCCGAGCGTCGCCTGCTCCCTGAGCAGGTCGATGGCGAGCGGCGTATCGCGGATCGCTTCGCTGCCGGGCAAACCGCCCGGCACGACTATGGCTTCGAAGTCACGGCTGGCCAGCTCGTCGAGATGACAATCTGCGACCAGCTGCACCCCGCGGGAGGCGCGGATCTGGCGCAGACCGGCCGGACAGCAGGAGGCGAGCAGCACCTCGATGCGGGCGCGCACCAGGGTGTCGACGATGGCGACCGTCTCTATCTCTTCCGAGCCCGGGGCTACCAATACCAGCACTGTCATACTGCACTCCTTAGTTGCCCGCGATCTCGCGCCGGGCTCAGCTCTTCTCTTTGATGGCCTGATAGAGGCCCTGATTGACCGGTACTGCGATGCCGTGCCGGGCGGCCCTGGCCAGCAGGAAGCCGGTGATGGCCTCGATCTCGGTCTCCCGACCCAGCTCCATGTCCTGATACATGGAAGAGTAATTGTCGGCAGTGAGCTCCACCACCGTCATGGCGCGGCGCAGCAGCTCATCGCTGCTGGTGGGCTGGCCTTCGGCCTGCATCACGTCCGCCACTTCCACGCAGATCTGTTGCAGGACATCGGCGAAGCGGGGGCCGGCCAGCTCACCATTCTTGAGTTTATAGAGCGCGGTCAGCGGATTGATGGAGCAGTTGATGGCGAGTTTTTGCCACTGGCGAGCCAGGATCTGCTCATCCCAACCGGCCTGACCGAGGGCTGCACCGAGATCGTCCGCCAGGGCGGCATGGGCCTTGGCAGCCTCATTGACCGGGCCGAGCCAGGTTTCACCCTTGCCGGTATGGCGGAACACGAAGTGGCCGCTTTGCATGGCGCCATGGCTAGTGACACCCGCGATGACAGGGTTATGGGGGAACAGCTGGACCACCTGCTCGGCTATGCCCATGCCGTTGTGCAGCAGCACTATGGGCACGCCTGCCGCCAGCTTGCCCACCAGCGGCGTCAGGGCCGACACCACCTGACCAGCCTTGGTCATCACCAGCAGACGCTTGATCTGGCCGGGCTGGCTGATGAAACCGCGTTCGATGGCGATCAGCTGGGTATGGCCCTCCAGAGAGGTGAAGTCGATCCCGGGATGCAGGGTCGAACGGTGACGATCGCGCAGCAAGACGCGGGTAGGTTGACCGCTTAGAGTCAGCAGGGAGGCGAAGACGCCACCCAGGGCGCCGCAGCCCAGCAGTGACCATTGGGGGGAGGAGGGCAGTCGGGAACTCTGTAATCCGCTTGGCATGGAGAGACTCAATCAAGGTAGGGGTTGCATTCCGGTCAACCGCCCGCCGGGGATAAGTGAAGATGTCGCGTGGCGGACACTAACGGGTCTCGCCATTCCTGTGCGCAGGGGATTCTAGCAGAGCAACCCCATCGAAATCAGCAAATTTGCCGGTTTTCTGGTAGATTTGCCCCCTTATAGCGCAACATGAGGAGCCCTGACATGCCGTCATTCGATATTGTCTCTGAAGTCAAAATGAACGAGGTGTTGAACGCCGTCGATAACGCCAATCGTGAACTGGCGACCCGTTTCGATTTTCGTGGTGTTGAAGCCAGCTTCGAGCTGAACAAGGAAGAAGTGAAGCTGGAGGCTGATGCCGACTTCCAGCTCAAGCAGATGGTCGAGATCCTGCGCGCAGCCCTGCTCAAGCGCAACATCGAGAACAGCTCAATGGACGTGGGCGACAGCGTTCACTCCGGCAAGCGTTTCCACCTGAACGTCAAGTTCAAGCAGGGGATCGAGAAAGAGATCGCCAAGAAGCTGGTGAAGCTGATCAAGGATTCCAAGATCAAGGTGCAGGTCGCCATTCAGGGTGATGAAGTGCGCGTCACCGGCAAGAAGCGTGACGATCTGCAGGAGGCCATGGCGCTGGTACGTGGTGCCGAGCTGGGTCAGCCGATGCAGTTCCAGAATTTCCGCGATTGATGACGGGCGGGAGGGTTCGGCCCTCCCCCTTGTGCGACCGCCACGCTGTGCAACAGTAAAAGGTTCGATGACAGAGCCATAAAAAAACCGGAGCAGCTGCTCCGGTTTTTTGTATCTGCATTACCCGTTCTATCAGAACTTGTAGGTAACGGAGAAGTAGTGGCTGAAGCCAGAGCTCTTCCAGGGGGTACCGTCGTAGGCGGTAGAGCCATCTTTGGTGCCGTAGGCATCCATGAAGTACTTCAGGCCGTAACCGACAGCGTAGCGGTCAGAGTGCCAGTAGATACCGTGGAAGGTCGCCAGGTTGTCGCTGGTACGGTCGGCACGGTCGTGGGTGTCCAGATCGAAAGCGTAGTCCAGGTAGCCCTGGTAGGAGACGAAGCTGCCGTTGCTGAAGGTGTAGAAAGGCTTGAACCAGTTCATGGCGAACCAGTAACCGTTCCACTCACCTTCTTCTTCGGTGAAGAACTGGTTTTCGGTGGCGTGGCGGGCATACAGGTTCATACCCACTTTACCGAACCAAGGCACCTGTACGTCAGCACCCAGACCGATCATGTTTTCCATCTGGTTGTCGCCGATGTTGTTCAGGGAGGCGATGTACACCTCTTGCACCGGGCCGAAGGAGAGATCTTTACCAGTCAGCGCATCCAGAGACATACGCGGCGCAAACTTCATGAAGAGGTTCTGACCCTTGTGCTTGTCGCTGTGACGGGAATCGAAGATGTCGAACACATCGACGTAACCGTACAGGTCAAACAGACCGGAACGACCGCCAAATTCCATTTCGAAGTAGGTGTCGTTGTAATCTTCTGCACCAGTGGTGAAAGGACGTTGGTCGATGGTATGCATGACGTTGAACTGCATCCACTTGTAATCGTTCTTGTGGATGTCACCACTGTAGTCAGCAGCGAAGGCCGGGGTGGCGGCAGCAGCCAGCAGACCGGCAGCGATCAGAGTCTTGGTAAATTTGGCCATTTTATTGGTCTCTTGTGCGTTAGTTGAGGTTTTCCGTAGCCTGCCCACAAGGAGCGGAAGGGATTCTAGCCAAATAAATTCATCGGAGAAACAAGAGCCGGGGAACTTTATTCGGAAGTGTGAATCTAATCACCCCCAATTTCACGCAAACGCTTGCTATTTATCCTGTTGCGAGAGCAAGTCTCTTCCTCGTTTGGCAACCAGCAAGATCAGGATCAACACAGGAATGCCGAGCAGGCTGGTGCCGATAAAGAAGGTGCTGTAGCCGAACTGTTCGACAAAACGCCCGGAGAAACCCGCCAGCAGCTTGGGCATCAGCAGCATGACGGAGCTGAACAGGGCGTACTGGGTGGCGGAGAAGGCCACGTTGGTCAGGCTCGACAGATAGGTCACGAAGGCGGCCGTCGCTATGCCGGCGCTGAGGTTGTCGACCGAGATGATCAGGGTCAGCAGCTCCAGGTTGTGGCCCACTTCATTGAGCAGGGCGAACAGCAGATTGGTACTGGCGGTGAGCAGGGCGCCGAGGAACAGGATGCGCAGGGTGCCAAAGCGCATCACCAGCACGCCCCCCAGGGCGGCCCCCACCAGCGTCATGATGACGCCATACACCTTGGTGATGGTGGCCACTTCCGTCTTGCTGAACTGCAGGTCCACGTAGAAGCTGTTGGACATCACCCCCATCACCACATCCGAGATGCGATAACAGGCGATGAGCCCCAGGATCAGCATGGCCGAGCCGCCGTAACGGCGGAAGAAATCGGCAAACGGACACCAGATGGCCTCGTAGATCCAGGCGCCGATGCCGGCCAGCGAGGTGGGCCAGCCACGGGAGAGCAGCAGCGCCTTGCGCGCCTCCTGCTGATCGTTCTGACCGGCGAGATCTATGTCCGGTTCGTGGCAGATCAGGGTGGTGATGACGCCGAGGGACATGAGCCCCGCCATCAGCAGATAGGTGAGTTGCCAGCCACGGTAGTCATAGCCGCTGTTGCTGCCGAGCCAGGCCGCTAGCGCCAGTGCCCCCGCGCCGGCCATGATCATCGCCAGCCGGTAACCCGTCATGTAGGAGGCCGCCATGGCCGCCTGCAACCGCTCCGGCGCCGACTCGATACGATAGGCATCGATGACTATGTCCTGCGTCGCGGAGCAAAACGCCACCAGCAGGGCAAACAGGGCGAGCTGGGCGAGCTGGGTCTTGGGATCGCAATAGGCCATGCCCACCAGCGAGAGGGCAATCAGCACTTGGGAGAGCAACATCCAGCTGCGGCGCCGCCCCAGCCAGCGGGAGAGCAGCGGCAGCGGCATCCGGTCAACCAGCGGCGACCACAGCCATTTGAAGCCATAGGCCAGCGCCACCCAGCTCATGTAGCCGATGTCGGTCAGGCTGACATCGGCCTCGCGCAGCCAGAACGAGAGGGTGCCAAACACCAGCAGCAGAGGCAGGCCGGACGAGAAACCCATGGCAAACAGTATGAGGACCCGAGTCTCAAGGTAGACGGCGAGCGAGTCTCGCCAGCTCGGTGTGCGGACAGTGTTCAAATACCTGACTCCTCTGGGAAAATTGCGCCATTTTGTCAGGTTCGAGGGGGATAGCCAAGGCAAGCCGAGCGTGGCGGGTCTGGATTCAGGGGCGCGAACCCATGCAGTGGCGCGGGCAGGGGCCCTCTGTGGTCAGATAGTTGGCACATTCCATCAGCTGCAGGCGCAGCCAGACGTCGGCGATGATCTGCTGCTCATCCCACTGATGCAGGCTGTGCAGCAGGTGCCAGAACACCCCTTCCCGGTCGGTGGCCGGTTGTTTATCTGCGGGTATATGGGGCAAGTCTTGCCAGTGGGAGAGGAGCTGCCAGCTCAAGTCTTCCAACTGCTGATAGGGGATTTCTCGTGCCAGAAAATGACAAACCGCCTGGGCCAGCGGGACTGTGTGTTGGGCTAGGTACTCGTTGCAGGTCACCGGAACCTCCTTCTCCTCATGTGGGCCATACCCCGGGAACATGGGGCAAGGCCAGAGTATAGAAAGGGACGCCGGTGACCCGGGCAAAGACGCGGCGGAATGTGATCCGGCCCGCGTTATTTCTCCGCCAGCAACACCACCTTCTTCAGGATGATGGGGCTGGTGGGCACGTCGTTGGCGCGCAGGATGGAGCTGTAACCCGTCTGCACCTGGGCCAGCTTGTCCAGCACCTCCATGCCCTGCACCACCTGGCCGAACACGGTATAACCGGCGCCGGCATTGGCGTTGAGGTTGTTGTTGTCGGTCAGGTTGAAGTAGAACTGGCGGGTGGCGCTGTCCACGGCCTGGGTGCGGGCCATGGCGATGCTGCCACGCTTGTTGGGCAGACCGCCCTTGGACTCGTTGACCACGGGATCCAGGGTCGGCAGTTGCTGGAACTGCTGGTTATAGCCGCCCCCCTGCACCACGAAGTCCTGGATCACCCGGTGGAACAGGCTGCCGTCATAGCTGCCGTCCGCCACGTAGCGCAGGAAGTTTTTCACCGTCTGCGGCGCCTGCTTGGAGGCCAGCTCCACCACTATGTTGCCGTGGTTGGTCTCCATCCTGACCTTGGGGCCGGCGAACGCCAGCGGGGCGATCAGCATGGCCAGTAACCAGAGTTTTTTCATTTGACTCTCCTCGCTCAGCTCGGCTGACCCTTGAGATAACCACGCAGGGCATTGTCCGCCATGATCTGTTGCAGCAGGCTGCCCAGCTGCTGGTTCAGGATGGATTCCAGCTCGGCCATGGTCGGTTCACCCGGGCCTTCCTTGCTGGAGGACATGTTGAACTGCTTGGTCAGCTTGCTGCCCTGGAAGTCGGCCATCACCTGCAGGCTGACGCGGGACTTGGTGACATAGGTGAAGGTTTTCTCTTCCACCGTGACCGCGGCGCTGGAGATGGCCAGGGTCAGGTTGGTGGTACCGCTGTTGCCCACTTCCAGCCCCTGGCTGCGCAGGCCTTCGGCCAGTTTCTCGGCCAGCAGGTTGTTGAGCGGCTGCTCGCTGTTGACCAGCACGGCGGCCTTCTCTTTCTTCTTGATGGAGAAGACGTAGGCGGCTTCACGCTTGTCGACCCCTTCCAGGGTGATGCGGTTGCCCGAGTAGTACTGCTGATTGGAAGGAATAACCTGCGGGTTGAGCAGGGCGGTTTCCGGCCAGTGAGTCGCACAACCACCCAGCGTCAGGGCGGCCAGCAGCAAGAGTGACTTTTTCATCATGGGTTTCCTTTATCTTTCTGTTTAGCGTTTGATGGCTTTCAAAATAACGAATTTGCTGTTTGACGCAACGACTTGTGCATTGGCAAACAGGCGCTTGAGTTTGTTGTGATAATCCAGGTGACGGTTGCCTACTATCCAGAGTTCGCCCCCCTGGGGCAACACCCGGTGGGCATCGCTGAACATCTGCCAGGCGATATGATCGGTGATCGCCTGCAACTGATGGAAGGGCGGGTTGCAGAGGATCCGATCCGCCGAGCCGACGTCCACCCCATCGAGACAGTTGTTGACCATGAAGCGGGCGCGGGGCAGGGCATCCGGCAGATTGTGTTCGACGTTGAGCCGCGCCGAGGCGACCGCCATGTGGGATTCGTCGATGAAGGTCACCTCCACCTCGGCATCCCGCGCCAGCAGCGCCAGCCCTAGCACACCGTTGCCGCAACCCAGATCGATCACCTTGCGCGCACTGTGCACCGGCAGGTTGTCCAGCATAAAGCGGGCGCCTATATCCAGGCTAGTGCGCGAAAACACGTTGGCATGGTTGTGGATGAGCATGTCTGTACCCTCCAGCGGCCAGACCGTGGGGAAGGGATTGGCCAGCACGGGGCGTTCGGCGGGCGTACCGGCCGGGGTGCAGTGAATGAGGCGTGCCTTCTTCCAGGCCAGCGAGGTGCGGGTCGGCCCCAGGTATTTTTCAAACAGCGCCAGAGTGGAGCTGTGAATGTCCTTGGCCTTGCCGGCGGCGAGGATGCGGGTGGCCGGGGTTGCCACCTGGCGCAGGGCCAGCAGTTGCTGTTCCAGCAGTGCCTGATACTTGGAGACCTTGATCACCACCAGCGCGGGGGACGCAGGCAATGGCGCCAGCGCATCCTGCAGCGTGATGGCATGGGGATCCAGCCCGTTCTCCGCGAGGTTGGCCAGGGTGGCCCGCTCGCTGATATGGGAGTCGCTCACACAGACGGGGGCATGGCCGTGCAGGTAGGTGGCCAGGGCCCCGAAGCCGTCGTTCATGATGATGACGGGGCCGGTCTGCTCGAGTGGCGCCTCTGCCAGGGTATTGATCAGGTACTCGTCTGCCGCATCCCAGGCCTGCAACGGATCCTGGCTCTGGCGTGGATAGCGATACAGGGTCAGACGACAATGAGCCGTGTCGAGAAGGGTTTGCATAAGCGAAGCGTCCAGATGATTCATAAAACAGGCGCCGGCGGGGCGCAAAGTGGCGCTATTCTAGCGGGGGCGGAGAATTTCACCAGCCCGGCGGCACCGGGCGAGGGGCAAAACCGCGCCCCTTTTCCCGTGCCGGACGATTTCGTCATACCGCCAACCCTGGCTACAATGGCCGGACATCCATTTTGGGAGTTTTGCTCGTGACCATGCAACAACAGATCGAGGCCAAGCTGGCCGCTGCCTTGTCCCCCAGCCACCTGGAGGTGATCAACGAAAGCTACATGCACAGGGTTGCGCCGGGCTCAGAGAGCCATTTCAAGGTGGTGGTGGTGAGTCAGGCCTTCGAGGGCCAGCGACTGCTGGCCCGCCATCGCCAGGTCAATGGGGTGCTGGCCGACGAGCTGGCGGGTGCCATTCATGCACTGGCGCTGCATACCTATACGGAGCAGGAGTGGCAGCAACGGGAACAGGCGCCGACGACCCCGAGTTGCGTCAGCAAGAATGGCCCGGCCTAATGCTATTGACGAGTTGATTACTCAATCCTCGATTAGTTAACAATTAATAAACGTTTTTTGGCGGCGCCCCGAGTCCTGGCTCGTGGCGTCGCTCTCCCGCCCAGACATCAAAATTTCTAATCTATTTTCGAACATAAACGCCATTACCTATTTTGAGGTATTAATGGCTAACTCGAGGCAAATCCTGAGGTTTAGTGAAGAAATCGGCGTGATTAAATTTCGATGATTTTGTGATAGAGCGGGGATTTTCCCCATTTTGCATGGCAGTAAACTTGCCATAAGTGCTAAACTCAGGCGCTTTTGAATGACCCTGTATGTTGCTGATTTGTTTGTTTCTTCGACATTTTTTCGCAACATGAACGGGCTCATTCAACAACTCGTCGTGATGTATTTCTCGGCGCTAACCAACCTGTCTTCCCTTAACGGTAGTGCAAGTGAGTATGATTACAATTAAAAGAGGACTGGACATCCCCGTGCTGGGTGCTCCGGAGCAAGTAATCTACGATGGCCCGGCCATCACCCGTGTTGCTACACTCGGCGAAGAGTTCGTGGGGATGCGACCTACTATGTTCGTCAAAGTAGGTGATCGCGTCATTAAAGGTCAGGAGCTCTTCGAAGATAAGAAGAACCCCGGCGTTAAATTCACGGCCCCCGCCACCGGTGTGGTTTCTGAGATCAACCGGGGTGCCAAGCGCATTCTGCAATCTGTCGTCATCGAACTCGATGGGTCCGACGAGCAGGTGACCTTTGAACACTTTGCGTCTGCCGAGCTCGCACAGCTCGCGCGCAGCAAGGTGCAAGAGATCCTGGTCGCGTCAGGCCAATGGACTGCGTTGCGTACCCGCCCATTCAGCAAGGTACCGGCAGTGGGCTCAACCCCGCGCGCCATCTTCGTCACCGCGATGGACACCAACCCGCTGGCCGCCAATAGCGACCTCATCATCAAGGAACAGGCTCAGGCTTTCCTCGATGGTCTGGCGGTATTGACTCGCCTGACCGATGGCGCAGTCCATGTCTGCAAGGGCGAGGCCAGCCTGCCGCACGCTGCCCTGGCGCAAGTCAAAGAGGAAGTGTTCGTCGGCCCGCACCCTGCCGGTCTGCCTGGTACCCACATCCACTTCCTGGATCCGGTCAGCGCCAAGAAGGTGCAGTGGTACATCAACTATCAGGATGTCATCGCTTACGGCAAGCTGTTCACCACTGGCCAGATCTTCACCGACAAGGTGATCTCCCTGGCCGGTCCGAACGTGGTCAAGCCACGCCTGCTGCGCACCCGCATGGGCGCCTGCATCAGCCAGCTGACCAACAACGAGCTGCGTGCGGATGAAAACCGTGTCATTTCCGGTTCCATCCTGAGTGGTGCCAAGGCCGAAGGGGTGCATGACTACCTGGGTCGTTACCACAATCAGGTGAGCGTGCTGGGCGAGGGACGTGAGAAAGAGTTCCTGGGTTGGGTCAATCCCAGCGCCAGCAAGTTCTCCATCACCCGTACCACCCTCTCTCATCTGATGAAGGGCAAACTCATCAACTTCACTACCACCACCAACGGTAGTGATCGCTCCATGGTGCCTATCGGCAACTATGAGCGCGTGATGCCGCTCGACATCCTGCCGACCCTGCTGCTGCGGGATCTGGTCTCCGGTGACATCGACAGCGCCCAGGCGCTCGGTTGTCTGGAGCTGGATGAGGAAGATTTGGCGCTCTGTACCTTCGTCTGCCCCGGCAAGACAGAATACGGCCCAGTCTTGCGTGAGTGCCTGACCAAGATAGAACTGGAAGGTTAAGCGATGAGTTTCAAGCAACTTCTTGAAAATATGGAACATCACTTCGAGCCGGGCGGCAAGTACTCCAAGTACTATGCCCTGTTCGAGGCGGCGTACACCCTGTTTTATACCCCCGGGTCCGTGACCCGCAATGCTGCCCACGTCCGTGATGCGATCGATCTGAAACGCATGATGATCATGGTGTGGCTGGCCGTGTTCCCGGCCATGTTCTGGGGCATGTTCAACGTCGGCAATCAGGCGATTGCCGCCATTGCCCATCTGGGCACGGCTGTCGGTGCCGACACCTGGCAATATGCGCTGGCGCAACTGCTGGGTGCCTCGCTGGATCCGGCGGTTGCCGGTATCGGCAGCAAGATGCTGATCGGTGCCACTCACTTCCTGCCCATCTACCTGACCGTGTTCCTGGTCGGCGGTTTCTGGGAAGTGCTGTTCGCCATGGTGCGCAAGCACGAGATCAACGAAGGCTTCTTCGTGACCTCCATCCTGTTCGCCCTGATAGTGCCGCCGGAGCTGCCCCTGTGGCAAGCCGCGCTGGGTATCACCTTCGGTGTGGTGCTGGCCAAGGAAGTGTTCGGTGGTACCGGCAAGAACTTCCTGAACCCGGCCCTGGCGGGTCGTGCCTTCCTGTTCTTCGCCTACCCTGGCCAAATCTCAGGTGATGCCGTCTGGGTTGCCGTTGACGGCTACTCGGGCGCGACCGCACTGAGCCAGTGGGCCCAGGGCGGCCAGATGGCGCTGATCAACGGTGCCACCGGTCAGGCCATCAGCTGGATGGATGCCTTCCTCGGCAACCTTCCGGGTTCCATCGGTGAAGTCTCCACCCTGATGATCCTCATCGGTGCCGCCATGATCGTCTACATGCGGATCGCCTCCTGGCGCATCATCGCCGGTGTGATGATCGGCATGGTCGCCACCTCCCTGCTGTTCAACGTCATAGGTTCAGACACCAACCCCATGTTCAACATGCCGTGGCACTGGCATCTGGTGCTGGGCGGCTTCGCCTTCGGCATGGCCTTCATGGCAACCGATCCGGTTTCCGCCGCCTTTACCAACAAGGGCAAGTGGTGGTATGGCGCCCTGATTGGCGTCATGGTGGTGCTGATCCGTGTCGTGAACCCCGCGTTCCCGGAAGGCATGATGCTGGCCATTCTGTTTGCCAACCTGTTTGCCCCCTTGTTTGACCATTTCGTGGCGCAGGCGAACATCAAGCGGAGGATCGCTCGTGGCGTTTAATAAAGACTCTACTGTCGGCACCCTGACGGTTGTAACCGGTCTGTGTCTGGTCTGTTCCATCGTGGTCTCAGTGGCCGCCGTGGGGCTGCGTCCGGCTCAGCTGGAAAACAAGGCGCTGGACAAGCAAAGCAACATACTGTCCGTTGCCGGTGTCGATGTCAGCAGCGTGGCCAAGCGTGACCTGGCCCAGCTGTACGGCGACAAGATTGAAGCGCGTCTGGTGGACCTGACCACGGGTGAATTCGTTGACGGCGATGCCGACAACTTCGACACCAAGCTGGCAGCGAAAGACCCGGCCAAGAGCATTCGTCTGGCATCTGCCGACGACAAGGCTGGTCTGCGTCAAATCTCCAGACTGATCCCGGTGTTCTTCGCCAAAGATGCCGAGGGCAAGGTCGACAACATTATCCTGCCGATCTACGGCCAGGGTCTGTGGTCCACCATGTATGCCTTCGTCGCCGTGGCGGCTGACGGTCAGACCATCAAGGGCATCACCTACTATGACCACGGTGAAACCCCGGGTCTGGGCGGCGAGATCGAGAACCCGGCCTGGCAAGGTCTGTTCATCGGCAAGAAGCTGTTCGATCAGGACGGCATGCCGGCATTGCGCGTCATCAAGGGCCATGCTCCGGCAGGTTCCGAGCATGAGATCGATGGCCTGTCCGGTGCCACCCTGACAGGTAACGGTGTACAGCACACGTTCGACTTCTGGATGGGACCCAAGGGCTTCGGTCCTTTCCTGGCCAAGATTCGTGCAGGAGAAATCAACAATGGCTGACAAGAGCGAAATGAAGAAGTTGCTGTTGACGCCTGTGCTCGGCAACAACCCCATCGCACTGCAGGTGCTGGGTGTCTGTTCCGCGCTGGCCGTTACCAGCCAGATGAAGACGGCGTTCGTGATGACGCTGGCGGTGACCGCGGTCACCGCCTTCTCCAACCTGTTCATCTCCCTGATCCGCAACCAGATCCCGAACAGCGTGCGGATCATCGCCCAGATGGCGGTGATTGCCTCGCTGGTTATCGTGGTTGACCAGGTGCTCAAGGCGTATGCCTATGACATCTCCAAGCAACTGTCGGTATTCGTGGGCCTCATCATCACCAACTGCATAGTGATGGGTCGTGCCGAAGCCTATGCCATGAAGAGCGCCCCGCTGCCCTCTTTCCTGGACGGTATCGGCAACGGTCTGGGCTATGGCGCCGTGCTGCTGGTCGTGGCGACCGTGCGCGAGATCCTGGGCTCGGGTACCTGGTTCGGTATCGAGCTGCTGCCGCTGGTGAACAATGGTGGCTGGTACGTGCCTAACGGCCTGTTGCTGTTGCCGCCGAGTGCGTTCTTCATCATTGGTCTGATCATCTGGGGCGTTCGCACCAGGGATCCCAAGCAGGTGGAGGCGAAGGATTAAGGTATGGAACACTATCTGAGTCTGTTGATTCGTTCGATTTTCATCGAAAACCTGGCCCTCTCCTTCTTCCTGGGGATGTGTACCTTCCTGGCTGTGTCCAAGAAGGTCAAGACCGCCATGGGTCTGGGGATTGCCGTTATCGTGGTTCAGACCGTTGCCGTGCCGGCCAACAACCTGATCTACAACTACGTCCTCAAAGATGGCGCCCTGGTCTCCGGCTTGGATCTGAGCTTCCTGAGCTTCATCACCTTCATCGGTGTGATTGCGGCCCTGGTGCAGATCCTGGAAATGGCGCTGGACAAGTATTTCCCTGCGCTCTACAACGCGCTCGGCATCTTCCTGCCGCTCATCACTGTGAACTGCGCCATCTTCGGTGGCGTCTCCTTCATGGTGCAGCGTGACTACAACTTCGTGGAGTCCGTGGTCTATGGCGTGGGGTCGGGTGCAGGCTGGATGCTGGCCATAGTCGCGATGGCAGGGATCCGCGAGAAGATGAAGTACTCCGATGTACCGGAAGGCCTGCGTGGTCTGGGCATCACCTTCATCACCGCGGGTCTGATGGCGCTGGGCTTCATGTCCTTCTCTGGTATTTCCCTGTAATCGGAAAGGAAATATAGATGGAAATTATTCTGGGTGTGGTCATGTTCACCGTGATCCTGCTGGCCCTGGTAGCAGTCATTCTGTTCGCCAAGTCCAAGCTGGTGACCGCAGGTGACGTGACAATCAGCATCAACGGCGACCCGGCCAAGGCTGTCACCAGCCCGGCGGGTGGCAAGCTGCTCGGCGTACTGGCCGGCAGCGGTATCTTCGTCTCCTCCGCCTGTGGCGGCGGTGGCTCCTGTGGTCAGTGCAAGGTGCGGGTGAAAGCCGGCGGCGGCGATATTCTGCCGACCGAGCTGGATCACATCAGCAAGGGCGAGGCCCGTCATGGCGAGCGTCTGGCCTGTCAGGTCACTGTGCGTGGCGACATGGACATCGAGCTGCCGGAAGAGATCTTCGGGGTGAAGAAGTGGGACTGTACCGTCATCTCCAATGACAACAAGGCCACCTTCATCAAGGAGCTCAAGCTGCAGATCCCCGATGGCGAGAGCGTCCCGTTCCGCGCCGGTGGTTATATCCAGATCGAAGCCCCTGCCCACCATGTGCAGTACAAGCACTTCGATATCCCCGAGGAGTATCGCGGGGACTGGGATCGCTTCAAGATCTTCGAGCTGGAGTCCAAGGTCAACGAGCCGATCATTCGTGCTTATTCCATGGCCAACTATCCGGAAGAGTTCGGCATCATCATGCTGAACGTGCGGATCGCGACTCCGCCGCCGAGCAACTGGACTGCGCCTCCCGGCCAGATGTCCTCCTACATCTTCAGCCTCAAGGCTGGCGACAAGGTGACCATCTCGGGTCCGTTTGGCGAGTTCTTCGCCAAGGACACAGACGCCGAGATGGTGTTCATCGGTGGTGGTGCGGGTATGGCGCCGATGCGCTCCCATATCTTCGACCAGCTGCGTCGCCTGAAGACCCATCGCAAGATGAGCTTCTGGTACGGTGCCCGTTCCAAGCGCGAGATGTTCTATGTCGAAGACTTCGACATGCTGGCCGCCGAGAACGACAACTTCCAGTGGCACGTCGCCCTGTCTGATCCGCAGCCGGAAGACAACTGGGATGGTTACACAGGCTTCATCCACAACGTCTTGTTCGAGAACTATCTCAAGAATCACGAGGCGCCGGAAGATTGTGAATTTTACATGTGCGGGCCTCCCGTCATGAACGCTGCCGTCATCAACATGCTGAAAAACCTCGGTGTTGAAGACGAAAACATCTTGCTGGATGACTTTGGTGGTTAATCAATGCACAGTGTTGTAAAGACCTGGCTAGCCTTCGGGCTAGCCTTTTTCTTGACTGGGTGCGGTCAGGAAACGGTCCAATCCAAGCCGGAGATCCACATCACCGGCAGCACCATGGGTACCTACTACTCCATCAAGGTGGCGGACAACGTCATCACGGATCCGGCCAAGTTCCAGGCCGAGGTCGATGTCCTGCTGGAGCGGGTCAACGACCAGATGTCGACCTATCGTCCCGACTCCGAGCTGTCGCGCTTCAACCAGCACCGCAGCTCGACCCCAGTGGTGGTCTCTCGCGATACCGCACGTGTGGTGACTGAATCCCTGCATCTGGGCCGTGAGAGCCGCGGCGCGCTGGACGTGACCGTCGGTCCCCTGGTCAATCTGTGGGGTTTCGGGCCGGATGCACGTCCGACCAAGATCCCGTCCGAGGAGCTGATCACCCAGACCCGCCAGAAGACAGGTCTGGGCAATCTGCACGTGATCACCTCCGCCGATGCCGATACCCTGCAAAAGGACATTCCGGATCTCTACGTGGATCTCTCCGCCATCGCCAAGGGCTTTGGGGTGGACAAGGTGGCCGAGTATCTGGAAGCCATGGGGTCTCACAACTATCTGGTGGAGATCGGCGGTGAGCTGCGCATCAATGGCGTCAACGGCAAGGGTCACCCCTGGCGCGTGGCCATCGAGAAGCCGACCGCCAATGCAGGCTCGGTGCAGGAAGTGATAGTGGCCGGTGACAACGGGGTTGCCACCTCGGGTGAATACCGCAACTATTACGAGATGGACGGCCAGCGCTTCTCCCACACCATAGATCCCATGACGGGCAAGCCCATCCAGCATCGCATGGTGTCGGTGACAGTGATCCACCCCTCCTGCATGACGGCAGACGGGTTGGCGACCGTGTTCATGGTGCTCGGGCCCGAGAAGAGCCTGGCCTATGCCAAGGAGCGCGGGCTGGCTATCTTCGTGATCACCAAGACGGCCGATGGCTTTGAAGAGGCGTATTCAGATGCCTTCAAACAGTATCTGGTTAGAAAGTAAGAGGCAGTAGCATGCAGATTTTCTTGATCACCTTCGGGGTGTTTCTGGCGGTCGTGGTGGCCATGGCCATAGGTTACATCTTCCAGAAGAAGACCATCTCAGGTTCCTGCGGTGGGCTGGGCACGATCGGCATCGAGAAAGAGTGCGATTGTCCGGAGCCGTGCGACAACCGCAAGAAGAAGATGGCCAAGGAAGAGGCCCGTCGCAAGATGTTGATCGACAACCGGATCATCTGAGCGGGTCTGGGGCCGAAGTCGTATTCGGACCCATGCTGGATAGCAGGCGGGCTGACCTTGTGGTCAGCCCGCTTTTTTATGGCGGTGTGCTCAGTAGTCGTATTGGTGACAGGCTTTCTTGTTGAACTCGGCCTGCCAGCGCGCCAGTTCTTCCCGTGTGCCCAGCTCGTCACCCTGCTTGATGGCTTTTTCCAGTGCCGCTATGCGGTCATACAGCCAGCTGCATTCGGCAGTCGGGTTGTCCTTGCTGCTGCCAGGCTGCGGCAGCAGGCAGAACCCCAGCCCTAATCCCAGCCAGAGTGTTTTCATCTCGTCCTCCTTGACCCATGGGGTGGTGAATGGTGCCTTAAGAGTCTATGCCTGTTCGTCGTTTCATGCCGATGGCAGAAACGGCAGCGCTGGGTTAGCATAGGCAGGTTACCTGTTTATCCGTACAGTGGTATGCGCAAAATCATTCACATCGACATGGACTGCTTCTACGCGGCGGTAGAGATGCGGGACAACCCGGCGCTGCGCGAGGTGCCGCTGGCCATCGGCGGCTCGGCAGACAGGCGCGGCGTCATCTCGACCTGCAACTATGTGGCGCGCCGTTTCGGGGTGCGTTCCGCCATGCCGAGCGGCCTGGCCAAGAAGCTCTGCCCGCCGCTGGTGCTCATTCCCGGCCGGATGGCGCTCTACAAGGAGATCTCCCGCCAGCTGCGCGCCATCTTCCTGCGCTACACCGAGCTGGTGGAGCCGCTTTCCCTCGACGAAGCCTATCTCGACGTCACCGACAGCCCCTGCTGTGGCGGCAGTGCCACCCTGATGGCGGCCGAGATCCGTCACGCCATAGTGACCGAACTGGGGTTGACCGCCTCGGCCGGGGTGGCACCGAACAAGTTTCTGGCCAAGCTGGCCTCGGAGCAGCGCAAGCCCGACGGCCTGTTCGTGATAAAGCCGAATGAGGTGGATGAGTTCGTGCGCCAGCTGCCGTTGGCCAAGCTGCCGGGAATTGGGCGCAAGACGGCCGATCGGCTGGAGTCCCAGGGGCTTTACTCCTGCGAGGATGCGAGAGTGCTCAGCAGTGAGGAGCTGATCGCCCGATTCGGCAAGCTGGGAGAGATGCTGACGGGGCGGATCTGGGGTCATGACGATCAGCCCGTGCAGGCCCAGCGGGTGCGCAAGACCATAGGCGTGGAGACAACCCTGGCCAGCGACGTGCTGGATGAGGCCGCCTGCTGGCAGGTGCTGAGCCGGCTCATTCCCGAGCTGGAGCTGCGCTTTGCCAAGGCCTGCCCGGCAGAGGCGCTGATGGGGCAGGGGATCAAGCTCAAGTTTGCCGATTTTCAGCAGACCACAGTCTATCGTCGTGGCGGTTATCAGCCCGAGCTGTTTCACGATCTGCTCCATGAGGGGCTGCTGCGGGCACAGGGCAAGCCCATTCGCCTGCTCGGGCTGGTGGTCGGGCTGCCCCGTGACGGAGAAGTTAACCAGCTCAGCCTGGATTTCGCCTGATAGGTTAAGTTTTTGTTTCCAAAACCGATACACTGAGCACATCTGTACGAAGTTAGGAATGGTGGCATGAGTTCTCTTTCTGTTCAGGGACGCATTACCCTGATCGCCGGTTGTTGTTTGTTGGCCAGTGCCGGTGCCCTGGTCGCCTCTTCTCTCTATAGCGCCGCCCGGATGCAGGATCAGGTGCTGACCTCCACCACTGAGGAGGCGCAGCGTTCGGCCGAAAACTGGATGAAGGCGATGGGATCCGAGCAGGCGGCCAAGGTCACCAGTTATCTGGACGAGGCCTATTTCCGCACCACCCTGCTGGCACAGGGGATCCTGTTCCAGCGCAAGAATGCGGCCGACAACTTCGGCTCCTCCGAGACGCTGCGTGGCGCCGTCAATCAGCAACTGCACGATGCGGCGGCCTCCTCGGCCAATCTGCTCGGTGTCTATGCGGTGTTCGAGCCGGATCAGCTCGACGGGGAAGACAGCAACTACCATGGCTCCAGTGCGCTTGGGGCCAACGACAAGGGGCGCTTTTCCACCTATTGGGCCCGGGTCGACGGCAAGATAGAAGCTGAGGTGCAAAACGAATCCGTGCTGGCGGACGAGAGTCCGACGGCGGCCGGCGGGGTGGAGAACGAATGGTATCGCTGCAGCATCCGCAGCAAGGCGCTCTGTCTGCTCGAACCTTATCTCGACGATGTGGGGTCGCAGAAGGTGCTGATGACCTCGGTGACAGTCCCCCTGCTGGAGCAGGAGACCCTGCTCGGCATGGTCGGGGTCGATATCTCGCTGGCCACCTTGCAAAACCTGGTCAAGGAGATGGATCAGGCGCTCTACGACGGTCAGGGCAAGGTGCTGCTGGTCAGTCACGAAGGGCGCGCCGCCGGGGTGGATGGCTTTGACGTGACCCTGGGCAGCCCGCTGGGCCAGCAATACCAGGCGCTGGCCGGCGATCTGACCGGCTGGCTCGGCCAGGGGCAGACCATGACCCGCTGGAGCCCGGACGGTGCTTTGCTGCAAACCTTCGTGCCGGTCAGGATGCGCGGCACGGCGCAGACATGGGGCATCTATATCGAGCTGCCCCGCAGCGTGGTGCTGGCCTCGGCCCGTCAGCTGCAAGAGGATCTCTCCAGCCAGGCCAATCGCAGCGTGGTCACCCAGATGGTGATCGGCGGCGTGATCTCGGCGATAGGGCTGCTCTGCATCTGGCTGATGGCTCATCAGATAGTGGCGCCCATCCGCGCCGTGGTGGCCCGTCTCAAGGACATAGCCACCGGGGAGGGGGATCTGACCCAGCGCATCGACTTGCATCGCGATGACGAGATAGGTGAGCTGGCCAAATGGTTCAACAGCTTCCTCAACAAGTTGCAGACCACCATCAGTCAGGTGATAGACACGGTCGCCGGTACCCGCGCCAGCGCTGAGCAGGCGGCCCAGGTTGCCGAGCGCACCAGCGCCGGCATGCAGGCCCAGTATCAGGAGGTGGATCTGGTGGCGACCGCCTTCGAAGAGCTGAGCGCCACCGCGCTGCAGGTGGCGGGCAACGCCAACTCGGCGGTGGCGGCAGCCAACCAGGCCGATACCTCGGCGCAGGAGGGCAAGTACGTGGTGGCCGATACCCAGGAGGCGATGCGCAAGCTGATGGCGGTGATCAGCGATGCCAAGCCGGTGGTGGAGCGGCTCTCCGCCAACAGCGAGAACATCAACGACATCCTGGTGGTGATCCAGGGAATCGCCGAGCAGACCAACCTGCTGGCGCTGAACGCGGCAATCGAGGCGGCGCGGGCCGGTGAGCAGGGGCGCGGCTTCGCAGTGGTGGCCGACGAGGTACGCAATCTGGCGGGACGTACCCAGAACGCCATCGTCGAGATCCAGACCCTCATAGGGCAGTTGCAATCCGGTACCCAGGCCGTGGTCAAGGCGATCATGACGGGCCACAGCCAGGCGGATGTGACGCTGACAAAGGTGGATCTGTCGGTCAGCGTGCTGGAGCAGATCATCCATGCGGTGGCCACCATCCACCAGATGAACGAGCAGATTGCCCGGGCGGCGCAGGAGCAGAGCGGGGTGGCGGACGAGATCAATCGCAACGTCAGCAACATTCGCGATGTGAGCCACACCATACGGGCCGAGGCGGCGACCTCCGCCGAAAACGGGCGCGAGTTGTCGGCGCTGGCGGACAAACAGCAGCAGCTGGTGGGACAGTTCAAGGTATAGGGATAAGAAAAAAGGCGCCATCCAACCGGAGGCGCCAAACACATTCAGATGACAGACTGGGTTAAATCGGTCCGATTTAAGCCCCTCTTCCCGCAGAGGAAGAAACACAACACCACAATCGCAGACCACTGACTCACAAAAATCACATGTAAACCAACATGGAAGAGAAAAAGTGAGCCATATGACAACGGATTGCGAAGCGAATTATGTTTATTCACTGGTCGGCCCGCAACCGACAAATTATAATGCGGCCCATTAGAAAAACTCATCGTCGGCTGGTCTCATGTCTCGTCGTTTACCCCCGCTCAATGCACTGAAAGCATTTGAAGCCGCGGCTCGTCACTTAAGCTTCACCCGGGCTGCGGAAGAACTGTTCGTGACCCAGGCTGCCATCAGTCACCAGATCAAGGCGCTGGAGGAGTATCTCGGCATCAAGCTGTTTCGCCGCAAGAACCGCTCCCTGCTGCTGACCGAAGAGGGGCAGGGCTACTTCCTCGATATCAAGGACATCTTCAGCTCCATCTCGGAGGCGACCGACAAGCTGCTGGCCCGCAGTGCCAAGGGGGCGCTCACCGTCTCTCTGCAGCCGAGTTTTGCCATCCAGTGGCTGGTGCCCAGGCTGGTGAAGTTCAGCGAACGCCATCCGGACATAGACGTGCGGATCAAGGCGGTGGACATGGACGAGGGGTCGCTGACCGACGATGTGGACGTGGCCATCTACTACGGCCGTGGCAACTGGCCTGGGCTGAGATCCGACAAGCTGCACACCGAATACCTGATCCCCGTCTGTTCGCCGCTGCTGCTGACCGGCCCCAAGCCGTTGCGCACCCCGGATGATCTGACCCGTCATACCCTGCTGCACGATACCTCCCGCCGTGACTGGAAGGCCTGGTTTCGCCAGCTCGACATAGATGCCCCCAACGTCAATCAGGGGCCCATCTTCAGCCACTCGACCATGGTGATCCAGGCGGCGATCCACGGTCAGGGGGTAGCGCTCGGTCACAGCGTGCTGGCCCAGCCCGAAATAGAGGCCGGTCGCCTCATCTGCCCGTTCGAACAGGTGCTGGTGAGCAAGAACGCCTTCTACCTGGTGTGCCAGGAGCAGCAGTCGGATCAGGGCAAGATAGTGGCCTTCCGCGACTGGATGCTGGAGCTGGTGGAGCAGGAGGAGGCCCGTCGCCGGGCACGGCTCGCCGATGCATGAGGTCTGATGGGTGAGGCACTGAGGTGATTGTGTGAGAGAGGACGTCATGACTGAGGTGATAAGGGAGGGGGCAAGCGATGCCCCCGTTCGCATTTTGCTGGCCCACGGCGCCGGTGCCGGCATGGAACACGCCTTTCTCGCCGAGCTGTCACGCCTGCTGGCGGGGCCCGATGTCGAGGTGGTGCGTTTCAACTTCCCCTACATGAGCAAACGGGCTCAGGACGGCAAGCGCAGGCCGCCGGACAGAGCGCCCGTGTTGCTCGACCATTGGCGTCAGATGGTGCGCGAGTTTGCCCATCCAAGGCTGTTTCTGGCGGGCAAGTCCATGGGGGGACGCATGGCGGCAGAGCTGTATCACGAAGGAGAGGACGAGATGAATGCTGCAGGATTGCTCATTCTCGGGTATCCTTTCCACCCCCCGGCCAAGCCCGACAGCTGGCGGGGCGAAGTGCTCAAGCAGATCAAGACGCCGACCCTGCTGTTGCAAGGGGAGCGCGATACCTTCGGCACGCGCGCCGAACTGGCAGATTTTCCCTTCTCACCCCACGTATCGGTCCACTGGCTGACCGATGGTGACCATGGCTTCAAACCGCGAAAAGCGAGTGGAGTGAGCGAGCAGGAGAACCTGCAACAGGCGGCCGATCGGATAAAGAGTTTTATCGCCGCCACTCGGGTTGAGGCCTGAAGGTGGTGAGCGAGACAAGGAGGAGCCAAGGATGCAGATCCAGCGAGAGTTTCAGCGGCATTGGTTGGTGCTGGCGGGCCTGTTTGGCCTGACGGCCACCCTGCTGGGGGCCTACGGTGCCCACGGCCTGGCGGCGAGCGGCATCACGCCTTCGCTGCTGGCGGCGTTCAACACAGCCGTGCAATATCAGTTTTTTCACGCACTTGCCCTGCTGGTGCTGGGTTGGTGCGGTGTGCGCAGCAAGGTGATCACCTTTGCGGGCTTCGCATTTGTGCTGGGGATCCTCGGATTCTCCGGCAGTATTTACGCCATGGTGCTGCTCGGCAGCAAGGGGCTGGGGCTCATTACCCCGGCCGGTGGCCTCTGTTTTATGTTGGGATGGGCGGCTCTGATATGGGCTGGCTGTCGTCTTGGAGGAAAAAATGAATAATCTGCTGCTTTATTGCCGCCCCGGTTTTGAGAAAGAGGCGGCGGCAGAGATCACCGAACGTGCCAGTAACATGCAGTGTTACGGTTTCGCCCGGGTCAAGGACGACAGCGGTTATGTGATATTCGAGCTGTATGACGAGGAGCAGGCCGATCTGCTGGCCCGCAAGCTGCCGTTCAAGGAGCTCATCTTCATCCGCCAGATGCTGGTGGTGACCCATGAGCTGAAGGATCTGGATCTCTCCGACCGGATCTCTCCCATCCTGGAGGCGGCCGCCAGCTATACCATCTGCGGCGATCTGCGGGTGGAGACAGCCGACACCAACGAGGCGAAAGAGCTGTCGGCCTTCTGCCGCAAGTTCACAGTGCCGCTTCGTCAGGCGCTGCGCAGCAACGAGTTGCTGACCAAGAAGGAGACGCCGCACCGTCCGGTGTTCCACGCCTTCTTCATGGCCAACGATCACCTGCTGATCGGTTACTCCTACTCGTTCAACAACTCCGAATTCCACATGGGCATACCGCGTCTGCGCTGCCCGCCGGATGCCCCGAGCCGCTCCAGCCTCAAGCTGGAAGAGGCTTTCTACGTGTTCGTGCCACGGGAAGAGTGGGACCTGCGCCTCACCTCCGGCATGAAGGCGGTCGATCTCGGTGCCTGCCCGGGTGGCTGGACGCATCAGCTGGTGCGTCGTGGCATGATGGTGACCGCGGTGGATAACGGCACCATGGCTCCCTCCCTGATGGATACAGGCCAGGTGAAGCACCTGCGTGACGACGGTTTTGTGTGGCGTCCCAGCAAGAAGAATATCTACTGGCTGGTGTGCGACATGGTGGAGAAGCCGGCACGGGTTGTTCACATGATTGCCGACTGGTTCCGCGAGAACGACTGCCAGGAGGCGGTGTTCAACCTCAAGCTGCCGATGAAGAAGCGCTACGCCGAAGCTGTGCACAACATAGAAGTGTTGCGCGGCCTGCTCAAGGAGATCGACAACGCCTTCGTCATCCAGGCCAAGCAGCTCTACCACGATCGCGAAGAGATCACGGTACACGTCTACAACAAGTACTGGGTCTCCAAGCTGGAAGCCAAGGACTGACGTCCGGCGCCTTGCCGTGAATGGAAAACAGGACCGACAGCAGAGATGCTGTCGGTCCTGTCGTTTATGCAGACCTAGAAGCGATAGTCGAAGCGCAGGGAGGACTCGCCGTCGGTGAGCTTGAGCTCTATGTCGAGGGGGATGGAGCGATCGGTCGGGCTGAACTCCAGCTTGACCCCGTTGCCGCGCAACTTGATGGAGGTGTTCATGCCACCGGCCTTGAACTTGATCCTGGGTTTGTGCTGCTCGAAGGAGAGGCTGACGCTCTTCTCGGCGGTCAGATTCAGCTGCTGATAGGGGGTGACCTGGCTGTTGCCATCGCTGTCGGTCATTATATCCACCCCGAAGGAGAGCGGTTTGGGCGCCTTGAGCAGCTCGTTTGTATCCATGGTGGAGCGCCAGACCTGGCTGGCTTGCTGGGTGCCGGATGCCGGTAGTTCTTTCCAGGCATTGTCGACCGGTCTGTCTACTGCCATGACACTGCTGCTGATGAGCAGCAGGCTGAAAATAGCGCGCATAATGGATCTCCTTATCCCTTATCTATTGAACATAGTAGCCAATCGATGAGGGGGGTAGCGCGCCGCGAGATAAAACAAAGGGAGCCTAGGCTCCCTTTTAAAATCAATACATTAGACTAGATTACAGCCGATCTATGATGGACTGGGTGAACTCGCTGGTGGAGGCCGTGCCCCCCAGATCCCGGGTGACCCGATCGCCGGATTCTATGGTGGCGCGCACCGCTTCCCGAATGCGTTCAGCCTTGTCCTGCATGCCCAGATATTCCAGCATCTGGATGGAGGCGAGGATCACCGAGGTCGGGTTGGCGATGTTCTTGCCCGCGATATCCGGTGCCGAACCGTGCACAGCTTCGAAGATGGCGGCGCCATCCCCTATGTTGGCACCCGGCGCCATCCCTAAGCCCCCCACCAGACCGGCGCACAGGTCCGAGAGGATGTCGCCGAACAGGTTGGTGGTGACCATGACGTCGAACCGCTCCGGGTACATCACCAGGTTCATGCAGGCGGCATCGACGATCATCTCCTCGCTCTGGATATCCGGATAGCGGGCCGCCACTTCACGGGCCACTTCCAGGAACAGGCCCGAGGTGGACTTGAGGATATTGGCCTTGTGGATGATGGTGACCTTCTTGCGCCCTTCCTGACGGGCCAGCTCGAAGGCGAACTTGACGATGCGTTCGGCCCCGTCGCGGGTGATGATGCTCATCGCCTCGGCGCTCTGGTTATCATCGCTGCGCTTCTGGCCGGCGCCCGAGTACATGCCCTCGGTGTTCTCCCGTACCGTGATGATGTCGATGTTGTCGTAACGGCTGCGGGTGCCCTTGAAAGAGATGACGGGGCGGACGTTGGCGTAGAGGTTGAATTTCTTGCGCAGGGAGACGTTGATGGAGGTGAAGCCGCCGCCGACCGGGGTGGTGAGCGGGCCCTTCAGGCTGACCTTGTTCTTCTCGATCAGATCCAGAGTGGCCTGGGGCAGCAGCTCGCCGTGCTTCTCCAGCGCGACCAGACCGGCATCCGCATATTCGTATTCGAAGTCACAACCGGCGTGGGTCAGGATCTGGATGGCGGATTCTATGATGCTGGGGCCAATGCCGTCGCCCGGGATGACGGTAATTTTTCTTTTTGACATGAGAGGTATCCACTTCTAGGGAACAGAGGGGGAGGATTCGGCCGTTTTATACCATTTCTACACCTAACCCTCCATGTTTCTTTACATTCTATCTGCTTTTGTCAACAGCAAGGGTGAGTCCCGTCATGATTGGCAGGATTGCTGGAGCATGGTGGAGACCCGTCAGGCCTCGCTGTCGGGCACGGGAGGATAGCGTATCTCCCGCAGGTTGAACCCCAGCGGAATATCCCGCTGCAGCTGCACCAGCCGCTGGGCCAGCAGGGCTTCATCCTGGTGCTGGCGCAGCTTGAGCAAGGGCTTGCCGGCGTCCTCCTGCTGACAGGCCGCGAGCAGTGCAGACAAGCTGCCATGTTGTTGCAGCAGCTGGGTCGCTGTCTTGGGGCCTATGCCAGGCACCCCCTTGATGTTGGAGCCACCTATGCCGGTCAGGGCCCAGAAATCCACCAGTTGCGCCGGCTCCACCCCATATTGCTGCTCGACGAAGGCGGCATCCAGCCAGCGCTTGTTGAAGTAGTCGCGGATCTGGATCTGCGGGCAGATAAGTTGGCAGAACCCCTTGTCGGTGGAGATGATGGTGGCCCTGGCCCCATGCTGGGCAATGCCGGTGGCCAGGGTGGCGATCAGGTCATCCGCCTCGTCGGTCTGGGAGAGCAGGGCATCCACGCCGCACTCCCAGAACGCATCCTGCAAGCTGTTCAAGCCTTCGCGCAGCTCGACCGGCATGGGGGTTCGCCCCTCCTTGTAGGCCGGATAGACCTCTTTGCGCCAGCTGTGCACCTCGCCGTCAAATACCGCTATGGCGTGGGTCGGCTCGCTGCCGGCCAGCAGCTTGCGGCAGGTGTTGATGAGGTTGGCACGGGTGGCGATCAGCGCCTGGGCCGGGGTCAGCGCCTGCTGGGCTTGCACCGCATGCAGACGACGGATGAGGTTGAGGGCATCTATGATGAGCAGGTGCGGCCTGATAGTTGACATGGGACACTCTTGGCGGTCGAGACGCGCCATTGTAACAAACAGGCCGGCCTGATGGGGGATTGATGGCATTTGCATGCCAGAGGCAGGTAAAAAAGGGGCGCCAATGCGCCCCTATTTTCGTATCGCGATGCCAGCCTTAGCGCACTATCTCGTAGCAGGGCACGTACTGGCTGCCCGGCAGCTTCATCCGTTGCTGCTTGACGAAGCTCTCCAGCAGCTTGTCCATCAGGTGCATCAGCTCCTTGTCGCCGTGCAGCTTGAAGGGACCCTTCTTCTCGATGGCGCGAATGCCCCCTTCCTTGACGTTGCCGGCGACTATGCCGGAGAAGGCTCGGCGCAGGTTCGCCGCCAGCAGCTGGGGCGGCTGGTTGCGGTGCAGATCCAGGCTGGCCATGTTGGCGTGATCCGGCTCGAACGGCAGCTGGAACTCGGGCTCGATCTTGAGGGACCAGTTGAAGGAGTAGGCATCGCCGACCGACTTGCGATATTCGCGGATCTTCGGCATAGCTTCCTTCATCACCCGGGCCACTTCCGGCGCATCGCCGACGATGATCCGGTAGAGGCTGGTGGCAGGCTCGCCCAGGGTCGCCTTGACGAAGTCATCGATGGCGCGGAAGTAATCGGCGCTCTCCTTCGGACCGGTCAGGATGATCGGCATGGGCTGCCGCTCGTTGGCCGGGTGCATCATGATGCCGAGCAGGTAGAGCAGCTCTTCGGCTGTGCCGACTCCGCCCGGGAATATGATGATGCCGTGGCCAAGACGGACGAAGGCCTCCAGCCGCTTCTCTATGTCCGGCAGTATCACCAGCTCGTTGACGATAGGGTTGGGCGGCTCGGCGGCTATGATGGACGGCTCGGTCAGGCCTATGTAACGGCCGTTGCGCACCCGCTGTTTGGCGTGGCCGACGGCGGCGCCCTTCATGGGCCCTTCCATGGCACCCGGGCCGCAGCCGGTGCAGATGTTGAGCTCACGCAGACCCAGCTCGCTGCCCACCGCGCGTGTGTACTGGTACTCGATCTCGTTGATGGAGTGGCCGCCCCAGCAGACCACCAGGTTGGGATCCGCACCCGGCAGGATCGCCTTGGCGTTGCGCAGTATGGCGAATACCACGTTGGAGATGTGGGTGGAGCTGGTCAGGTTGACCAGCCGGTTCGACTCCAGCTGGGTCGAGACATAGAGGATGTCGCGCAGCACGGAGAAGAGGTGCTCCTGAATGCCGCGGATGATCTCGCCATCCACAAAGGCGTGTTCGGGGGCATTGAACAGTTCGAGTTTGACCCCGCGCTCGCGCCGGATCACATGAATATCAAAGGATTTGAAGCGCTCCAGTATCTCTTTGGAGCTGTCGGTATGGCTACCTGAGTTGAGCACTGCCAGCGAGCAGTTGCGAAACAGTTGATAGATATCGCTGGAGGCTGTTTGTTTGAGGCGATCCACCTCGAGTTGTGACAGCAAGTCCATGCTGCCGACAGGATTGATGTGCGTAATCATAGGTTCCCCTTTCACTCGCTTGTTATCGTTGTGCTTTTCCCTGGGGAGAAAACGGGATGCCCTGTGGCATCCCTTGAATTTGATAGTAGATGTAAGCGGTGGGGCAGGGGAATAGGGGAGAAGTGCGTTTGCTGCTTTTTTAGCCTGCCATCAGGCCAGATTGACCTGATCCCGGCCCGAGTTCTTGGAGCTGTAGAGCGCCTTGTCGGCCCGTTCGAACGCATCCGTGGTGTGATCCCCTTCCCGGAACAGGGTGGCGCCGATGGAGATGGTGATCTCGACCCTGGCATCGCGAAAACGGAACGGAATGCTCTTGATGGTCTGACGCAGAGTCTCCAGCGGCTTCTGGTACTTGTCCGGGTTGATGTTCGGCAGCAGCACCACGAACTCCTCACCACCGAAGCGGGCGATGAAGTCGGTGTCACGCAGAGCCCCCTGCAGCGCCTTGGCAACCACCTTCAACGCCTTGTCACCGGCCATGTGGCCGTAGTTGTCGTTGATGTTCTTGAAGTGATCTATGTCGATGATGGCCAGGCACAGCGGCGTGCTGTAGCGCAACCAGCGCTTGTATTCGAGTTCGAGCCGCTCGTCGAGGGCCGCCCGGTTGTGCACCTGGGTCAGGCTGTCGAGGAACAGCTTGTGCTTCTGGATGGTGAGCCGCTTCTTGTATTCGGCGGTCTCCTCCTTCATCAGCCGCAGTTTGGCCTCCATGGTGGAGAGGCGGGTCAGCAGGTGGCGCTCGCGGGCGGCCATGGCTTCCCTGTCCTGCAACAGCAGGTTGATGGCGCCCATGTGGCCCGAGATGGCGCCCTTGAGCTCATCGAGGGAGTCATGGCTGGCCAGGGTATGATCGATGGCCTTCAGCTCCTTGTCGATGGCCTGACGGGTATCCTGGGTGGCGCTTTGCAGGGCGCGCCCCTCGTCGAGGGATTCGGTGAAGCTGAAATGCACAGCCGAGAGGCTCTCGTTGAGGGTGCTGAGAAACGCCTGGGAAGATTTTCGCTCCTCGCGGGTGCCCTCTATGATGAGCTCGATGATCTGCAGGCAGATCTCGGCCAGCAGCGGCGGCGTGATGCCACCCAGCAACTGGCGACGGATATCCGCCAGGCTCTCGCCGACGGCACCGGCAAAGTCCAGCTCGGTGATGAGCCGCTGCAACTCGTCGGCTATGTGGGCGTGGGTCTTGGCATCAAACGGGATGGTTGGCTCGGGGGAAGATAGTTCGGCTATGGCCACGGCCGGCGTGCTGGCAACGGGAGCCTGCGCCAGCAGGGGCTGGGTCGGCAGCAGCTGGATCTTGATGGCCTGCTGGTAGAACTCCAGCAGCCGGATCACCTTCTTCTGATGATCGCCTATGCCATAGCCATCCGGGCTCGCCAGAAACTCCTTGAGGGACTTGCGGGTATCCTCCGGGAAGCCCTTGATGGACTTGAGCTGCTTGGAGCCAAGGTCGATGGCGGACTTGGTCAGGGTGATGGACTCTTCCAGCGCGTTGCCGTGCTGCTGCAACAGCTTTTCGATGACGGCGAGATCGGCGTCGAGGGCGGAGAGCGGCGGATTGCCATCGAGTTTTTGCTTGAGCTTGGCGAGCTTGTTGTCCAGCTCGCGATCATGGCCGCGACAGGCCTGCATCAACTTGCCGATGAACTGGATGCTGCGGGCGCGCTCGGTGTCGGAGAAAGAGACGATGCCGTCGAGCTCCAGCTGCTTTTGCTGAAGGGATTCCCTGAGTCTGGCCAATTGTCCTGCTACGGCAGCGATATCATTCATTATTCAGGTCGCCCTGTTGTCATTATCGTTTTTGTGTTGGATAGCAACGGCGGTCGAACCCAGTTCCAGACCCAGTTGATTATCTATATCGTCATTGGTCATCCGGCGCTTTCGTCCGTGAAAGTCGAAGCCAATTAACCCATTGCTTTTCATGAGAAGAATTTACTTTTACCAGTCCCTTGTCAATTGCCATCAAGCAGCATTGCCACACATCCCCATTAAAAAACGCGGCCTGTTGGCAATCGATGGCGGCCAGCTCCAGCCAGACACTTTGCTGGTGTTTTTCACTGAGCTGAATGGCTCCGGCCAGTGCCAGATAACAGAGATCGAACAGGCCGTGGTGATCGAGGGCGGTCGCCGCCTTGGGCAGGAAGGGATGGCTGACGATGCCGAGGCTGATGTGGCGATCCAGCGGGTGCTGGCAGGGGAAGGCGGCAAAGGCCGCGAGCAGATCCTGGGCCAGCCGGTGCAGGTCTTCCACATGGCGCTGGGGCACCACGTAGAGCAGGTGGCCTTCACGCAGATCGTAGATGCGCCCATCCTGCGGCGTCAGCCCGTTGACATAGCTGCCGAAGGCCTGCTCTATCTCGCGGCTCACCTGATAGCCGTGCTGCTCCAGGCTGTTGACCAGGAAGGGCACCCGAAACAGCAGATAATGCAGTTTGTCGTCGAATTCGCTGGTGGGCAGCTCGCTCAGATACCAGCGTTCTGACTTTTGCTGGCGTCTGGCCATCTCACGCGGCCAGCGGCTCATCAGCCGCTGCCAGTTGGCAAGGCCGGTGCGCGGCTCGATCAAGATGGCCTCACCCAGTTGCTTGCCTTGCAGGCGGGCGACCCTGAGCTTGAGCCAGAGGGTGAAGAACAGATAGATGAACAGGGTCAGCAGAAGACCCGTGATGACGCTCGACCAGAGGTAGCGATCCTGCTGATGCCGGCTGGTATCGAGCTGTTGTTCCAGCTCCTTGATCTGCTGCTCCCGCTCCACCTGGACATAGTTGTCGCGGATCGCCTCCTGCTCCAGATCGACCTGCTGCTGGCGCACCTGCTCGCTGCGCTGGTGGAAATTCTTGTAGCTGTCCAGCGCCTGCTTGAGGTAGCCCTTCTGCTCGTAGGCCACAGAGAGCAGCCGGAAGATCTCGAACTGGCGCTGGGCATCGCCGATCTGGTTGGCCAGCGCCAGCGCATTTTCCAGCTGCAGGATGGCGATGCCACCCTCCTTCTGCTTGAGGTG
Organism: Aeromonas sp. MR19; assembly: GCF_963899305.1. Taxonomy (NCBI): domain Bacteria; kingdom Pseudomonadati; phylum Pseudomonadota; class Gammaproteobacteria; order Aeromonadales; family Aeromonadaceae; genus Aeromonas; species Aeromonas sp. MR19. The sequence continues at coordinate 82,727 of NZ_CAWQWZ010000050.1, forward strand.
CAGCTCACCCAGCAGCAGCAGGGTGTCGATCAGCGGCTCCTTGTCGTCGCCCAGTTCGTGGGACTGGCGGGCCGCTGTGAGGTAGTTGCGGGCCAGGGTCAGGTTGCCGGTTTGCAGATAGGTCTTGCCTATCTCGTACTTGAGATTGGCGATGCGGGTGCGATTGTTGCCCTCGTCCAGCAGATCCAGCGCATTGAAGAAGTAGACCAGCGCCATGTTCATCTCACCCTGATCCCGGTTGAGGCGGGCGAGCACGATCAGCGCATCGCTGAGCAGGGAGGGGTTGCCGAGGGCATGAAAGTAGTTGGCGGCCTCATTGGCGTATTGCAGCGCCTTCTGCGGCTCCTGTTCCGCCTGATAGAGGTTCACTATCTGGTTCGACAGCAGCCCGAGGAAGAGGGGATCCTGCAGTCCCCTGGCCTGTTGCTGGGCGTCGATATAGTCACCGAGCGAGAGCTGGGGCTGCCTGAGGGCATGGTAGAGATCGCCGCTCACCGCGCTGACCCAGGCACTGGCCAGCGGCTCCTTGGTCTTGTTCGCCCAGCGCCTAGCCTCGGCCAGTTGGCGTTTGGCCTCGTCGAACTGGTGCGCCTCTATGCTGGCGTTGGTGCGCAGCAAGCGGCTGTAGACCTGCAGCTGGCTCTCTTTGAGGCTGGGATTGCTGAGCAGGGTCTCCAGCTGGCCGAGCAGGCCGGCGCTGGCGCCATGGGAGTGATCCTGCAGATTCTGGCTGCGGATCTTGAGATAGAGGCCGTGAGCCTGCAACTCCAGTTGCTGCTCCTTGGCGGCCATGGCGATGCCCTGATCGAGCGACTTCTGTGCCGCCTGGAACTGGCCCAGTTGCAGCAGACACTCCCCCTTGAGCAGGTGAGCACCTGTGGCCTGGGCGGCCGTGCCATAGCTCAGCAATGGCTCGCGATAGCCGTACTCCTGGCGATTGCTGATGATTTGCTTGGGATTATTGGCTGTGCGTGTCAGGAAGGCCGAGGTGATCTGGACACATCTGGCAGGATCGGTGAGCACCAGGGTCTGGGCCTGCTGCAGATCGATAGACAACTGCTCCTTGGCCAGATCCAGATCAGGAGCAGACAGGGAGGACATCATCATTGCCAGAAAAAACAGTTGATTCATTGGATTAAGGACAGCACAGGGGTGTGGGCATGTTATCCAAGCCCCCCCCTGCCCGTCCAGCGTTTACTGGCGGGGATGGGGGAAGGGGTCTGGTATCCAAGCCCCTTGTTGTCAGCCGCGTCCAGCGTGGACTGGCAGTGACAGGGGAAGGGGCCTGGTATTCAAGCCCTTCCTGTCAGCCGCGTCCAGCATTGACTGGCAGTGACGGAGGAAGGTGCCTGGTATCCAAGCCTCCTTACTGTCAGCTGCGCCCGGCGTTTACTGGCGGATAAGGCGCAGGTTGGCGGGGGGAACTTCCCAGTCGCTGCGGAACGGGTTGATATCCAGTCCGCCACGGCGGGTATAGCGGGCATAGACGGTCAGCTGGCTCGGGCGACAGAAGTGCTTGAGATCGGTGAAGATCCGCTCGATGCACTGCTCGTGGAACTCGTTGTGCTGGCGAAACGAGATGAGGTAGCGCAGCAGTTTTTCCCGATCGAGGCGCGGGCCGCGATAGTGGATCACCACGGATCCCCAGTCCGGCTGGCTGGTCACCAGGCAGTTGGACTTGAGCAGGTGACTGTGCAGTGTCTCTTCCACCTCCTCGTTGCTCGCCGCCCCCAGCAGCAGCTCGGCATCGAACTCGTAGCAGTCCACCTCTATGTCTTGCTCGTCGATGCACTCCCCCGGCAGGGTCGCAATGTGGTGGGGCGCCTGGGTCAGCGGGAACAGGGTGACGCTCACATCGCTGCCGGCGCAGGCACTCAGATCCTTGACCAGCAGCGCCCGTACCGCTTCCAGCGAGTCGCAACGGGTCTGGTTGAAGGAGTTGAGATAGAGCTTGAACGACTTGGATTCGATGAGGTTGGCGCTGGTCGCCGGGACTGAGACCTCGCCGACGGCCACCATGGGCTTGCCTCTGGCATTGAGCCAGGAGAGCTCGTACAGGGTCCAGATGTCACAACCCTGGAACGGCAGCGTGCCGGTCAGGCCGAGGTCGTCGCGGTTCAGGCTGCGCGGTACCGGCTGCAACAGGGCCGGGCTGTACTGGCTGATGTAGGCGGACTGCTGACCCAGGCTCAGCCCCTGCAAGGCGCTGGCACCTGCGTATCTCTCTTGTTTGCTCATGTGTTTGATGATCCGGACGTTGAATGGGCCATTGCGCTGGCAGCGGCTGGGGCCCTTGCCCCAGGTCGGCGTCGCGGGAGGATTGCCACCCAGTGGCGGCGTCTCGCGCTTCACCTTGTCTGCTCACGGCTTTGATGGTGCAATAGCGGACTTTGGCAGCAATTGTGGGGAATTTCGATGTCGGATCAAGTCTTGTCTGCCCTGGAACACTTTTTTTTACGCTGGCAGCGTGATGGCGAGGCAAGGCGGGGACTGCCCCTGTGTGAATGGGAGGCTGACTGGCGCTCCCCTTGCGAGCTGGATGAGCCCAGAGAGGGGCGGGTCGCCTGGCGTCCTCAGCGGCGCAGTGAACCCGCTGATTTCACGGCCATGGCCGATGCGCTGGAGCTGGTGCTGCATCCCGCTGCCCTTGCCCTGTTTGGCCACTGGTTCAGCCGCCCCATTCCTTGTTCCTACAAGGGGTTGCGCCTTGAGTTGATCCTGCCGTGGAACGAGGCGGATCTGGACCTGCTGAGGGAGAACCTGATCGGCCACCTGCTGATGCTGCGCAAGTTGAAGCGTGCGCCATCTATCTTCATCGCCACCACCCGCAACGAGATGACGCTTATTTCCCTTGATAACGAGAGTGGTCAGGTGTGGCTGGAGTGGCTTGACTCGGGTCGCCGTCTGGCGCTGGCGCCCTCCCTGCCCGATTTTCTCGCGCGGCTGGAGACATTGCCGCAATAAGGGGCCTTGTACAAACCCGAACGAAAAGAGCCTTGCCGTGTGGCAAGGCTCTTTTTCATTGTCCCTTTATCACGGCTGGCGTGGCCCCTAATCCTTGAAGTCCCAGGAGAGGTTGGAGACCAGCCGGCAGGGATCGCACTTGAAGTCGAAGATCTCGTGCAGCGGTTCGGTTAGCGCCCATTCACCGCCACAGCCTGGGCAGGGGCGAGCCTTCTCTTCGGCGGCGCTCAGCCCGCCGACCCGGTAGAGGTAGTAATAGGTAGGAATGCCGCTCAGGGCCTCCAGCCGCTTGCCGAGATCGCTGCCACGGCGTTGCAGTCGGCTGCCTACCTCGCCGATTTCGTGCAATGCTGCGTGTTCGGCGATGGAGCCGTTCATCTGCAGCTGATCACACGCCTCCCAATCCTCCTGCCACTTGATGATCTGCTTGTGGTCGCCGTTGGCGATGGCCGGCAGCCGGTAGAGCGGTATGGGGGCGAAGTGGTCGCCACAGCGCAGTGGCGAGCAGGTGTGCAGGAAGCTGGTGTAGAGCAGCATCCAGCTCGGCCGCTCGTCGGTATGGCCGCAAGGATCCGTGCTGTCGGAGAGCAGATCCACCCCTTGCAGCTGGAGTTTTGGCGCGAGCAGTCCCGCCTGATTGAGCTGCTGTTCAGCCAGTGCCACCTGTTCGCTCTGGTTGTCCGGGTGCAGGCTGTCCTGCTCGGGGCAGACCACCCGGCTGATGAACTGACCCTGCTGCATGCTGGTGGGAAACTCCCGGCCAAGGATCTGGCCCTGATAGCGCAGCATGTCCAGGTAGTTGACTATGGCCCGCTCGGCCTCACCGAGGGAGGTATCGCGATAGCATTCAAAGCTGAGTTCGAGAATGTACATGGGGGCTCAGTCCGGCTGGCGTTGAAGCAGCAGGGCGGTCAGGCGATCGACCTTCTGCTCGAGCCGGTTGAGCTGCTCGCTCAGCTGCTGCAGGTTGACGGCATCGGCCGCTAGCTCGGGCTTGGCAACCGCAGGTGTGGTGGTTGCGGATGGCTCGGTGGGCTGGGGTTGCTGTTTCCACTGGCTCAGCACTTTCAGCAGCTCGGCCATGGGCACGGGCTGGCTGAGGCGAGCCTTGACCATGGCGGTGGAGGGGGCGATCCCCTTCGCGGCCAGTTCGTTGGCAATGCGGATGATCTCTTGGGCGGACATGGGGCTCCTGCGCAGGATGGCGATGATACGGGCTGGACGGGGCACAGAGCTTAACCAAACCGCCTTCGTCTGGAAAGCGGGCTGGCGAGAGGAGGAGGCTCAATCGGTCTGGCGCAGCAGCACATCCAGCTGATCGATGGCTTCCGACCAGTCCGAATCATCCCAGAGTGCATCGCGCAGGAAGTTGGCCTGGGACTGGGTCCAGAAAGCGGCCTCGGGCAGCAGGGTCTGATTGTCCAGCCTGTGTTCGTGGATAAAGCGGTGCAGGTTCAGCTCGTCGTTGGCCAGGCCCAGCTGGGCAAACAGGGCGGACAGGTCGTGGGTCAGGAATTCCATCTCATCTCTCCCGGGGGACATTCCTGAAAATTATAGGCCCGGATCCGTGCCGGCTTGCTATTGCGATGGCATGGGCCCGATGCGGGGTGGCTGGCCTTGGGGCCAGCGGGAGTCGCGCTGGCTGGCTTACTGGGATGGCATGCGATGGGGTGGCAGATCGACGCCGACAATGTGCAGTCCCTGCATGCGCAACTGTCCCTGATAGTGGCTCTCGCCATCGCTGGAAAATTCAAACTCGTAGTAGGTCAACAGTCGCAGTGGCTGATTGGCCAGCGCACGGTGGCTGCGCGCCAGCGACAGCAGTTGCAGGTCGTGATGCTGGCAGTAGCGGCGCATGTATTGCCAGGCGAGTTCGGCCTGGCGGCGCTGATGCCAGAAGGCAGCGCCGATGAGGATAAGCAGCAAGATACCGAGCATTTCACCCATCGAGGGCTCCTTCCTTGTGATGTGGCCTGGTGTGGACCGAGTGGCGAGCCACCCGGCCGTTATTCCATCAGATGTTACGCCGCGGCAAACAGACGGCCTATGGCCTGACCGAGTGCATCGCTGCGCGCCGGATCCCGCAATCTGGCCAGCATATCATCGCGCAGTGCCGGCAGGGTCACCAGTTCGGCAAACACATGGTTGAAGAACTGGGTCGGTTGCAGCGCCAGCTGCTCCAGGAACAGGCCGAGCAGGCTCGGCTCCTTCAGATCGGGCCAGAGGCGACCGGCGATGGCGAGCAGCAGGGCCGGGCTCGGCTGGGTTTGCAGCAGGGTCAGCAGCTTGTTGGTACGCATGGCATTGCCGTTGCAAGAGGCCAGCGCCCGGCACAGGTAGGCCAGGGTTTCCGGGTTGGGCTCGGCGCTCTCCTGCTCCTTGCCGATGCGCTCGAACAGGGCACCCTGCACGGCCGGTGGCAGCGGGACATTTTCCAGGCTCTGGCACAGGGCGTAGAGCGGCGCCTGGGGCAGCCTTGGCAACGCCTTGCACACCAGCGCCAGATTGCGCTCGTCCTGCAGTCGCTCGGCCATGTCGGCGAAGCCTTGCAGGCCCAGCGCCTGCCAGCCTTCGTCGCCGGGTGCCGCCAGATAGTGGCAGAGGGCGTTGTAGTAGGCGGAAGGGGCCTGTTCCAACTGGCGGGCCAGCTTGGCATGCAGGCTGGCCATCTTGGCCTCGGCCGGGCGGAAGGTGTAGGGGTTGTCGGCCAGTCGCTGGGCCTTCTCTTCATCCAGATCGCCGGTCAGCTTGTAGCCCAGGGTCTCGACCACCTGATCCATGAAGAGCTTGGGGCCGCTGCCGATGAGCAGACCGCGCTCATCGAGCGCAAACTTGAGGAACCAGAGATAGTGCCTGGACTCCGCCGGCTGGAAGAAGTGAACGCCGAGCCAGGCGTGCTGTTGCAGGGGCCAGGGATAGGGTTCTTGCTGCTGCTCGATGCGCACGAAGGTATCGCTCGCCAGCGGTCGCACCTGGCGGCCCATGTCGAACAGTTGAAACTGGGTATCGGCCTGGGTCAGAAACTCGGTCAGCGTGTTGATGGTAGACATGATGTGATCCGGCTAAGGGTGATGCGGGCCGATTATAAAGCGGTTGTATCAGATAGCCAGCAGGGGCACCAAGACCGCTTTGTTACAAGCTGAGAAGGGTGCTGCGGGTCAAGCTGTATAAAGCGGTTGCATCAGATATCCTGTGGGGCTCGGCTCTGCGTCCAGCCTGCCAATGGAACATGGCAGAGGGGGAGGGGGACGGTGTATAGTAGCGCCCTTTTTTGATGAGCCCGGCCAGCCTGTGCCCGTTTTACCGGGGAGGTTGACCGGTATGTGGTCATGAGCAAGAGGACGACGAGATGAATCAATATTTGCTGGTAGCCGGCCTGTTGGGTGAACTCACCGCCGAGTTGCAGCGCCTGGAGCGCTGGCAAGATGAGCATCCGGGTGAAGAGGCCCTGGCGAGCGAGCTGCCGTTCTGTGTCGATACCCTGAGCTTCGATCAGTGGCTGCAGTTCGTGCTGATCCCGCGCATGGAGCAACTGGTCATGCTGCAAGCGCCGCTGCCCACCAGCGTCTCCCTCTATCCCATGGCGAGCGAAGTCTACAAAGAAGAGCTGGCCGACGTGGAAGCCCTGCTGCGGTTGATCGCCCGCTTCGATCTGCTGCTCTCCGGCAAAGTGGTTGAGCAATGATGAGTGAGCAGGCAAAGGAAGAAAACGCCTTGCAACTGACCCTGCCCTATCAGAAGGAAACGCCGGTTGGCGGTAGCCTCAATGGTTGCCGTACTAACGACGGCGGCGCGATGAAGCTGACTCTGCTCTATCAGAAGGAAACGCTGGCTGGTGGCGGCCCCCATGGTTGCTGTGCTAAAGACGGCGGCGCGATGAAGCTGACTCTGCTCTATCAGGATGACTGGCTGGTGGCGGTCAACAAGCCGTCGGGCCTGCTGGTGCACCGCAGCTGGCTCGACAAGGCCGAGACCCGCTTCGCCATGCAGATGACCCGGGATCTCATCGGCGGCCGCCACGTCTACCCCGTGCATCGCCTCGATCGCCCAACCTCGGGCGTACTGCTGTTTGCGCTCGATCCTGCGGTTGCCCGCACCCTGACCGAGGCGTTTGCCGCCCGTCGGGTGCACAAGGAGTATCTGGCGCTGGTGCGGGGCTGGGCCCCGGAGCAGGGGGTGATCGATTACCCCCTCAAGGAGCAGTTGGACAAGATAGCCGATGCCATGAGCTCCCCGGATCGTCCGGCTCAGGAGGCGGTCACCGCATTTCATCGCCTGCACCAGGTCGAGTTGCCCCATGCGGTTTCCAAGAAGCACCCCACCAGTCGTTACAGCCTGGTCAGGCTGTTCCCGAAAACCGGTCGCAAGCATCAGCTGCGCCGCCATCTGGCCCACCTGTTCCACCCCATAGTCGGGGATACCAGCCATGGTGATGGCCGCCACAACCGCTTCTTTCGCGAGCAGCTGGGGTGCGAACGCCTGCTGCTGGTGGCCCGCAGACTCAGTTTCGAGCACCCGATCCTCAAAGTCCCGATGCGGATCCAGGCGCCGCTGGGGCCGGACGTCTTGCAGCTGTTTGCCGAGCTGGGCTGGCCCGCCAGCGAGAGCGACTACTGATCTTCACCTGGCCTGCTCACTCACGGTCGGGTGTTGCCTTCGACCGGGTTGTGGCATGCTGTAAAGCCACGCCAGTCAAAGGAATCCGTTATGGCTCAGATAGATATAGTAGTGGGAACCGTTTATGGCGCGGCCATGCTGGTTGCCGAGACGCTGGCTGCGCAGTTGCAGCAGGCCGGACATGTGTGCCAGATCTTCGATGAGGCCGTGTTGGAAGACCTGGACGCCTCCCGCTTCCTGTTGGTGATCACCGCCACCACGGGGCAGGGCGATATTCCGCCCAATCTGCAACCCTTAGCCGCCGCCCTGGCCGATCGGGCTCCCTATATGAAAGGGTGGCGCTATGCGCTCATCGCCATGGGTGACAGCAGCTATGAGCACTTTTGCGGTGCCGGCCGTCAGCTTGACGGCCTGTTGCAGGAGCTGGGGGCCAGGGCTCTGTTGCCCCGTCTGGAGATAGATGCCACCGTCGACGATGAACCGGAAAAAGTGGCGCTGGCCTGGCTAACCGGCTGGGAAAATACACTCTAGTTTTCCCCTCCTTGTGTTCTTTATTTGTCCCCCGTTGGTTTGCCCATGGGGGATGTTTATTTCCGGGCCAGACCAGTCTCAACTGACCATATTTCCCACTTTTTATCCGGTTATTTTTCTGGCATCCCTTCGTTTGGCCGAGCATTTATTTCTGTCATGACCGACATGCAAGAAAATTAAAAGTTCCGCATTGAAAGCGATTTCAGTCATGTTTTTGTCATTGATTTGGGTATTTTCAACTTAATCAGCGAAGCGAATTAATGTTTGATAGCGATTTCAAGCCATGTTTTTTGCTTGTTCGTGTTTTTAATTGGTGAGTTATTGCTAATTTATTGCTTCCCATGTCCTATAAAACCCTCTTGGGTGTGGGGTGGGCGATTTGTCGCCATTTTGTGAATCAGCTCATGTTTGTCCCGAAATTGGCTACCTATAATCGGCCTCGGTTATCACCTAAACGTTTTTATGGTGATAAGAACTTGGATATTCAGGATCACACTCCTCTCAGCGGGAATAAGGAAAATGAAAATGAAAGCAAAGTGGCTCCCGATCGCTGCAGCAGTAACCGCAGCCCTGGCTTCCCAAGCCGCCTTCGCCGTTGATTTCCACGGCTACTTCCGTTCAGGTGTTGGCGTTTCCGGTGACGGAGACATGGTGAAATACAACGTGAACAAGGTTGGTCGTCTGGGTAACGAAAATGATACCTACGGCGAAGTTCAGCTGGGTCAGGAAGTATTCAACAAGGATGGCAAGACTTTCTACGTTGATTCCATGTTCGCCATGGCTTCCAACGGTTCAAACGACTGGGAAGGTACCGGTACCGTTTGTAACTTCGATGCCAAACAGTGCAACGGTGATTCCGATTTCGCCCTGCGCCAGTTCAACGTCCAGGCCAAGGGCCTGCTGGGTTTCGCACCGGAAGCCACCCTGTGGGCCGGTAAGCGTTACTACCAACGTCACGACATCCACATCTCCGACTTCTACTACTGGAACATCTCCGGTGCCGGTGCCGGTATCGAAGGCATCCAGGCCGGTCCTGGCAAGATCTCCTTCGCCTGGGTTCGCAACGACCGCAGCGCGGCCGATGTGTTCGGTCAGTACAACCAGATTGGAACAGACCCGACTACCGGTAATCCAATCTATCGTAAAAACGAAGACCTGAACGTCAACACGCTGGATCTGCGTTATGCCGGTATCCCGCTGTGGAGCGAAGCGTCTCTGGAAGTTGGCGTAGACTACGCACTGGTTAACGAGACCGAAGCGCAGAAACCGCTGAAAAACAACAACATGAAAGACGGCGTCATGCTGACTGCCGAACTGACCCAAGGCATCCTGGGTGGCTTCAACAAGACTGTGCTGCAGTACGGTACTGAAGGTTACTCCAAGACCATGGCCTTCTACGGTGACGGTTCCTGGTACGGTGCCGAAGCCAAAGACGGTGCTGATGGTTTCCGCATCATCAACTGGGGTGTTGTTCCCATGGGCAACAACTTCGAGATGGGTCACCAGCTGGTCTACGGTGTAGGCAACGAGATGTGGGATGGCAACGACAAGGTTGAAGCCATGTCCGCCGTTGTTCGCCCCATGTACAAGTGGGATGACTTCAACAAGACCATCTTCGAAGGCGGCTACTTCAAGGACAAGACCAAGTCCACCAACGGTACCTCTGTTGATGACTCCGGCTACAAGCTGACCCTGGCTCAAGCCTGGTCTGCCGGCTCCAGCTTCTGGGCCCGTCCTGAAATCCGTGTGTTCGCCTCCTACCTGGCCAACGACGAAGATCAGAAAGTCTTCGAAAGCGGCACCTCCAAAGACACCTACCAAGTGGGTGTGCAAGCGGAAGCTTGGTGGTAAGCAGCTGTTTAAGTTAAGTTAGTCACTGCCCCCGTATGGGGGCAGTTTTGTTTCGCCGGGTAACGGCAACCGGGTTATGGAGATAAGAAGAATGAAACTGGTAAAGATGTCTATCGCAGCCGTGGTTACTGCGCTGTTGGCCGGTTGTTCCGGTAGCATGTTGATCCCCGTGCAGGATCACGCATCCATCCTGAGTAATGCCGAACAGGCCAAGCAGGCGCTCTCACAGGCAACCAGCTGCTGCGCTGCTTTCAACGATTTCAATTATGTGAGCTTGCCGGAAGGCGATACCTTGCTGGCCCTCGATGGCAAGCAACCCAGTTTTCAGTTTGACGAGGGGATGAGCTACTTTGCGGCTTATCGCCTGCCAGCCAACACCGGCAACCTGGCCATCAAGGTTGCCTCCCAGGTGAGCAAGACAGTACTGGTGCCTCAGGTCATCATGCTGGATGCCCAGTTCAAGGTGACTCGCGTGCTGGGTGAGTCGGTATTCAGCTACCAGCCAGCCCATCTGCTGGACAACGATCGCATCGAAGGCAAGGTGTTTGTCGATCGCAGCATGCCGGGCAACCCGGCGGCTGAAACCTACATGATTGTCTATGCCCCGGCCAACCAGTTGGCGGGCAGTACCACCATATTGCATCCTTCCAAGGCGTTTGCCCGTGCGAATGGCACGGTCGAGCCGGATATCAAGGATCCCGTGATCCCGCACTCCCCATGGGGCCTGGTGCAGATCGAAGTTGTCGACATGGCCAAGGGGCAGGGTCTTGAGGCCGTCTTCAAACCCGAGTACGCAGACAAGGTGGCGATGAGCCAGGCCGCACCGGCGACCGCTGCCGTGGCGGCTGGCACTGTGACGGCTGCAGCCGTTGCTGCGCCCAGCAAACCCGCACCCGCCATGCTGACCGAAACCGAGGCCTTCTATCAGTCCCAGATCGAGAAAGCGGTGAAAGCCGGTGATATCGACAAGGCGATGCAACTGGTCAATGAGGCCGAGCGTGCCGGCTCGACCAAGGCGAAATCCGTCTTTATTGATGCGGTCAAGCGTTCGCAGAAAGGCTGAATATTGCCCAGTCTTTAAAAGATAATATTTATTTGAGGCCTCCCTTGTTGGAGGCCTTTTTAATCGGTAGACTAAAATAGAAAAAACAGCAAATGGTTACATTAAGTTACAATGCGTTTCTTTCGGCATTAATATGATTGGTTAAAATACAATGCGAAACAGCACTTTTCATATTTATGGCGTAGCATGAAAATGCCGAAATATATCTGTAATCTCCCCGAATTTTCCCTCTGAATTATCTTGTGATCTCCCCTCCAAATTTTTTATTCCCTTGCGCCTGATGGAAGAAATTTCAGATCTGCTGGGTTATATTCAACAGGTCAAAATAAACACCCCCCAATCGAATTCATGCCGATGAAGATGATGCTCGTGATCGTCTATCAATTGGACTGAACCGTTTACGGGAAGACAATTCATTCAGGAGCGCACACATGTTTAAAAATGCTTTCTCTAATCTGCAAAAGGTCGGTAAGGCGCTGATGCTGCCAGTATCGGTCTTGCCAGTTGCAGGTATTCTGCTGGGGGTGGGCGCCGCTCACTTCAGCTGGTTGCCAGAAATTGTCTCCCAATTGATGGAGCAAGCTGGTGGTTCCGTATTTGGTCAGATGGCCCTGCTGTTTGCAGTGGGTGTTGCCCTCGGCTTTACCAATAACGACGGCGTATCCGGTCTGTCAGCCATCGTTGGCTACGGCATCATGACAGCTACTCTGAAGGTGATGGCACCTGTGATGGGTGTTGAAACCATCGAGACCGGCGTACTGGGCGGTATCCTCGCCGGTGGTGTGGCTGCCTGGGCGTTCAACCGTTTCTACAAGATCCAGTTGCCAGAGTATCTGGGCTTCTTCGCCGGCAAGCGTGCCGTGCCCATCATCACAGGTTTCGTGTCCATCGGTCTGGGTGTGATCCTGTCCGTGATTTGGCCGCCAGTTGGTTCCGCCATCGGCGCCTTCTCCGACTGGGCTGCCAACCAGAACCCGGTACTGGCCTTCGGTATCTACGGCGTGGTTGAGCGCTCCCTGATCCCGTTCGGTCTGCACCACATCTGGAACGTGCCTTTCTTCTATCAGGCGGGTACCTGTGTCAACGGCGCCGGTGAAACTGTTCACGGCATCATGACCTGCTTCCTGACTGCCGATGACGCTTCCCGCGCTGCCGGTAACGGCTTCGGTCAGCTGGCCGGTGGCTACCTGTTCAAGATGTTCGGTCTGCCTGCTGCTGCGTTTGCCATCGCTCACGCCGCCAAGCCGGAAAACCGCGCCAAGATCGTAGGTATCATGGCCTCTGCCGCCCTGACCTCTTTCCTGACCGGTATCACCGAGCCGATTGAGTTCTCCTTCCTGTTCATCGCTCCTGTGCTGTACGCGATTCACGCCGTACTGGCTGGTCTGGCCTATGTGCTGACCAACTCCCTGGGCGTGGTACACGGTCACACCTTCTCCAACGGTTTCATCGACTTCGTGGTGCAATCACCCCGTGCCGACAACATGTTGCTGCTGGTGGGTCTGGGTCTGGTCTACGCGGTCATCTACTACGTGGTGTTCAGCTTCGTAATCCGTGCCATGAACCTGAAAACTCCGGGTCGTGAAGACGAGACTGCTGAAGAGACCGTCAGCCAAAGCAAGGACGAGATGTCTGCTGCCCTGGTCACTGCCTTCGGTGGTAAAGAGAACATCGCTTCTCTGGATGCCTGCATCACCCGTCTGCGGGTTGGCGTGAAAGACGTTGCCAAGGTTGACCAGGCTGGTCTGAAGAAACTGGGTGCTGCCGGTGTGGTCGTAGCTGGTTCCGGCGTACAAGCCATCTTCGGTACCAAGTCAGACAACCTGAAAACCGACATGGATATCTGGATGAAGAGCAACTAATCCTGTTGCCTGAATATCAGAGTTCTTGAAGAGGGAGGCGAAAGCCTCCCTTTTTGCTGGGCGAGCGTCAGGGTGATAGCGGGCAGGGACTGGGTCTGTCGAGTTGCTCATCCTGTTGCACCCAAAGGAGTGGGGGTGAGGGGGGCGTTAATGGCCTGCTGCCCCCACCACATGTTGACCCGCCCATGGCATGCGGATCCCGCACAAAGAAAAGGGGCGCCTGACGGGCGCCCCTCGTTGTTGCCGGATCGGGCTTACAACTTCTCCAGATCCCGCTCTATTTCACTGATCTTGTTTTGCACCACTTTTTCCAGGTGGCGCAGGTCACGCAGTATCTTCTGCTTGATGTCCGGGTCGGCCTGGACGTGCACGCCCTGGGTCAGGTTATCCAGCTCATCCACCACGTACTTGAGATTGGCGTTGATCTCGGTGACATCCTTGTACTCATGGGTACCCGAGTCGACCAGCATGGTCTTGCGCTGGCGGGGATATTTGAATTTGACACTCTTGGCGAAGAACTCGCCTTTCTGCTTCTTGAAGTAGATCTTGAGGATGTCGTGATTGGCTTCCTGGCGCAGGGTATAGCTGTCCACTGAGGTGGGTTCCTGGATCCCCAGGCTCTTCAGATTCTCGTACATCGGGCTTCCTCGGTTTGAAACGATCCTGACCCATCTATCTTAACCGAGTCTGTGTGGCTTGCCTGTGACAGGGGCGCCAAAATCAAAAGGGGCCCAAAAGGCCCCTTTTGCCATGATGGCTGGTCGATCACTTATCGATGGCGCGCAGCAGGGCGCTGATACCGACAGCTAGGGCCGCGGGACATTCCTATCATCTGGATGTCGATGCAATCATAAAAAAGGGCGCCTCGAGGCGCCCTTGCAGCAAGCAGTTGGCCATTACTCGTCGATGGAGCGCAGCAGAGCGTTGATGCCGACCTTGGCACGGGTCTTGGCATCCACCTTCTTGACGATGACGGCGGCGTACAGGCTGTATTTGCCGCACTTGGAGGGCAGGGAGCCGGATACGACCACCGAGCCGGCCGGGACGCGGCCGTAGTGGATTTCGCCGGTTTCACGGTCATAGATGCGGGTGGACTGGCCGATGAAGACGCCCATGGAGATGACGGAGCCCTCTTCCACGATCACACCTTCCACCACTTCGGAACGGGCACCGATGAAGCAGTTGTCTTCGATGATGGTCGGGTTGGCCTGCAGCGGCTCCAGTACGCCACCGATACCGACGCCGCCGGAGAGGTGCACGTTCTTGCCGATCTGGGCGCAGGAGCCCACTGTGGCCCAGGTGTCGACCATGGTGCCTTCGTCAACGAAGGCGCCTATGTTGACATAGGAGGGCATCAGCACCGTATTGGGGGCGATGAAGGAGCCTTTGCGGGCGGTTGCCGGCGGCACCACGCGCACACCCGCTTCCTTGAACTGCTCGGCTGTGTAGTCGGAGAACTTGAGGGGAACCTTGTCGTAGTACTGGGCATCGTCGCCCTTGATGATGCCGTTGTCATTGATGCGGAAGTAGAGCAGTACCGCTTTCTTCAACCACTGGTGTACCACCCACTCGCCGGCAATCTTCTCGGCGACACGGGCCTTGCCGGAATCCAGCAGGTCGATGGCTTGCAGGATGGCGGCCTTGGTGGCGGCATCGACTGAGCCGGGAGTGATGGAATCACGGCGCTCGAAGGCCGCTTCGATGATCTGTTGCAACTCGGTCATGACAGGTTTCCTTTAAAAAATTCCGTTTGTTGTATCACACTTTTCCAATTGTTTTTAAGGGCTCAAGCCGATTTCTTCGGGGGAACGCTGATTTATTGTGCTTGAGTGGTCCAACCATTTGTTCTGCTTGATAAATCAGGATGATGAAAGGCGCCTTGTGAGGCCTTTCGCCGGCTTGTCGCTGCCCTCCTCGTCGGCCGACTCCTGGGGATTGAGCTGATTTACCAGCCGCTCTTCCAGCGCGAGCTGCTCGTCCTGGGTCAAGGGTTCGCCCGCGAGAGTGGTGAGACTGAAGAAGTCCTCCACCCGCTCGCCTATGGTGGTGATCTTGGCGGCATGGAGCGACAGGCCGCACTGCTGGAACACGGCACCGATGCGGGCCAGCAGGCCAGGGGTATCCAGCGCCGTCAGCTCCAGCAGGGTGTGGCGGGTCTCCCCCTTGTGGGGCAAAAACACCGCACGGGTTGGTACGCTGAACTGGCGGTGGCGCCGTGACAGCGGCTTGTTGCGCAGCACCAGCTTGCCCGGCTCCTGCAAGGCCTTCTCCAGCGCCTTCTTGATGGTGGCGGTGCGGTTGGGGCTGATGGGCTCGCCGCTCGGCTCCAGCACCACGAAGGTATCCAGCACATAGTCGCTGCGCGAATTCATGATCTGGGCATCGTGGATGTTGAGGTTCTTCTGATCCAGCGCCGAGGCCACGGTGGCGAACAGATTCGGGGTGTCGCGGCAGTAGATGAACACCTCGCTGCCCCCCCGGGTCGGATGCTTGCCGATGATCACCAGCGGGGCCGGGTTGTCGCCATGCTCGATGATCTTGCGACAGTGCCAGGCGATCTGCTCCGGGCTGTGGCGCAGGAAGTAGTCGGCCTTGAAGTCGCTCCACAGCTGGTTGATGGCCTCTTCCGGTACGTCCCGCTGAGCCAGGATCTGCTTGGCCTGGCGCTGGTTCTCGCGAATGCGCAGCCGCATGTCGGGCGGGTTTTCCAGCCCCTGGCGCAGCGCCTTCTGGGTGGCGAAGTAGAGTTCGCGCAGCAGTGTGCCTTTCCAGTCGTTCCAGAGGGTGTCGTTGGTGGCGCAGATGTCGGCCACCGTCAGGCAGTAGATAAGGTCGAGATGCTGCTCGTCTCGCACCTTCTGGGCAAAGTCGGTGACCACTTCGGGGTCGTAGATGTCGCGGCGCTGGGCGGTGACCGACATCAGCAGGTGGTGGCGCACCAGCCAGGCGACCAGCCGGCTCTCGTAGCGATCCAGACCGTGCAACTGACAAAACTCCAGTGCATCGACGGCGCCGAGTTCGGAGTGATCCCCGCGCCGGCCCTTTGCGATGTCGTGAAACAGGGCGGCGATGCTGAGCAGCTCCGGCTTGCGCAGCCGGGTGAACACCTCGTGACAGAGCGGGTGGGTCTGGCGGCTGGCCGGATTGGGAAACTGGTGGATGTTCTTGAGCAGCCGGTGGGTGTGCTCATCGACCGTGTAGGCGTGAAACATGTCGAACTGCATCTGGCCGACGATGAGGTTCCACTGGGGCAAATAGGCCGCGAGGATGCCGTATTTGTGCATCAGGGAGAGCGGCTGGCCTATGCCGTTGGGATGGCGCAGCAGCGCCATGAACAGGCGCCGGCACTCGGGCAGGTCCTGCAGCCAGCAGTTGAGCTTGCGGCGCGCCTCGCGCAGCTGGCGCAGGGTGGCGGAGTGGATGCCGGCAATCTCGGGATGCTGGGCTATCTGGTAGAAGAGCCGCAGTATGGCGGCGGGCTCGCGGCCAAACAGCTCGGAATCCACCGCATCGATGAGGCGACCCCGCAGCTGGAATTCGTCGGAGAGGCGGCGCACGTCCATGGCGGTGTTGCCGAGAATAGCCTCGTCAAACAGCTGCAGCAGCATCTCGTTGAGCTCCGAGACCCGCCGCACCGTCTGATAGAAGCGTTTCATCATCTGCTCGACCGGGCTGTTGCCGTCCCCCTCGAACCCCAGCATCTGGGCCACGGTGCGCTGGCGGTCGAACAGCAGCCGGTTGTCGCCCTTGTTGATGGCCATGTGCAGGGCGAAGCGCACCTTCCACAGGAAATTCTGGCAGTCGAGCAGCTCGCGGTATTCGGCCCGGTTGAGAAAGCCGTGGCTGGTCATCTCGAACAAGGTGGTGGCGCCGAAGTGGCGGCGGGCGACCCAGGCCAGGGTCTGGATGTCCCGCAGTCCGCCCGGATTGCTCTTGAGATCCGGCTCCAGCTTGTAGGCGGTCCCCTGAAATTGCTGATGGCGCAGGGCCTGCTCTTCGCGCTTGGCCTGGAAGAACTGCTCGCTCGGCCAGAAGAGCTGGGGGCCGGTCGCCTCCTTGAGTTGCTGGAAACCCGCCTGGCGGCCGGTGATATAGCGCGCCTCGATCAGGTTGGTGGCGACCGTGATGTCGGCGCGGCCCTGCTCTATGCATTCGGCCACGTTGCGTACCGCCTGGCCCACCTCCAGCTTGAGATCCCACAGCAAGGTGATGAACTCGCCGATGCGCAGCCCCAGCACCTCGTCCAGCTCTTCTCCTTCATAGAGGATCAGCAGGTCTATGTCGGAGTGGGGGTGCAGCTCGCCCCGGCCATAACCGCCCACCGCGATCAGGGTGAGCGCCGTCTTGTCGAAGCCGAACTTCTGCCACAGCCGGGTCAGCAGCTCATCCATGTATTCGGAGCGGGTGGCCACCAGTTCTATGATGTTGTCACCGGCATCGAAACGGGCGTGCAGCCAGCCGAGAAAACGGCTCAGATACTCTTTGCAGTTCTCGCGGGTGAGCTGATCGTCGGGTAACAGATGGGGGGAAAGCAGGCTGGCATCCATGGCATCTCACACTCTCGGTCTGGCCGGATAAAGATCAACCCCGGCGTGTGGCCGGGGCTGAATGTCAAACGTGGCGGATAATGCGGTCGATGGTGTCATCGGGGCGCAGGGTGAGCACCTCGCAGCCATCCTCGGTCACCAGCAGGGTGTGTTCCCACTGGGCTGAGTCGCCGCCATCCTTGGTGGTCACGGTCCAGCCATCTTTCGGGTTGATGCGGCAGTGATACTTCTTGCTGTTGACCATGGGCTCTATGGTGAAGCACATGCCCGGCTTGAGCTCCTGCTTGCCGCCGTTGCGGTAGTGCAGGATCTGCGGTTCCTCGTGGAATTCGCTGCCGATGCCGTGGCCACAGTAGTCGCGTACCACCGAGAAGCCGGCCTTCTCGACGATGGGCTGGATCAGGGCGCCAATCTCTGTGATGCACATGCCTGGGCGCACCTGTTTGATGGCGGCGTACAGGCTCTCCTGGGCAACCTTGCACAGCTGGCGACGCAGCGGTGTGGTCTCACCCACGATGAACATGGCGGAGGTGTCGCCGTGGTAGCCATCCTTGATGACTGTGATGTCCAGGTTGATGATGTCCCCTTCCCGCAATTTCTTGTGGTTGGGGATGCCGTGACAGATGACGTCGTTCACCGAGGTACAGATGGACTTGGGGAAGCCGTGGTAGTTGAGCGGGGCCGGGATCGCCTGCTGCACGTCGACGATATAGTCGTGGCACAGGGTGTTCAGCTCGTCTGTGGTGACGCCTGCCTTGACGTGGGGGGCTATCATGATCAGCACATCGGCGGCCAGCTGGCCGGCAACGCGCATCTTTTCAATCTCTTCCGGTGTCTTGATTTTAATGGACATGGGATCTCTCTTGGGGCCTGACTGCGCATCCTGTCGATGCCCAACAATCAGGTAATGAAAAATAGATGCGTTTGCAATCAGGCCAAAATTTTATCCCCAACCCCCGTTTACTTCCAGTGTGATTGTCATCACAACGTCAAATCCTCTGCCCGGCATCCACTACAGGGATCCATTTTTAGCACCCCGGCCGGTGGTGTCCTGACCAAAGTTATGGTATAAAGCGCGCCGGAATGGGGAACTTGCGTCCGCATTTCATCACCCTTACTCAATAACACACACACATCGACACCTGTACCGGGGTGCCCCTTTGGGGTCGGTTACATGGGATGTGTGGAGGCCTAACCCCAATACAGAGGTATAAAATGGCTAAAGTTTCTATGCGCGACATGCTGCAAGCCGGCGTTCACTTCGGTCACCAGACTCGTTACTGGAACCCGAAAATGAAGTCCTACATCTTCGGTGCCCGCAGCAAGGTTCACATCATCAACTTGGAAAAAACCGTTCCGATGTTTGACGATGCCATGAACTTCATCAGCTCCGTAGCTGCCAAGAAAGGCAAGGTACTGTTCGTAGGTACCAAGCGTGCCGCGTCTGAAGCCGTAAAAGATGCCGCTGATCGTTGCGACCAGTTCTATGTCAACCACCGCTGGTTGGGTGGCATGCTGACCAACTGGAAAACCGTTCGTCAGTCCATCAAGCGCCTGAAAGATCTGGAAACCCAGAGCCAGGACGGTACCTTCGAAAAGCTGACCAAGAAAGAGGCGCTGATGCGTACTCGCGAAATGGACAAGCTGGAGAAGAGCCTGGGTGGTATCAAGAACATGGGCGGCCTGCCTGACGTGCTGTTCGTTGTCGATGCCGACCACGAGCACATCGCTATCAAAGAAGCCAACAACCTGGGTATCCCGGTAGTTTCCATCGTTGATACCAACTCCAACCCGGACGGCGTTGATTACGTCATCCCGGGTAACGACGATGCTATCCGTGCCGTACAGCTGTATCTGAATGCTGCTGCTGACACCGTACTGGAAGCTCGCGCTCAGGACATCGTTGTTCAAGCCGAACAAGATGGCTTCGTTGAAGCTGAGTAATTGATAAGGACTGAAAAGCCCTTATTAACCAAGCTGATGTAATTGGTTAGCAGGGGCCCTTGTGGCCCCTGTTTCTTGTCAATTCAAGACCGAGGATACTGGACATGGCTAACGTTACTGCCGCCCTGGTAAAAGAACTGCGCGAGCGCACCGCCGCTGGCATGATGGATTGCAAAAAAGCACTGGAAGAAGCTGCTGGTGATATCGAGCTGGCAATCGAGAACATGCGCAAATCCGGTCAGGCCAAAGCCGCCAAGAAAGCAGGCCGTATCGCTGCTGAAGGCGTGATTTTCGCCCGTACCGAAGGCAACATTGCTGCCATGATCGAGCTGAACAGCGAAACCGACTTCGTCGCCAAAGATGCCAGCTTCATGGCAATGGGCCAGAAGATCGCCGATATCGCCGCGACCCAGAAAATTGCTGACGTCGACGCCCTGAAAGCGACCGATTTCGGCAACGGTGAGTCCATCGAGCTGACCATCACCAACCTGATCGCCAAGATCGGTGAGAACATGAACCTGCGTCGCGTGATGCTGGTTGAAGGTGACAACCTGGGCACCTACGTTCACGGTTCCCGCATTGGTGTTATCACCAAGCTGACCGGTGGTTCCGCCGAGCTGGCCAAAGATCTGGCCATGCACGTTGCAGCCAACAGCCCGCAATTCGTCAAGCCTGAAGACGTGTCTGCTGAAGTCGTTGCCAAAGAGCGCGAAATTCAGATCGACATCGCCATCAACTCCGGCAAGCCGAAAGAGATCGCCGAGAAGATGGTTGAAGGCCGCATGAAGAAGTTCACCGGTGAGGTTTCCCTGACTGGTCAGCCGTTCGTGAAGGATCCTTCCATGACGGTTGCCGAGCTGCTGAAGAAAGAAGGCGCTGACGTTGTCTCCTTCACCCGTTTCGAAGTGGGCGAAGGCATCGAGAAGCAAGAGACCGATTTCGCTGCTGAAGTGGCAGCCCAAATCGCGGCCGCTCAGAAGGCCTAACCGAACCGGTTTTTCCGTTTCCCCAGACCGCGACTTATGTCGCGGTCTTTATATGACCAGGAATCAGTGACATGAGTACCAATCCCAAGCCTGCATACAGACGTGTTCTTCTGAAGTTGAGTGGTGAAGCCCTGCAAGGATCCGAGGGTTTTGGCATTGATCCGGCGGTGCTGGAGCGGATGGCCCAAGAGATCAAAGAACTGGTTGAGCTGGGTGTTCAGGTCGGTCTGGTCATCGGTGGCGGCAACCTGTTCCGTGGTGCCGGTCTTGCCAAAGCGGGCATGAACCGCGTGGTGGGCGACCACATGGGTATGCTGGCCACCGTGATGAACGGTCTGGCCATGCGTGATGCCCTGCATCGTGCTTATGTGAATGCCCGTCTGATGTCTGCCATCTCCCTGCAGGGCGTCTGCGATTCCTATAGCTGGGCCGAGGCCATCAGCCAGCTGCGCGCCGGCAAGGTAGTGATCTTCTCTGCCGGTACCGGCAACCCCTTCTTTACCACCGACTCCGCGGCCTGCCTGCGCGGGATCGAGATCGAAGCCGACGTGGTGCTGAAAGCCACCAAGGTCGATGGCGTATTCACGGATGATCCGGTCAAGAACCCGGATGCCGTGCTGTACCATGAATTGAGTTATGATGAAGTTCTTGAAAAAGAACTCAAAGTGATGGATCTTGCTGCTTTTACTCTGGCCCGTGACCATGATCTGCCGATCCGCGTGTTCAACATGAACAAACCGGGTGCGCTGCGTCGGGTTATCATGGGTGAGCCGGAAGGCACCCTGATCCACCACATCGGCAAGTAAGACAAGAGATCAGGCTGGAAGGCGCTCTTATTCATTACGCCAGCAAATAAATATGATAGACACGAGCCGCGTGGCGGCTCGTTCGCCAAAAGGAAAACCACTGTGATCAACGAGATTAAAAACGACGCCAAGGACCGCATGGCCAAGAGCGTAGAGTCGCTCAAGACCCAGATGTCCAAGATCCGTACCGGCCGTGCTCACCCGAGCCTGCTCGACGGTATCCAGGTTGAGTATTACGGTGCTGCCACTCCTCTGAAACAGTTGGCCAACGTGGTGGCAGAAGATGCTCGTACCCTGTCCATCTCCATTTTTGACCGCTCCATGATCCAGGCGGTAGAGAAGGCAATCCTGACCTCAGATCTGGGCCTGAACCCGTCCAGCAACGGCCAGACCCTGCGCGTGCCGTTGCCGCCGCTGACCGAAGAGCGTCGCCGCGATCTGACCAAGATCGTCCGTGCCGAAGCCGAAGGTGCCCGTGTGGCCGTGCGCAACATCCGTCGCGATGCCAACGCCGACTTCAAAGCGCTGCTCAAGGACAAAGAGATCTCCGAAGACGACGACCGTCGTGCCCAGGAAGAGATCCAGAAACTCACCGATGCCTTCATCAAGCTGGTGGATGACGCCCTGGCCGCGAAGGAAAAGGAGCTAATGGAAATCTAAGCCTCTGACAGGTATATTACGAGCGCCGTGTAGTGCCCCTGCACGGCGCTTTTGTCTTTGTGGGAGAAATGAATGTCGCTTTTGGCAGCGTTAGGTGATTGTGCCAACTCGTCCTTGCCTCGTCATGTGGCCATCATCATGGATGGCAACGGACGCTGGGCTCAGAACCGTGGCAAGATGCGGGTCTATGGTCACAAGGCGGGCGTGAAGTCCGTTCGTGAGGCGGTGACCTTTGCCGCGCGCGCCAAGATAGAGGCGTTGACCCTGTTTGCCTTCTCCAGTGAGAACTGGCGGCGGCCGGAAGGGGAGGTCAGTGCCCTGATGGAGCTGTTCCTGACTGTGCTGGGCCGTGAGGTCAAGAAACTGCACAGCAACGGGATCCGGCTCAAGGTGATCGGTGATACCGCCCGCTTCAGTGAACGCTTGCAGGCCAAGATCGCCAAGGCTGAGGCCCTGACCGCCGACAACCAGGGGCTGACCCTCAATATTGCCGCCAATTACGGTGGTCAGTGGGATATCGCCCAGGCGGCCCGTAAACTGGCCCGTGCCGTGGCGGCGGGCGAGCTGGACGCCGATGCCATTGATGAGTCCCTGCTGGCCGGGCAAGTCTGCATGGCCGACCTGCCCCCCGTGGATCTGTTGATCCGGACCGGTGGCGATCATCGCATCAGCAATTTTGTGTTATGGCAGCTCGCCTATGCCGAGCTCTATTTTACCCCGGTATTGTGGCCCGATTTCAACGAGGCCGAGTTCAGTGAGGCCGTTGCCTCTTTCGTTGCCCGCGAGCGTCGCTTCGGGTGTACGGGTGAACAGATACGGGAATTGATCGCCGAGCATCAGACCGGCTAAACCCCCTCCCAAGAGAGAGGTTTCTTTTGCTAAAACAACGAATTATTACCGCATTGCTACTGGTTCCCCTGGTGTTGGGGGCGCTATTTTTTCTGCCGTTGAAATTCTTTGCCCTGTTGGCAGCCCTGGTGTTTCTGTTGGCCAGCCGCGAGTGGAGCGGCTTCGTCTCTGCCCAGCCGCAGCAATGGCTGCCGCTGGTGTTCTGTATGCTGCTCGGTGCCAGCCTGTTCTGGCTACCGGTCGAGCAGCTGTGGACCCCGCACTTGCATCCGCTGGTGATGGGCGTGCTCTGGACCGCGGTCAGCTGGTGGCTGCTGGGGCTGCTGCTGGTATTGCGTTATCCCCAGAGCGCCAAGCTGTGGAAAGAGTCCATCTGGCTCAAGTCCCTGTTCGGTCTGGTGACCCTGGTGCCCTTCTTCTGGTCGCTGGTGGCCATCCGTGGTTACAACTTCTATCACGACCCCATGATGGGGGCCTGGATCCTGTTGTTCGTCATGGGGCTGGTCTGGGCGGCAGATTCTGGCGCGTACTTTTTCGGCAAGGCCTTTGGCAAACACAAGCTGGCGCCGGCCGTCAGCCCGGGTAAAACCATCGAAGGCATGGTTGGCGGCCTGTTTACCGCCAGCCTGCTGGCCGTTGCCGTGACCTGGTTCATGGGCTTCGTGCCCGCCAAGATGGCCATAGTGCTGTTCTGCTCCCTGCTGGCTGTGCTGGCGTCCGTGCTCGGCGATCTGACCGAGAGCATGTTCAAGCGGGAGGCGGGCATCAAGGATTCCGGCACCCTGCTGCCCGGTCATGGCGGTATTCTCGACCGGATAGACAGCCTGACCGCCGCCCTGCCGGTATTCCTGCTCAGCTACCTGTTGCTCAGCCAGGAATTCTGATGCCTCGCTCGCTGATGATCCCGGGAGCATCCGGCTCCGTCAGTCTGTTACTCGTTCAGGAGTCTTGATGCATAGTCTGATGATCTTGAAGGCTTTCGGCTCCATTCATTCGTTAGCAAGTCGGGAGTCTTGATGCATAGTCTGATGATCTTGAAGGCTTTCGGCTCCATCCATTCGTTAGCAAGTCGGGAGTGTTGATGCATAACCTGGTGATCCTGGGAGCTTCCGGCTCCATCGGTCAGAGCACCCTCAAGGTACTGCGGCAGAATCCGGGCCGTTGGCAAGTTCTGGCGCTGACGGCGTCCCGCAGCGTGGATGCCATGCTGCGCGACTGTCTCGAATTCTCCCCCCGCTTCGCCGTCATGGTGGATGAAGACGCGGCCGCCATGCTGGCAGGCCGGCTCAAGGCCCATGGCAGTGTGACCCGGGTACTGTCCGGTCAGGCCGCCCTGTGCGAGGTGGCAGCCCATCCCGATGTTCACAGCGTGATGGCGGCCATCGTCGGTGCCGCGGGCCTGGCTCCCACCATGGCCGCGGTGCGTGCCGGCAAGCGCATCCTGCTGGCCAACAAGGAGGCGCTGGTGATGTCCGGCGCTTTCTTCATGGAGGCGGTGCGCGAGCATGGCGCCGAGCTGCTGCCCATCGACAGCGAGCACAACGCGATTTTCCAGTGTCTGCCCGAAGTCATTCAGCGTCAGCCCGGCTTCTGCGATCTGGCGGGAGCCGGCATCAGCAAGATACTGCTGACCGGCTCCGGCGGCCCGTTCCGCTACACCGACATTCAGGAACTGGCGCGGGTCACGCCGGCCCAGGCCATCGCCCACCCGAACTGGTCCATGGGGGCCAAGATCTCGGTGGATTCCGCCACCATGATCAACAAGGGGCTGGAGTACATAGAGGCGCGCTGGTTGTTCAATGCTGCGCCCGAGCAGATCCAGGTGGTGATCCATCCCCAGTCCGTCATCCACTCCATGGTGCAGTACAAGGACGGCTCGGTGCTGGCCCAGCTTGGCAACCCGGACATGTGCACCCCCATAGCCCATGCCCTGGCCTATCCGGCTCGTGTTGAGTCTGGGGTGGAACCTTTGGATTTCTTCAGTGTCGGAGAATTCAGCTTTATCCGGCCCGATTATGAGCGTTATCCCTGCCTGGCACTGGCCATGAACGCCTGCCAGCAGGGGCAGGCGGCGACCACGGCGCTCAATGCCGCCAACGAGGAGGCCGTTGCGGCTTTCCTTGCAGAGCGGATCGGTTTTATGGATATTGCCAGAGTCAATGAGGCCATCATGGCGGCGCTGGGTAGTTCCGCCGTGGGCTCACTGGATGATTTGATTGCGCTGGATGGTGCGGCCCGTGCCCGTGCTCACAATTTGATTGAGGAGCTTAGCTGATGAGTGGTATTTCGTGGCATTGTGCTGCCTTCATCCTTGCCTTCGGGTATCGGACCATGCATGAAATCGAGGTGGCTGACTGATGAGTGCTGTGCTGTGGAATGACAAACATGCCTTGATGACTGCCTCCTTCGATTGTTCGAATGGGTATGATATCGAGGTGATCGGCTGATGGGCGGCGTGTTGTGGAACATAGGTGCCTTTATCGTCGCCCTCGGGCTGCTGGTGGCGGTTCATGAATTCGGCCACTTCTGGGTGGCCCGTCGCTGTGGCGTCAAGGTCGAGCGCTTCTCCATCGGTTTTGGCAAGGCCATCTGGCGCCGGGTCGGCAAGGATGGCACCGAGTATGTGCTGGCGCTGATCCCGCTCGGCGGCTACGTCAAGATGCTCGATGGCCGGGTCGATGAGCTCAAACCCGGTGATGAGCAGCATGCCTTCAACCACAAGAGTGTCTGGGCACGCATGGCCATAGTGGCGGCGGGCCCCATGGCGAACTTCGTGTTTGCCCTGTTTGCCCTCTGGCTGATGTTCATGATCGGCGTTCCTGCCGTCAAACCCGTGGTGGGGGAGGTGCGCCCCGCTTCCATAGTGGCGGCGGCCGGGATCGAACCCGGCATGGAGATCGTCGGTGTCGGCGACAAGGCGACCGGTGACTGGGAGAGCGTGACCTATGCCCTCATCAGCCACTTGGGCGATGATGCCGTGCAGCTCAAGCTGAAGCCAGCCAACACCAGCTATGCGGTGGACAAGACTCTGCAGCTTGCCGGCTGGCAGTTCGATCCGGACAAGGAGTCACCCATCGGCAGCCTGGGGATAGTGCCCCTCGGCGGCAAGGTGCTGCCCGTGGTCGAGGCCATAGTGCCCAAGAGTGCCAGCGAGAAGGCCGGCATTCTGGTCGGTGATCGCATCAAGCGGGTGGGCGAGCAGGAGGTCACCGAGTGGGCCCAGTTCGTGCTCCTGGTGCAGCAGTCTCCGGAGCAGCCACTGCAGCTGGTGGTGGAGCGGGCGGGCAGCGAACTGACCCTGACCCTGACCCCGGATGTGAAAAAAGTGCGGGGCCAGCTGGTTGGTTTTGTCGGCCTGTCACCGCAACTGGTTCCATTACCGGATGAGTATCGAATTCTGTTACAGTATGGGCCTTTGCAAGCCCTGTGGCAGGGAGCCCAGAAGACCTGGAGCCTGACCACACTGACCTTTGACATGATTGGCAAGCTGATTGGTGGCATCGTCTCGCTGGATAATCTGAGCGGCCCCATCTCCATTGCCAAGGGCGCAGGCAGCAGTGCCGATTACGGTCTGGTCTATTTCCTCGGCTTTCTGGCGCTGATCAGCGTCAACCTGGGGATCATCAACCTGTTTCCCCTGCCGGTGCTGGATGGTGGCCATCTGGTCTACTTCCTCATCGAGGCGGTCACCGGCAAGCCGGTATCAGAAAAAATTCAGGAAGTGGGTTTCAGGATCGGCGCCGCCATTCTGATGTTACTGATGGGCATTGCGCTGTTTAATGATTTCGCTCGCCTCTGAGGCCAGAGCATCAACAAGGACACATAAGAACAAAATGGCTGTTAAAAAAGCATTGGTGTTGAGTTGCCTGCTGGGTGCCAGTTTCCTGGCCCAGGCGGCCCCTGCCTCTTTTGTGGTGCAAGATATCCAGGTCGACGGCTTGCAGCGAGTGACGCTGGGTGCCGCCCTGTTGAACCTGCCGATCCGGGTTGGCGATACCGTCGATTCCGTGACCCTGGCCAACGCCATCAAGAAGCTCTACTCCTCCGGCAACTTCGAGGACGTGAAGGTTTACCGTGACGGTCAGGTGCTGCAAGTGGCGGTCAAGGAGCGGCCGACCATCTCCAGCATCGAGTTTTCAGGCAACAAGGATATCAAGGAAGAGCAGCTGACCCAGAGCCTGGAGTCCTCGGGCATCCGGGTGGGTGATCCCCTGGATCGCACCGTACTGAGCTCCCTCGAGAAGGGTCTGGAAGATTTCTACTACGGCGTGGGCAAATACTCCGCCAGGGTCAAGGCCATCGTCACCCCGCTGCCGCGCAACCGGGTCGACCTCAAGTTCACCTTCGTGGAAGGGGAAGCGGCCAAGATCCAGCAGATCAACATAGTCGGCAACAACGTCTTCCCGGAAGAGAAACTGCTGGCCCAGCTCTCCCTCAAGGACGATGTGCCCTGGTGGAACTTCACCGGCGATCAGCGTTACCAGAAGCAGAAACTGGCCGGTGACATCGAGACCCTGCGCTCCTACTACATGGACCGCGGCTACATCCGTTTCGCCCAGGAGTCGACCCAGGTCTCCATGACCCCGGACAAGAAGGGCGTCTACGTGACCCTGAACGTCAAGGAAGGGGATCAGTACAAGGTCTCCGGCGTTCAGCTCAAGGGCGACATGATAGATCGTGGCGGCGAGATGAAGGGCCTGATCCCCATCGAAGCCGGCAGCATCTACTCCGCCAGCCAGGTCACCCATACCGAAGAGGTGCTCTCCAAGTTCCTCGGCCGTTACGGCTACGCCTACCCGAAAGTGGTCACCTTCCCCCAGGTCAATGACAAGACCAAGGAAGTGGAGCTGATCGTCAACATAGAGCCGGGTCCCCGTGTCTATGTGCGCAACATCAACTTCAGCGGCAACGTCACCACCAAGGATGAAGTGCTGCGTCGCGAGATGCGTCAGATGGAAGGCACCTGGCTCTCCTCCGACAGCGTCGAGCAGTCCAAGACCCGTCTCAACCGCCTCGGCTTCTTCGAAACCGCGGAAGTGGACACCAAACGGGTGCCGGGCAGCGATGACCAGGTCGATCTCGACTTCAAGGTCAAGGAGCAGCCAGCGGGCTCCATCAACGCCGGCGTGGGCTATGGTACCGAATCGGGCCTGAGCCTGCAGGCGGGCCTGCAGCAGGACAACTTCATGGGGACCGGCAAGAAGATCGGCATCTCCGCCAGCACCAACAAGTACTCCAAGAGCGTCGACCTCAGCTACAACGATCCCTACTTCACCGTGGACGGAGTCAGCCTGGGTGGTCGTCTCTACTACAACCAGTTCAGTGCGGCCGACGCCAACATAGTCGACTACGAGAACACCACAGTCGGCTTCCGCCTCTCCAGTGGTTTCCCGGTCAACGAGAACAACCGCCTCGACTTCAGCCTCGGCCTTGAGAACAACAAGCTGTCCCAGCCCAACCCCTATCTGCAGGTGGATGAGTTCTGGAAGGTGTACAGCAAGAACAAGGATGGCGACAACCGCATGGTGTTCAACACCGTCGACGTCACCGCCGGCTGGACCCGTTCCACCCTCAACAAGGGCATGTTCCCGACTGCGGGTGACCGCCAGCGTGTGAACGCCAAGGTGACAGTGCCGGGCATGGATCTGCAGTATTTCAAGCTGAACGCCGAAGACGCGCACTACTTCCCGTTCGATGCGGATCACAAATGGGTACTGATGGCCAAGGCTCGCGCCTCCTACGGCAACGGTTACGGCAGCAACGGCAACTATGACCACGTACTGCCGTTCTTCGAGAACTACTTCGCCGGTGGTTTCGATACCCTGCGCGGCTTCAAGAGCAATACAGTGGGTCCGAAGGCGCTCTACTACTACAACCTGAGCGGCAACGACGTCATCCAGGGCACCGACAGCTCTGTGGGCGGCAACGCCCTGGCGGTGGCATCCCTCGAGATGATAGTGCCGACGCCGTTCGCGTCAGAGACCTATCAGCCCCAGCTGCGTACCAGCTTCTTCATCGACGCAGGTTCGGTATGGGATACCACCTTCGACTATGCCCAGTACCAGAACCGCTGCTTCAGTGGTTGCAACTATCTGAGCGACTATTCGGATCCGACCAACTACCGCGCCTCGGCCGGTCTGTCGCTGCAATGGCTCTCCCCCATGGGACCCCTGGTGTTCGCGATTGCCCGTCCGCTCAAGCAGTACGAGGGCGATCGCACCGAGTTCTTCTCATTCAACATCGGCCGCACCTTCTAAGGACGGACGCACCCCCACCCAGGCGGTGGGGGTATTCAATGATGGGACGCGCAGCTTGCGTGCCTCACCAGGTAACAAGTCGGTCCGGGTACCACTTGCATAATCAGGTAAATCAGGTAGCCCTCACATGAGGGAACAAGGAGTAAGTGTGAATAAAGCGTTGAAAGTAGCTGGTTTGAGTTTTGCACTGATGGCTGCCGGCATGGGCTCCGCCTTGGCCGAGACCAAGATCGCCGTGGTCGACATGGGCGAAGTATTCCAAAAGCTGCCCCAGCGTGAAGCAGTCTCCAAGAAGCTGAAAGGTGAATTCGAGCCGCGCATGCGTGAGCTGCAGAAGCTGGAATCCGACGGTCAGGCGCTGGTCGAGAAGTTCAAGAAGGATGAAGCCTTCATGAGCGCCGAGCAGAAGAAGCAGAACCAGGAGAAACTGGCCAAGCTGCAGATGGAGTTCAACCAGAAGCGTCAGGCGTTCGAACAGGACAACGGTCGCCGTCAGTCCGAAGAGCGCGGCAAGATCCTGACCAAGGTACAGGCTGCCATCGATTCCATCGCCAAGAGCAATGGTTATGATCTGGTGCTGGAGCGCAATGCCGCCCCGTATGCCGCCAGCAAGCTGGACATCTCTGCCCAGGTTATTTCTCAGGTAAGCAAGAGCAACTAATTGATGGCATTCACTCTCGCACAGCTGGCCCAGCAACTGGGGGCCCAGGTCCATGGCGACGGAACCCTGGAAATCCGCAAGGTAGCGACACTGGAAAAGGCCGGGAAGGGGGATATCACCTTCCTGTCCAATAAAAAGTACCGGCATTATCTGGAGCAGAGCGAGGCCACGGCCGTGCTCATTACAGAAGCGGATTTGCCTTTTTGTCCCACCAATGCCCTGGTGATCAAAGACCCCTATGTGGGGTTCGCCCGGGTAGCCCAACTGCTGGACACCACGCCGCAACCGGCCACGGATATCCATCCGAGCGCCGTCATCGCGGCCGACGTGCAACTGGGCGAGAGAGTGGCCATCGGGGCCAATGCGGTGATCGAATCCGGCGTCGTGCTGGGGGATGACGTGCGCATAGGTCCAGGCTGTTTTGTTGGCAAGAATACCCGACTGGGAGCTCGCTCCCGGTTGTGGGCCAACGTCACCCTGTATCACAACATCACCATGGGCACCGACTGTCTGGTTCAAGCCGGCACAGTGATCGGCGCCGATGGGTTCGGTTATGCCAACGAGCGTGGCGAGTGGATCAAGATCCCCCAGCTCGGTGGCGTGACCATAGGCAACCGGGTCGAGATCGGAG
This sequence comes from Aeromonas sp. MR19, assembly GCF_963899305.1. Lineage (NCBI taxonomy): Bacteria > Pseudomonadati > Pseudomonadota > Gammaproteobacteria > Aeromonadales > Aeromonadaceae > Aeromonas > Aeromonas sp. MR19. Next base: position 112,956 of record NZ_CAWQWZ010000050.1, read on the forward strand.
CCTGCACCACCATAGACCGGGGTGCGCTGGAAGATACCCGCATCGCGGATAACGTCATCATCGACAACCAGTGCCAGATCGCCCACAACGTCGAGATCGGTTACGGCACCGCCGTGGCCGGTGCGACCGTGATGGCTGGTAGTCTCAAGGTCGGCAAATACTGTATCATTGGCGGCGCCTCCGTCTTTAACGGGCACATGGAGATCTGCGATCAGGCCACCATTACCGGCATGGCCATGGTGATGCGACCCATTACCGAGCCCGGTGTCTACTCTTCCGGCATCCCCCTGCAAACCAATAAAGAGTGGCGCAAGACCGCCGCCCGGGTGATGCGTATCGAAGAGATGCACAAGCGGTTGAGCAAGCTTGAGAAGAAGCTGGATCAAGAATAATCACGATTGGTATAGGGTACTGTTTTGACTACTGAAAAGAAGAGCCTGGGTATCCAGGAAATCATGGATCTGCTGCCCCACCGTTATCCCTTCCTGATGGTGGACAAGGTGGAAAGCTACGAGATCAGCGACGAGCGCAAGACCCTGCGCGCCATCAAGAACGTCTCGTTCAACGAGCCGATCTTCCAGGGGCACTTCCCGGCCAAGCCGGTGTTCCCTGGCGTACTGATCCTGGAAGCCATGGCGCAGGCCACCGGTATCCTGGCGTTCACCATGGTGGGCAAGCCGTCCCCCAACGAACTCTATTACTTTGCCTCAATCGATAACGCTCGTTTCAAGCGTCCGGTCGGCCCCGGCGATCAGCTGGTGCTCGACGTGGTGTTCCTGAAAGAGCGTCGCGGTATCGCCAAGTTCACCGGTGTCGCCACCGTCGATGGTGAAGTGGTCTGTACCGCCGAGCTGATGTGCGCCAAACGCGAGGTTTAATACACGTGATCGACCAGACTGCCATCATTCACGATACCGCCATCGTCCATGAGTCTGCCGTGATCGGTAAAGGGGCTGAAATCGGCCCCTTTTCTGTCATCGGCGCCGAGGTTGAAATCGGCGAAAACACCTGGATAGGCTCCCATGTGGTGATCAAGGGCCCGACCAAGATAGGTCGCGGCAACAAGATCTTCCAGCACACCTCCATAGGTGAGGATTGCCAGGACAAGAAGTACGCCGGCGAGCGCACCTTCCTCGAGATTGGCGACAACAACGTCTTTCGCGAGAACTGCACAGTGCACCGCGGCACCATCCAGGATCAGTCCCTGACCAGGGTGGGCAGCGGCAACCTGTTCATGGTCAACGTGCACGTGGCCCATGACTGCATCATCGGTGACAACTGCATCTTCGCCAACAACGCGACCCTGGCGGGCCACGTGGTGATCGGCGATTTCGTGATCTTTGGCGGTCTCTCCGCGATCCACCAGTTTGGTCGGGTCGGCTCCCACGCCTTCGTCGGTGGCTGCGCCGCCCTCAACAAGGATGTGCCGCCCTACGTGATGGCGGCCGGCAACTATGCCAAGCCGTTCGGGGTCAACTCCGAAGGCCTGCGTCGTCGCGGCTATAGCCCTGAGGCCATCTCGGCCGTCAAGCGTGCCTACAAGGAGATCTTCCGCTCCGGCAAGACCATCGAAGAGGTATTGCCCGTACTGATCGAGATGGCGGCCAGCGAACCGGCCGTTCAGCTCTACGTGGATTTCCTCAAGGATAACGAGCGCGGGATCATCCGTGCCTGATCCCGTTCGCATCGGTATCGTCGCCGGAGAGACCTCCGGCGACATCCTGGCCGCCGGGCTGGTGCGTGAACTGCAGCGCCGCTATCCGGACGCGCAGTTTGAAGGGATCGCCGGGCCGCGGATGCAGGCTCTGGGCGTCAAGGCCCTGTTCGAGATGGAAGAGCTTTCCGTCATGGGGATCACAGAGGTGCTTGGCCGTCTGCCCCGCATCCTCAAGGTCCGCCGCGAACTGCTGCGCCATTTTATCGCCAATCCGCCCGACATCTTCGTCGGGGTGGATGCACCGGATTTCAATATCGGGGTGGAGCTGAAACTGCGCCGCGCCGGTATCAAGACGGTTCACTACGTCAGCCCCTCGGTCTGGGCCTGGCGTCAGAACCGCATTCACAAGATCAAGGCCGCCACCGACATGGTGCTCGCCTTCCTGCCGTTCGAGAAAGCCTTCTACGACCGTTTCGATGCCCCTTGCCGCTTTGTTGGCCACACCATGGCGGACGATATTCCGCTGGTGCCGGATCAGGCCGCGGTGCGCCAGGCGCTGGGCATTGACCCGGGCCGGCGCTGGCTGGCGGTGCTGCCGGGCAGTCGCAGCGCCGAGGTGGGCTTCATGTCACCGGTATTTCTCGAGGCCTGCAAGCGGCTGACGGTGCGTTACCCGGATCTCGGCTTCATAGTGCCGCTGGTCAACGACAAACGGCGCGAGCAGTTCATGGCCATCAAGGCCGAGCTGGCGCCGGATCTCGACATGGTGCTGCTGGAGGGGCAGGGGCGCGAGGCGATGATAGCCGCCGATGCCGTGCTGCTCGCCTCCGGTACCGCCGCGCTGGAAGCCATGCTGGTGAAAAAGCCCATGGTGGTGGGTTACAAGCTCAAACCCTTCAGTTACTGGCTGGCCCAGCGGCTGGTGAAGACCGCCTATGTGTCCCTGCCCAACCTGCTGGCCGACCAGATGCTGGTGCCCGAGCTTATCCAGCACGAGTGCACCCCGGACAATCTGGTGGAAGAGGTCAGCAAGCTGCTGGAACACGACAACCGCGAGCTCATCGCCACCTTCACCCGGCTGCACCAGCGCATTCGCTGCAACGCCGATGTGCAGGCCGCCGATGCGGTGGCCGACCTGCTCGGCAGATAATATTTCCGGGCGGCCGATTGGGCTGTGCTAATCGACCCCATGTCAGGCCCTGCGGGGCCTGTTTTGATTCAAGGCTGCAAGATGATGATCGATATTCCCGAAGACAGGCTGGTTGCCGGTGTGGACGAGGTGGGGCGTGGCCCCTTGGTGGGTGACGTGGTCACGGCCGCCGTGATCCTGGATCCCGCCAACCCCATTGTCGGGCTGGCAGACTCCAAGAAGCTCTCCGAGAAGAAACGGCTGGCGCTGTTTGACGAGATCAAGGCCAAGGCGCTGGCCTGGGCCATAGGTCGTGCCACGCCCGAGGAGATAGACGAGCTCAACATACTGCACGCCACCATGCTGGCGATGCAGCGCGCCGTGGCGGGCTTGTCCATCACCCCAGATCTGGTCTTTATCGATGGCAACCGCTGCCCAAGCTTGCCGATGGAGGCGCGCGCCGTGGTCAAGGGGGATAGCCTGGTGGCCGCCATCAGCGCCGCCTCGATTCTGGCCAAGGTGACCCGCGACGCGGAGATGACCGAGCTGGACAGCCGTCATCCCGAGTATGGTTTCGCCCGTCACAAGGGCTATCCGACCCCTGAGCACCTTGCCATCCTTGCCGAGCGCGGCCCCCTGCCCGAGTATCGGCAGAGTTTCAAACCGGTGCGCCGTGCACTGGGGATCGAGTAAACCATGCAGAGCTGCCGGCATCACGACATGCACGCCACTCTGTGCAACGAGAGGGTATGACGATGGCTGAACCCCGTTTTATCCACCTGCGGGTCCACTCCGACTTCTCCATGGTCGATGGCCTGCAGAAGATTGCCCCCATAGTCGGGGCGGCAGCGGCCAACAACATGCCGGCGCTGGCGCTGACCGACCAGATGAACATGTGCGGCCTGGTGCGCTTCTATGGCGCCGCCCACGGCAAGGGCATCAAGCCCATCGTCGGGGCCGACTTCTGGGTGCAGAGCGAGGAACTCGGTGACGAGCAGTTCCGCCTCACTCTGCTGGCCATGGACAACGACGGCTACCAGAACATCACGCTGCTCATCTCCCGCGGCTATCAGCGTGGCCACGTGCAGGGGCGCCCGGTCATCGACCGGGCCTGGCTCGCCGATCACGCCAAGGGCGTGATAGTGCTTTCGGGCGGGCGTGAGGGGGATGTGGGCAAGTTCCTGCTCAAGGGCAACCGGCAGATGACGGAGTCGTGCCTCGCCTTCTACCGGACCCACTTCCCCGACGCCTACTACCTGGATCTGCTGCGCACCGGCCGACCCGACGAAGAGGTCTATCTGCACATGGCGGTGGCCATCGCCACCGAGTTCGCGCTGCCGGTGGTGGCGACCAACGAGGTGGTGTTCCTCAACGCCGAAGACTTCGACGCCCACGAGATCCGGGTTGCCATCCACGATGGCTACACCCTGATGGACAAGCGTCGCCCGCGCCGTTACAGCCCGCAGCAGTACCTGCGCAGCCAGGAGGAGATGGCCGAGCTGTTTGCCGACATCCCGGAGGCGCTGGAGAACACTGTGGAGATCGCCAAGCGCTGCAACGTGACTGTGCGGCTGGGTGAATACTTTCTGCCGAACTTCCCGACCGGCGACATGACCACCGAAGACTTCCTGGTAATGAAGTCCAAGGAGGGTCTGGAGGACAGGCTCGCCTTCCTGTTCCCTGATCCCGAGGTTCGCGTCGCCAAGCGCGGCGAGTACGACGAGCGCCTCGACATAGAGCTCAAGGTGATCAACCAGATGGGCTTCCCGGGTTACTTCCTCATAGTGATGGAGTTTATCCAGTGGTCCAAGGACAACGGCATCCCCGTCGGGCCGGGCCGGGGCTCGGGGGCAGGCTCGCTCGTGGCCTATGCGCTCAAGATCACCGATCTCGATCCGCTGGAATTTGACCTGCTGTTCGAACGCTTCCTCAACCCCGAGCGGGTCTCCATGCCCGACTTCGACGTCGACTTCTGCATGGACAGACGGGACGAGGTGATAGAGCACGTCTCCGAGATGTATGGCCGGGATGCGGTGTCGCAGATCATCACCTTCGGCAGCATGGCGGCCAAGGCGGTGGTGCGGGACGTGGGCCGGGTGCTTGGCCACGCCTATGGCTTTGTCGATCGCATCTCCAAGCTGATACCGCCGGATCCGGGCATGACGCTCGCCAAGGCGTTCGAGGCCGAGCCCAAGCTGCCCGAGCTCTACGAGCAGGACGAGGAGGTCAAGGACCTCATCGACATGGCGCGCCGGCTGGAAGGGGTGGTGCGCAACGCCGGCAAGCACGCCGGTGGCGTGGTGATAGCGCCCACCAAGATCACCGACTTCGCGCCGCTCTATTGCGATGACTCCGGCAATCACCCTGTCACCCAGTTCGACAAGAACGACGTGGAATACGCCGGCTTGGTGAAGTTCGACTTCCTGGGGCTGCGCACCCTGACCATCATCGACTGGGCGCTCGGCATGATAAACCCGCGCCTGGCCAAGGAGGGCAAGCCGCCGGTCGACATCGCCGCCATCCCGATCCACGACAAGAAGTCGTTCGATCTGCTGCAGCGGTTCGAGACCACGGCGGTATTCCAGCTCGAATCCCGCGGCATGAAGGACCTCATCAAACGGCTGCAGCCTGACTGCTTCGAGGACATGATAGCCCTGGTGGCCCTGTTCCGGCCGGGCCCGCTCCAGTCGGGTATGGTGGACAACTTCATCGAGCGCAAGCACGGCAAGGAGGCCATCTCCTACCCGGACGAGAAGTGGCAGCACGAGAGCCTCAAGCCAATCCTTGAGCCTACCTACGGCATCATCCTCTATCAGGAGCAGGTGATGCAGATAGCCCAGGTGCTGGCGGGCTATACGCTCGGTGGGGCGGACATGCTGCGCCGGGCCATGGGCAAGAAGAACCCGGCCGAGATGGCCAAGCAGCGCTCCGGCTTCGAGGAAGGCGCCGTCAAGAACGGCGTCGACGGCGAACTGGCGGTGAAGATCTTCGATCTGGTGGAGAAGTTTGCGGGCTACGGCTTCAACAAATCCCACTCCGCCGCCTATGCGCTGGTCTCCTATCAGACGCTCTGGCTCAAGACCCACTTCCCGGCCGAGTTCATGGCGGCGGTCATGACCGCCGACATGGACAACACCGACAAGATAGTGACCCTGGTGGACGAGTGCCAGCGGATGGGGCTCACCGTCATACCGCCGGACGTGAATACAGGTCGTTACCGCTTCAGCGTCAACGAAGATGGCCACATCGTCTACGGTATCGGGGCCGTGAAGGGGGTGGGGGAAGGCCCCATCGACGCCATTCTCAGCGCCCGGGATCAGGATGGGCCCTTCCGCGATCTGTTCGACTTCTGCAACCGGGTCGACATCAAGAAGATCAACAAGCGGGTGATGGAAAAGCTCGTTCTCTCCGGCGCCATGGACAGGCTCGGCCCGCACCGCGCCGCCCTGATGGCGACGCTGGAGGAGGCGATGCGCGCCGCCGAGCAGCACGCCAAGGCGCAGGCGGTAGGCCAGGTCGACATGTTTGGGGTCCTGACCCAGGAGATTGACGACGTCAAGAAAGCGTTCGCCAACGTGCCGCACTGGCCTGACAAGATCTGGCTGGAAGGGGAGCGCGAGACGCTCGGCCTGTACCTGACCGGCCACCCCATCAACCAGTACAGCGGCGAATTGCGTCGCTACACCTCGGGTCGCCTGTGCGATCTGCACCCCACCTCCCGCGATACCGTGACCACGGCGGCGGGGCTGGTGATCGCGGCCCGCAGCATGGTGACCAAGCGCGGCAACAAGATGGGGATCTTCACCCTGGACGACAGATCCGGCCGTCTGGATGTGACCTTGTTCAGTGAGGCGCTGGAAAAATATGAAGAATTGATGCAAAAAGACCGTATTTTGGTGGTTTCTGGACAGGTCAGCTTTGATGACTTCTCCGGTGGCCTTAAAATGTCGGCCCGTGAATTACTGGATATCAACGATGCGAGGGAGCGTTTTGCCAGGGCAATCCGCATCTCCCTCGATGAACAGCGGATTGATGATCGCTTTTTCCCGCGTTTGTGCGAGATTTTGGAACCCGCCCGTGCCGGAGTCTGTCCGGTTCAGGTAAACTATCGTCGCCCCGGCTCCCGGGTGCGATTGACGCTCGGTACCGAGTGGCGGGTGACGCCCACCGATCAACTGATAGATGACTTGCGAGTCCTGCTTGGACGAGAGCGGGTTGAATTGGTTTTTGATTAGAGGATCTATAGGCCCTATGAGTCTTTTTCTGGATTTTGAACAGCCAATTGCCGAGTTGCAGGCGCAGATTGATGAACTCCGTCATGTGAGTGAGCACAACAGTGCTGTCGATCTCAATGAAGACATTCGCCGGCTGGAGAAGAAAAACGAAGAGCTGACCAAGAAGATCTTCGGCGATCTGGGGGCCTGGCAGGTATCCCAGATGGCGCGTCATCCTCAGCGTCCTTACACCCTCGATTATATCGAGCACATCTTCACCGATTTCGACGAGCTGGCTGGCGATCGCGCCTATGCGGATGACAAGGCCATCGTCGGCGGCATCGCCCGTCTCGACGGCGAGCCCGTGATGATCATCGGTCACCAGAAGGGTCGCGAGACCAAGGAGAAGATCAAGCGCAACTTCGGCATGCCGCGCCCGGAAGGGTACCGCAAGGCCCTGCGCCTGATGGAGATGGCCGAGCGCTTCAAGATGCCGATCATCACCTTCATCGACACCCCGGGTGCCTACCCTGGCGTAGGTGCCGAGGAGCGTGGCCAGTCCGAGGCCATCGCCCGCAACCTGAAGGTCATGGCCGGTCTGACCGTGCCGGTGGTCTGCACCGTCATCGGTGAAGGTGGCTCGGGCGGCGCCCTGGCCATAGGCGTCGGGGATCGCGTCAACATGCTGCAGTACTCCACCTACTCCGTCATCTCGCCGGAAGGGTGTGCTTCCATCCTGTGGAAGAGCGCCGACAAGGCGCCGGTCGCGGCCGATGCCATGGGCATCACGGCCCAGCGCCTGAAGGAGCTGAAACTCATCGACAACATAGTCGAGGAGCCGCTCGGTGGCGCTCACCGCGATGTGGAGAAGATGGCCAAGGGCCTCAAGGCTCGCATCAAGCAGGATCTGAACGCCTTGCGTCCGCTCGAGACCGATCAGCTGCTGGAGCAGCGCTACCAGCGCCTGATGGGCTACGGCTACTGCTAAGCACCGGCTTCATTCCGACATGCCAGAAGGCCCCCGCATTGCGGGGGCCTTCTTTTTTGGTCCGGGATAAATACTCTTCATATGGATACCAGTTGGCACGATGTTTGCCGAAAACCCCCGTGTCGGATCAACTGAGCGGCGGTTAGTGGCCAAAAAAAGTGGGATCCCGCTCCCGTTTTGCTTAAAGTGACAGCTTCCGATCGGCCCGATTGGAATACCCGCAAGGATGCCCTTCAGACGTAAACTGGATTGACCCTCAGGCATGTTCACTGTTTCGGCGACACTGTTTTCCCGGTTCCGCCTGCCTCTGGTCTTGCGTCACTCTCATCGTGCATCGTCTTCATCTGCAGCGAGTGAATCATGAGCGAATCGGTTTTTGAGATCCATGACTGGACCCTGAGCGTTGACGACAACATGCTGTGTCGCCCCGATCGCGAGGTCTACCTCGAGCCCAGGCTGGTCAATCTGTTGCGGTTTCTGGCGAGCAATGCCGGCACAGTGTTCGCTCGCGACTCCCTGATCAACGAGGTGTGGGACGGGGCCGAAGTGACCGATCAGGTGGTCACCCAGTCCATCTTCGAGCTGCGCAAGATCCTCAAAGATGGTCGCTTTGATGCAACCGACTACATCATCACAGTGCCCAAGCGTGGCTACAAGCTGGTGGCGCCGGTACGGCCATTGCAACCTTTGCAGGTGGTTTCCGTGGTGATGGCGGATGCCCGGTCAGCTCCGACGGCCAACTCGACCCTCTCCGACCTGAGCCCGCCTGCCGATGACGAGGATGAGGAAGCGATCAGTGGTGTGGCCCCCTTCCCGGCCGGTCCCCTGACCCGCGCCATCTCGACCCGGGCCCAGGACGGCCGCAGCCGCTGGAAGATGATCAGTTTCGACATCTTCGTGGCCGTCATCCTGGTCACCATCGTCAGCCTGCTCAGCTACCAGCACACCAGTCCCCAGGTGCACTCGATGCTGGATCCAAACCTGCTGGTGTTTCGCTTTCACTCCGGCATGGAGGGTGACAACGAGAACGTGCGCCTGGCCGACGGCATCACCCGTGCCCTGATGGGAGAGGTGGCGGCCGCCACGCCGCTGCGGGTGCAGTACGGCGCCAATACCCTGATGGGGGGCATATTGCCCGGCAAGGAGCTGAGCGTACGGGTTTCCCGTCAGCCCGGCGGCACCTATCTGGATCTGGAATACCGCAACATCAACACCAACCGTGTGCTGTTCAGCCACCAGTATCAGCTCAGTCGCCACAACGTCCATGCCGTGCTGCAGGCGAGCAGCCAGGATCTGCTGCGCGCCCTCGATCAGCCGGACGCCTTGCCCGGGATGGGCTGGCCCACCGACGATGCCGCCCTGATGGCCATGATGGAGGCGCACTACTACACCAACAGCCAGGATACGGTGGCGCTCAAGCGCGGCATCGATCTGCTCGACAAGTCCCTCGCAAGCCAACCGGATCAGCCGCTGCTGCTGGCGGAGCGCTATCTGGCGGGGGAGGCGCTGGCAACCCTGGCCGGTCAGTCCGAGAGTGAGCGGTTGCAGGGGATAGGCACCCATCTGGCCAGTCTGGTGCAGGACGGCGGCCTGCTGCCGGCGCGGGTATGGGAGGCGCTGACCCTGCAGGCCATACTGGACGGTCAGCAGCAGCAGGCGAATCGCCTGCTGGCGCAGGCAGCCAGCCGGGGCCGCTCAGTGCTCTATCACATACTGCTCGGCAAGCTGGCTGAGCTGGATGGCCGCCCCGAGGCGGCGGGGGATGCCTACAGTCAGGCCTTCCTGATGGAGGCGACCGAGCAGACCTATCTGCTCTGCCAGCGACTCGGTTTTTACAGCAACATGGAAACCCTGACTCCCGCCCTGTTCAACGCGCTGGGTCAGAGCAAGGTGAAGCTGTTCTGAGGCGTGGCAACATGCCGCTTCGCTGATCGCAGAGGTTGCGCTCAGCCAGACAGGTTGCCTTGGGGCAGCCTGTTGCTTATGTGCCGTCTGGTGTGCAGCAGCCCGGCAATGACCAGCCTTGGGTGACCTGGCTGTCAGCCGCTTTCTTTATTCATGTCCCTATTCCTATCCCTGCCACTGACTCAGGGCCATGGCATCTTTGTCTACCCCTCAGGGTTCTGCCGTCGCCCTGCGCAGATGGCCGATTCAGGGCCCACTCCCTTCTTCACTCCGCTCGCGGCTGTGCCGTCCTGATGCTTGCCCTCCCTTCGGATTACCCAGTCAAGGGCGGCCATTGCCGGGGGCGTCCGCTCTGCATGGCGAGTCGGGTCTGGGAGGATTGCGAGGTTTCAACCGATGGCCTGGCCACGGGATCAGGGCAAAGGGGGGTTGAATGGGGCACCTCGTGGCTTCAAGGGCATCATGAAAAATATCAAGGTGTATCGACTGAGGCCTGACGGACTTCTCAAGCGGGGGGCTGGATATCAAGGATTTATCAAGGTGGCTTGTGGGTTGATATTCAACATTATGTTTTTAATGGGTTTTTATTGATTGATGTCGTGGGGCGAAAAAAGTTCACTCATGTTTTTATCCCTTAGCGGGTCTTTATGTTTTCCGGGGCACGGAGGCCTAGTCTGTGGCCATTCGTTGGCGGGACGCTCCGCCAAGCGTGTGTTTGATGACCTTTTATCGACCCGGAGATCTTATGTCCCTAGATACGAGCAAGAAGATTGGCCTCATCGCCTGTACAGGTGTGGTGGCCGGCAACATGATGGGGAGCGGCATAGCGCTGCTGCCCTCGGCCCTGGCCACTATAGGTTCCATCTCTGTATTCAGCTGGGCCATCTGTCTGGTTGGCGCCATGGGCCTTGCCTTCGTGTTTGCCCGCCTCGCTACCAAGAATCCGCAAGAGGGTGGCCCCATCGCTTACGCCGGCGAGATCTCTCCTGTGTTCGGCTTCCAGACCGGTGTGCTCTATTACCATGCCAACTGGATTGGCAACCTGGCCATCGCCATTACCGGCGTCTCCTACCTGTCGGTCTTCTTCCCCATCCTCAACAACCCGATCCCGGCAGCCCTGGCTACCATAGCGGCGGTCTGGATCTTCACCTTCGTCAACCTGCTTGGCGGCAGCTGGGTGAGCCGCCTCTGTACCCTGGGCCTGGTGCTGATCCTGCTGCCTGTGGTCGGTACCGCCGTGATGGGCTGGGGACATTTTGATACCAGCGTCTACAGCCAGAACTGGAACACCACCAGCGGCAGCGACCTGCATGCGGTCATCAGCGCCGTGCTGATCTGCCTCTGGTCCTTCGTGGGTGTTGAATCCGCCGCCGTCTCTTCCGGCATGGTGAAGAACCCGAAACGTACCGTGCCGCTCGCCACCATGCTGGGGACCGGTATTGCCGGCGTCATCTACATACTCTCCACCCAGGTGATCAGCGGCATGTTCCCGGCCGGTGAAGTGGCAGCCTCCGGCGCCCCCTTTGCCATGGCCTCTTCCGCCATCTTCGGCAACTGGTCTGCGCCGTTCGTCTCCGCCTTCACCGCCCTGGCCTGCTTCACTTCGCTGGGCTCCTGGATGATGCTGGTGGGCGAGGCGGGCAAGCGCGCCGCCCACGATGGCAACTTCCCGAAAATCTACGGCGAGCTGGACAAAAACGGCGTCGCCAAGAAGGGGTTGATCCTCGGCTCCCTCAAGATGACTGCGCTGATGATCGGCCTGACCGCCTTCACCTCCCAGTCCGCTCACGCCGCCGACCTGTTCAACGTGCTGACTACCGATGCTGTGCTGTTGACCATGCTGCCTTACTTCTACTCCAGCATTAACCTCATTCGTTTCGAGGGCATGACCTCCCGCAGCATAGGCACCATGATCTTCTCCGGCGTCGCCTGCGTCTTCTGTCTGGTGGCCCTGATGGGCGCCCAGGGCTCCAACCTCACCGCCACCTTCGTGGTGTCGCTCATCATCCTGATGTTCTACGCCAAAAAACAGGGCCTGCGTCAACACGACGCCCTGCTCAAAGAGCAAGCCAGCCACTGATTCCGTTTCCCTTTTCCGAGCGCTCTTCACTCACCATCCCTGATGGAGAGCGCCCCTCTACGTGTGGAGTATTACGATGAATATCATTGCCATCCTCAACCACCTGGGCGTGTTCTTCAAAGAAGAACCCATTCGCCAGCTGCAAGCCTCCCTCGAGCGTAAAGGCTTTCAGGTTGTATACCCGGTCGACGTGGCCGACCTGCTGAAGCTGATCGAGAAGAACCCCCGCGTCTGCGGCGCCATCTTCGACTGGGACAAATATTCCCTCGGCCTGTGCAAGGAGATCCACGATCGCAACGAGAAGCTGCCGATCTTCGCCTTCGCCAACGACCAGTCCACCCTGGACATTCACCTGACCGACCTGCGTCTGAACGTGCACTTCTTCGAGTACCGTCTCGGCATGGCGGACGACATCGCCCTCAAGATGGGTCAGGCTACTCAGGAGTATCAGGACGCCATACTGCCGCCCTTCACCAAGGCGCTGTTCAAGTACGTGGAAGAGGGTAAATACACCTTCTGTACCCCGGGTCACATGGGCGGTACCGCCTTCCAGATGAGCCCGGCCGGCAGCATCTTCTATGACTTCTACGGCCCCAACGCCTTCAAGGCGGACGTCTCCATCTCAATGCCGGAGCTGGGCTCCCTGCTGGATCACTCGGGTCCGCACAAGGAAGCCGAGGAGTATATCGCCCGCACCTTCAACGCCGATCGCTCCTATATAGTCACCAACGGCACCTCCACCGCCAACAAGATAGTCGGCATGTATTCCGCGCCGGCCGGCAGCACAGTGCTGGTGGATCGCAACTGTCACAAGTCCCTGACTCACCTGATGATGATGAGTGACGTGACGCCGCTCTATTTCCGTCCGACCCGCAACGCCTACGGCATTCTGGGTGGCATACCGCAGAGCGAATTCAGCCGCGAGACCATAGCCGCCAAGGTTGCCGCCACCCCGGGTGCCCAGGCTCCCCGTTATGCGGTGATCACCAACTCCACCTATGATGGCCTGCTCTACAACACCGGCTTCATCAAGGAGGCGCTGGACACCCCTTACATCCACTTCGACAGCGCCTGGGTGCCTTACACCAATTTCAGCCCCATCTACGAAGGCAAGTGCGGCATGAGCGGCGACGCCATGCCGGGCAAGGTGTTCTACGAAACCCAGTCCACCCACAAGCTGCTGGCGGCCTTCTCCCAGGCCTCGATGATCCACATCAAGGGTGACGTGGAAGAGGAGACCTTCAACGAAGCCTTCATGATGCACACCTCCACCTCGCCGCAGTACGGCATAGTGGCGTCCACCGAGATCTCCGCCGCCATGATGCGGGGCAACACCGGCAAGCGGCTGATCAAGGACTCCATCGATCGCGCCGTCTCCTTCCGCAAAGAGATCAAGCGTCTGCGTGATCAGAGCGAAGGCTGGTTCTTCGACGTATGGCAGCCTGACAACATAGACACAGTCGAGTGCTGGAAGCTGGATCCGAAAGACGACTGGCACGGTTTCAACGGCATCGACGATGACCACATGTACCTCGACCCCATCAAGGTCACCCTGCTGACCCCGGGCATGGGTCGTGATGGCAAGCTGCTGGACAACGGCATTCCTGCCTCCCTGGTCTCCAAGTTCCTGGACGAGCGCGGCATAGTGGTGGAGAAGACAGGCCCCTACAACCTGCTGTTCCTGTTCTCCATCGGCATCGATCAGTCCAAGGCGATGCAGCTGCTGCGCGCCCTGACCGAGTTCAAGCGCGGCTATGACCTGAACCTGACCATCAAGAGCATATTGCCGAGCCTCTACCGTGAAGACCCGAGCTTCTACGAAGGCATGCGCATCCAGGAGCTGGCCCAGAGCATCCACGATCTGACCTGCAAATACCGTCTGCCGGAGCTGATGTTCAAGGCGTTCGACGTGCTGCCTGAGATGAAGATGACGCCGCACGCCGCCTGGCAGCAGGAGCTGGCCGGCAATCTGGAAGAGGTGCCGTTGCGTGACATGGTGGACCGCATCAGCGCCAACATGATACTGCCCTACCCGCCGGGAGTACCGCTGGTACTGCCAGGCGAGATGGTGACCAGCGATTCGCTGCCGGTGCTCGAGTTCCTCGAGATGCTGTGCGAGATCGGGGCTCACTACCCGGGCTTCGAGACCGATATCCACGGCCTCTATCGTCAGGCCGATGGCAGCTACACCGTCAAGGTGCTGCGTTAATCGAGAGTGACAACAACGGGCCGAGAGGCCCGTTTTTCCCTGTGTTTTTTATCCATTTTTGCGTGAGTCGCCATCATGAAGCGAATTCTCTCCATTCAATCCCACGTGGTGTTCGGCTGCGCCGGCAACGGTGCCGCCGTATTTCCCATGCGCCGCATGGGCATGGAGGTGTGGCCCGTCAATACGGTGCAGTTCTCCAACCACACCCAGTACAGCGAAGGTTGGCAGGGGATGGTGATGCCCGGCGGCCATATCCGCCAGCTGATGACGGGGCTTGCCGACATAGGCGTGCTGGGGCAGTGCGATGCGCTCTTGAGCGGCTATCTCGGCTCGGCCGAACAGGGGGAGGAGATACTGGCGGCGGTGGCCCACCTCAAGGCGCTCAATCCAAACGCCCTCTATTTCTGTGATCCCGTGATGGGTCACCCCGACAAGGGTTGCATAGTGGCACCCGGTGTCAGCGAATTCTTTAAAACCCGGGCCTTGCCCCAGGCCGACATGCTGGCCCCCAATCTGCTGGAGCTGGAACAGCTCACCGGCCGCGAGATAAGCAATGTGCCCGAGGTGCTGGCGGCCTGTCAGCAGTTGCGCGAGCAGAGGATCAAGCTGGTGATGGTCAAGTATCTGGGGCGGGCCGGGTTAAGCCTGGACAGGTTCGAGATGGTGCTGGTGTGCGATGCGGGCGCGTTTCACATCTCGCGCCCGCTCTATGCATTTCATCGCCAGCCCATAGGGGTGGGGGATCTGCTCAGTGCCACCATGCTGGCCAATCTGCTGGCGGGACATGATCCCGTGCTGGCGTTTGAGCGCACCAACGCCAGCGTGGATGCGGTGCTGGCCCAGACCTGGCTGGCGGGCGCCTACGAGCTGCAACTGGTGGCAGCCCAGCAGGCGATGGCAGAGCCCGGGGTGCGCACCCGCGCCACCCGGCTTTGAGTCTGCGTAATGGCTAGCCGGCGCGGCGGGCCAGCTGGACTCCCTGACGGGCGCCGATCGGCTTGGCGTGGTGCGGACGCTGGGGTGTGCACGCCAGCTTGAGACGACGCCACTCCCGCCACAGCAGCCAGCACAGCGGCAGGGTCAGCAGCAAGACTGTGGTGGGCTGGGCCATCAGCACCCCCTCGCGGCCCCACCAGAGCGGCAGCAGGAAGATGAGCGGCAGCAGCAGCAGTGTCTTGGCCGCCGAGATGATCAGCGCCTGCTTGGTGCGGGCCATGGATTGCAGCAACACTATGCCGAACATGATGATCCCCTCCAGCGGAATGGCGCCGAGGTTGAGGGTCAGGCTGCTGACGGCCGCGGCAAGCAGCTCGGCATCCTGATTGCCGATGTAGAGCATGGCCACCTGGCGCGGCAGCAGCTGGATCAGCAGCCAGACCGCCATGCCATAGATGAGCGTGATCTTGAGCCCCATCTCCATCAGGAATTTCAGATCCCGATGGCGTTTGGCCCCTGTCGCCTGGCTGATGAGTGGCTGGATGCCGAAGGCCAGACCCTGCAGGATCACGATGAACACGGCCTCGGTGTAACCAGCCACGGTGAAGCCGGCCAGATCCTTGATTGCGCCATACGCCATCAGCTGGCTGTTGTGCAGCAGCAGCAGCAGCCCCAGATTGAACTGGGCGATCAGGCTCGGCAGACCGGTGAACAGCAGGTTGGGCATGGCCGGAAAACTGGGCACCATGTGGCGCCATGATAGGCGCAGTTTGGCATGACTGGTAAAGAAATAACCCAGGCCCAGCAGGCTGACGATCCCCTCGGTGATGAGCGTCGCCTGGGCCGAGCCCACCAGCCCCAGCCCCAGCCGGCCGACCATGAGGTAGTTGAGTACTATGTTGAGGATGGCGCCACTGCTGACCAGGATCATGGCCAGCCTTGGCTTGCCATCGTTGCGCAGCAGGTAGGGTACCGCCAGGTTGCAGGCCAGCAGCAGAGTGCCGCCGCCGATCCAGGTGAGGTAGTCACTGGCCTGTTTCCAGGTCTCTGTGCCTTGCTCAATCCCCAATGCCAGCAGTATGTCGATGTGCCAGTAGTAAAGCAGCAAGGGCGCAAGGGCCCCGAGCAGTCCGAGCAGCCAGAACGCATTGACCAGCGCCTGTCGGGCCAGCCGGATATTCTTTGCCCCCTGATGCAGGGAGATGGCGGTGGCCGCCCCCATGCTGATCATGGCGGCGAGCCCGATCAGCACCATGATGACGGGATAGACCAGGTTGATGCCGGCGAGGCCGGCGGCGCCCACGTAGTGGCCGACGAAGATGCCATCGACTAGGTAGTAGGCACCGGAGACCAGCATGGCCATGATGGAGGGGAGGGCATAGCCCCAGAAACGGCGAGTCATCGCCCGTTGGCGCAACATGAAGTAAGCAGACATATCTGTTCTCTTGGGGAGTTCGATTATCGAGCAGACAGTCTAGATTAATATCTTTTTGTTGATAATCCGGTTTCCATTTGATGAATTGCTGAGTCACGCTCAGTAATCATCGAGTTTGATAGTGTGCCTTGAGCATGTCTATCAGGGCGCGCAGGCCGCTGCCCAGCTGGTGCCGGCTGGGATAAAAGAGTGAAAATCCCACGAAGGTGGGGCACCACTGCTCCAGCACGCTCACCAGTGTTCCCTGTGCCAGCTGCTTGCTCACCTCCTCCTCCAGGCAATACGCCAATCCCAGCCCCGCCTCTGCCGCTCCCAGATAGAGTGCCGGCGTGCTGGTGGTGAGGGGCCCGGTCACCTCTATCTCCAGCATGGAACCCTCTTCCCCGGCAAACGCCCAGCGGTAGTGGTGAGAAGGGGTCAACCGGTAACCTATGCAGGCATGGCGCGACAATTCGCGAGGGTGTTGCGGGGTGCCGTGCCTGGCCAGATAGGCGGGGGCTGCCACCACCAGATAGCGCTGGGGCGGCCCGAGCGGCACACCTATCATCTCCTTGGGCAGCAGATCGCCATAAAAGAGGGCTGCGTCATAGCCATCCTCGATGAGGCGCGGCATCAGCTCCTGCTCCACCACCTCCACCTGCATGCGCGGGTAGCGCACCATGTAGTCGATCAACACCGGGGCCAGCAGCTCGTCGATGGCGCCCCGTGGCGCACTGATCTTCAGCCGTCCCACCGGCTCGTCGCTGTGGTGCGCCAGTTCGTCGAGGGCGCTCTGCAGGTGGTTCAGGGTGGGCAGCAACTGTTCGAGCAGGCGCTGGCCCGCATCGGTCGGCACCACGGCGCGGGTGCTGCGATTGAGCAATCTGACACCCATACGGGTCTCCAACCCTTTCAGGCTGTGGCTCAGTGCGGAAGCCGACACCCCGAGCTCGAGGGCGGCCTTGCTGAAACTCTGGTGACGGGCGACGGCGGCAAATACTGCCAGTTCGGCGAGGTCGGTACGGGTGATGGCCATATTAATTCAACGGGGAAATGTTGATGAACAGGGTACGACAGGGCACAGCGGCGCACAACTTGAGCAACAAACAGGCAAATGTAAGCAGTTTGTTGTACCCCAAAGGATATAGATACGGGTGAAACTACCTGAAATTGTTAATGGTTGTTCACAAAATTGGGCTGGCAACGTGATCTCTGACGCCAGAAAGGCGATTCCAGTCAAACTTTGGTTGATTAATTCAAAAAAACACTGTGCTCGGTAAGGGGATTTAATTAGAGTCAGCTCATCAGAACAAAGGTGCGTTAATGAGTTGTAACGGTTGACGTGCTTGCGGCCCTCGGGCTGATGACCCACAGACCTGTTTGTTGCAGTTTGGTTGCCACATGGAGTGGCGAGCAAGTTGCCGAGTCGGTGGGATGAGAATAACAGGGATGGACTGCAGGAGTTCCAGGGAGATGGAACGGGGCATTGCGCCCGGTTGACTAGATTTTTTCTATTTTCCTTGATGACAGGAACACCCCTATGTCTGACATGAACATTGCAGTTGAAGGCAGCTTAGCCAGTAACGCGTCTTCCCGTGGCATCAACAAGGCCGACCTGGTCTGGATGCTGGGCCTGTACGGTACCGCCATCGGTGCCGGCGTCCTCTTCCTGCCGATCAACGCCGGTGTAGGTGGACTGTGGCCGCTGCTGGCCATGGCCATCCTGGCCCTGCCGTTGACCTTCTTCGCACACCGCGGCCTGACCCGCTTCGTGCTGTCCGGCTCCACCCGCGACGGTGACATCACCGAAGTCGTGGAAGAGCACTTCGGCAAGACCGCAGGCAAGTTCATCACCCTGCTCTACTTCTTTGCCATCTACCCGATCCTGCTGATGTACTCGGTTGCCATCACCAACACGGTCGAGAGCCTGATGGTTCACCAGCTGGGCATGACTGCACCTCCCCGTGCCATCCTGTCGCTGGCGCTGATCCTGGGTCTGATGGCGATCGTTCGCCTCGGCGGCCAGTTCATCGTCAAGGCGATGAGCGTGCTGGTGTTCCCGTTCGTGCTGACCCTGATGGGCCTGGCGCTCTACCTGATCCCGCATTGGAACGGTGCCATCATCACAGAAGCGCCGGCACTGTCTGACGCCTTCAACGGTGACTTCATCAAGACCCTGTGGCTGGCAATTCCGGTAATGGTGTTCTCCTTCAACCACTCCCCGATCATCTCCTCCTTCGCGGTGGACAACAAGGGTCGTTACGGTGAAGGCGCCGAGAAGAAGTGCGGCAACATACTGCTGGGTGCCCACGTCATGATGGTCATGACCGTCATGTTCTTCGTGTTCAGCTGCGTACTGAGCCTCTCCCCGGCTGACCTGGCTGCCGCCAAAGAACAGAACATCACCATTCTGTCCTACCTGGCCAACCACTTCGACAACGCCTTCATCGCCACTGCGGCTCCGCTGATCGCCATGGTCGCCATCAGCAAGTCCTTCCTGGGTCACTACTTGGGTGCACAGGAAGGCATGAACGGTCTGATGGCCAAGGCGCTGCGTGAAAAAGGCAAGAAGGTTGATGCCAAGCAGCTGAACAAGGTGACCGCGGTCTTCATGATCCTGACCACCTGGGCGATTGCCACCATCAACCCGAGCATCCTCGGCATGATCGAAGATTTGGGCGGCCCCATCATCGCCATGCTGCTGTTCCTGATGCCGATGTACGCCATCACCAAGGTACCTGCCATGCGCAAATACGCTGGCAACATCAGCAACGGCTTCGTGACCCTGATTGGCCTGATCGCCATGTCCGGCATCATCTACAAGCTGATTGCCTGATAACTCCGGTTAGTCTGTTGAAAGAAGAAGCCGCCTCGCAAGAGGCGGCTTTTTTTGTTTGAGCAACGGATAGCCCTTAACAAGCAAGGAACTGCGGCCTAACATGGCGGGGTGTTTTTCCAGTCAGGACAAAAGGATATGTCTGCGTTGAAAAAAGAGCTGGGGCTCTGGCAGGGAATGGGGCTGCTCGCCACCTCACTGCTGGGGACCGGTATCTTCGTGGTGCCGGCGACCGCGGCGTCGCTGGCGGGGGGAGCCTCGCTCTGGGCCTGGGTGTTGCTAATCGTGCTGGTGCTGCCCATCGCCTTCACCTTCGCCCGGCTCGGCCGCCGTTATCCCCATGCGGGCGGGGCACCGCACCTCATCGGGCTCGCCTTTGGCAACGGCGCCGAGCGTTTCTCCGCCTTCCTGTTCCTGGCTGTGCTGCCGGTGGGCTTGCCCGCCGCCCTCACTATAGCCGCCGGCTTCTGGCACGCGCTGTTCGATCTGGGGGAGTGGACCCTGTGGGCCATCCAGCTGCTGACCCTGCTCGGGGTGTTTCTGCTCGGGCTGCGGGGAGCGCGCTCTTCCGGCAACCTGCAGTTGTTGATTGCCCTGGCCATATTGGGGCTGACCCTGCTCATCTGGTTCAAGGGGGATCTCAGCTGGCGCGACGCGGCCCAGCCACTACCGACGGCAGCTGAGTGGCCTGCCATGGGCACGGCGCTGGCGGTGATGTTCTGGTGCTTCGTGGGGCTGGAAGCCTTCGCCCACATGGGGGAGGAGTTCAAGCGGCCACAGCGGGACTATCCGCTGGCCCTGCTCGGTGGCGTGCTGCTGGCGGGGCTGATTTACTGGGTCCACTCGCTGGTGGTGCTCAAATATGGTCTCTATGGCGACGAGGCGACCAATGCCACCGCCATCCCGGCCCTGCTCTCCCTGCTGTTCGGCCCCACCGCCAAGTGGCTGGTGGCCATTTTGGGCTACCTCTCCTGCTTTGCCAGCATCAACATCTACCTGCAGGGTTTCGCGCGCCTCATCTGGAGCATGGCGCGGGAGGGCAAACTGCCGGTCTCCCTCTCTCGCCTCTCGGCCCGGGGGGCGCCGCTCAATGCCCTGTGCTGGGTGCTCGCCATCTGCCTCGTCTCCATCACCTTGATCCTCTGGCTGCGACTGCCGCTCGATGAGCTGATCCGCTACGCCAACGGCAACTTCGTGCTGGTCTATCTGCTCTGCATGGCGGCGGGCTGGCGCCTGCTCGGCGGCATGGGCAAGGGGCTGGCGGCCTTGAGCGTGCTGCTCTGCCTCGCCGTGCTGGTGGCGCTCGCCTCCCAGGTGCTCTATGCGGTGCTGCTCACTCTGGGGTATGGCTGCTTCTCGTTGTGGCGGCGCAGACGTCGCTGCACTCTGGCCACCGACAACATCTGCGCCATCAAGTAACCGACCCGATAAAAAGCCCCGCAGTGCGGGGCTTTTTGCTGGCTATCAGATGCGGTTGTGCTCAAGGGTCTGGCAGGTCGCTGCGCAGCAGGGCGTAGTGCTGCAGGGAGATAAACTGCTCCCCCTTCCACTCGCATTCCCGAGCCGTCCCCTCGTAGCGAAAGCCGGCCCGCTCGAGCAGGCGAGCGGAGGGGAGGTTTGGCTCCTCTACCACCGCCAGCAAGCGGTGCAGCTCTGTGGTGCGGTAGACGAGGGCCAGAAACTGCCGCAATGCCGCCTGCATGATCCCCTGGCCCCAGTACTCGGGATAGAGCCAGTAGCCGAGCTCGGCCCGTTTGTGCTGCGGGTCGGCATCGTTGTAGCCGATGGCCCCCAAGGGATCGCCGGTTTGCTGGCAGCGGATCAGGAACCAGGCCCCGCTCTGGCACTGCGCTATCTCGGCGTACCAGCGCATCTGGGCCTGGCACGCCTCCATGGTGTCATAGCTGATGCCGTAGCAGGCGATGACCTTGGGATCCGACAGACCGCGGTAGATGTGAGGCAAGTCGGCATCCGTGACAGGGTCGAGCCTGATCCCGGGTTGTCGTGGTGAAGGCATAATGTGCTCCTTGCGGCCAGCCGTGGCCGGCCGCGTGAGTTGAGTGCAAAGGCGGAATAAAAGCGCGGATCGCTGCTTGTCTCAGGGTTCGGAAAGACCCAGCAAGTCGGCAAGCCTGCCCAGCTCATCGCGCCAGCCCTGTTGCAGGCGCGGGGTTTGATGCTTGGGCTTGCGGGCGAGATCGGCGGCAAGCAGGGCATCCAGCTCGTACCAGCGCGCCAGTTGAGCCTCGTCATCGTGCTCCGGCATGGGATCTTCCCCCCTGGCGTCATTGGCCTGGGCGTCGGCGGCGGGCCGATCGGGCGCATCGCCGAGCAGTTCGGCATAGGCCCGCTCGGCGCTGTGGGCCTCGTGGATCCGGCCCTGCCTGATCACCCAGAAGCGGTTGCAGCTGCGCTCGATCAGATCCCGGTCGTGGGAGACAAGCAGCACGCCGCCGGCAAAGCCGGTCAGTGCCTCGGCCAGCTCCTCCTTTCCTGCCAGATCCAGATGGTTGGTGGGTTCATCGAGCCAGAGCAGATGGTGACTCGCCAGCGACAGGGCGAGAAACAACAGTCTGGCCCGCTCGCCCCCGCTCAGGGTCGCGACGCGCTGGCCGTGGCGGGAGTAGGGGAAGCCCGCGCGGATCAGCGCCTGGCGCAGCGTTACCTCCGGCAAAGGTGCCAGCGGATAGAGGGCATCGGTCAGGGTGGCGGCGTCGTCCAGTTGCTGCAGGGACTGATCGTAGTAGGCGATGCTGGCGCCAGGGTGGCGATACCAGCCCTCAGCCGGTCGTTGGTCGCACACCTCGCCCCAGCACTGGCGCAGCAGGGAGGACTTGCCCGTGCCGTTGGCGCCGAGCAGGGCGACCCTGTCGCCGGCGCGCAGCCAGAGATCCTCGGCCCGCAGCAGCGGCGGCAGGCCGGGGGCGGGGCGCACGTCGAGGGCGTCGAGTCGCAGCAGGGCATCGGCGGGCAGTGCCTGCCCGTGCAGCTCGAGGCGCCAGGGCGCGTCCACCCCGACCACGCTCTGCTCCTCCTGCAGCCTGGCCACCCGTTTCTCCATGGACTTGGCCTGGCGCACCAGCTTCTCGTTGTCATGCTCCCGCCCCCAGATGGCGAGGCGCTTGCTGCTGGCGCTCAGGCGGTCGATCTCTTTTTGCTCGTCGGCCCGGCGCAGGCGGGTTTGCTCGTCCTCTTCGGCCAGGGCCGCCCTGGCCTGACTGCAGGGCAGGGCGAAGCGATGAAGCCGCCTATCCCGCAGGATCAGCGTCTCGCGGGTCACCCGATCGAGCAGGCGACCATCGTGGGAGACCAGCACGAAGGCGCCACGCCACGCCAGCA
Source organism: Aeromonas sp. MR19 (assembly GCF_963899305.1). Taxonomy (NCBI): domain Bacteria; kingdom Pseudomonadati; phylum Pseudomonadota; class Gammaproteobacteria; order Aeromonadales; family Aeromonadaceae; genus Aeromonas; species Aeromonas sp. MR19. Next base: position 135,663 of record NZ_CAWQWZ010000050.1, read on the forward strand.
GGAAGCGTTCCAGCCAGAGCAGGGCGGGCAGATCCAGGTGGTTGCTGGGTTCGTCCAGCAGCAGCAGGTTTGGCTGGTGCAGCAGGGCGCGGCCTATCTGCAAACGGGTGTGCTGGCCGCCGCTCAGCGCGCTGACCGGGAGGTCGGCCTGCTCGGCCAGTTGCAGCTCGGTCAGCATCTTGTCCACCTGCCAGGCCTGGTCAGCCTCGTTGGCCAGCGCATCGAGCAGCACGGCGCGGGTGCTGAGCGCTTGCAGTTGCGCGGGCAGGTGCTGGGCCACGAATTCACAGCGGCAGGGGGTGGCCTTGTGTATGCGGCCGTCATGGGGCTGGCGCTGACCGGCCAGCAGGGCGAGCAGCGTGCTCTTGCCACAGCCATTGGCGCCTATGAGGCCAATGCGATCACCGCTGCGGATGCTGAGGTCCAGGTTGTCAAATAATGGAAGGTGCCCCGCACTCATTTGCAGGGAATGGGTACTCATCAGGGTTGTCATGCTCTTGCTCTCTTAAATGGCGGGATCGAAGATCCCTGTCATCAGGAGCGCTGGCGACAACGGCAGAGTCGAGAAAGGTCTCGGTTTGGAAGGGAGTCGGCTTTGCTCGAACCCGCTATCGCAGCGCGATGGTATGCAGGCAAGAGCACGCGAATGTGCCGAACAGGCGGGCCGAGAACATCGGACACGCTTGGATAACCATTTTTTACCTCCTTATTTTTCGCAATGGCAAGGTGGGGCGATTATAAACGCAGAAAAAATAGCCGTCCATCGGGGCGCAGGCCCCTAGCCGGGCGGCAAGGAGGCGGGAAAGGGCGTCAGCGTCTGTCACCGACAAGGCAGCAGCCCCGCATTGCGGGGCTGCCTCATGGCGTGTGATTAATTAATCGCGGGGGGTCTTGAGCGCCTGGATCACATCTTCCGTGGGAGCCAGCTCTTCCACGTGGTTGAAGCTGTCGAGCCCCTCTTGCGGATGTATGGTGAAGGCGTCGGCGCTCAGGTAGCTGCCGCTGCCGGCGCTCTCCACGATGACGATGAGCTCGGGCTGCTTGTCACCGTTGAGATCCTGCAGTTTGAGCTCCTTGATGGTGCCATCGCGCGCCAGCACCTTGCCGTCGATGAACTGATCGAGGGGGAACTGGGGGTTGGCACCTGAGTAGAGGCGCACGTCGTAGCTGCCGATGGAGGCGGGTTCACCCCGTCCCTCGCTGACGGTGATCACCTGGCCGGAGGGCAGCGTCAGCTGTTTGAAGAATCCCTCCGCCGCCTGGCCAGTCAGTGGCAGGGTGAGCAGGCCGAGTGTCATGAATAAGGCTTTCATCGTTGTGACCCTTGTTGCTGCGGTGACGGGTGGCACGCCTGCCCGTCACGGATGTGAATGTGTGGGCCGGGTTCGGGGCATGCCTCTGCCCGGCTCTCTTTCTCTTCCTCGCCGGAGGCGGTCATTACCAGATCTTGACCCGTTTGGCCGGGGCCAGATAGAGCTTGTCACCCGGCTGTATGTTGAACGCCTCGTAGAAGGCGGGGATGTTAGGCACCACGCCGTTGACCCTGTACTCGGGCGGAGAGTGGGGATCCGAGGCGAGCAGCATCTGCATCAGCTCGGGGCGATACATGCCCTTCCACACCTGGGCCCAGCCGAGGAAGAAGCGCTGCTCGCCGGTGAAGCCGTCCAGCACGGGGGCTTCCTCGCCCTTGAGCGACAGCTCGTAGGCCTTGTGGGCTATGGTGAGGCCACCCAGATCGCCTATGTTCTCCCCCAGGGTGAACTGGCCGTTGACAAACTGGCCATTGATGGGCTCGAAGCGGTTGTACTGGGCCACCAGCCGGCTGGTACGGAAGCGGAACTCCTTGAGATCCTGCGGCGTCCACCAATCGCGCATCAGGCCGTCGCCGTCGGACTTGGCTCCCTGATCATCGAAACCGTGGCCCATCTCGTGGCCGATCACTCCGCCGATGGCGCCGTAGTTGACCGCATCATCCGCCGTCAGGTCGAAGAAGGGGGGCTGCAGTATGGCGGCCGGGAAGACGATCTCGTTGTTGCTCGGGTTGTAGTAGGCGTTCACCGTCTGCGGCGACATGTGCCACTCGTCTCTGTCTACCGGCTTGCCGAGGCGTGCCAGGTTGTCGGCATACTCGAAGGCGTGAGCCCGCTGCAGGTTGCCCAGCAGATCGCCCTGGCGGATCTCGATGGCGCTGTAATCCTTCCACTTGTCCGGGTAGCCGATCTTGGGCCTGAACTTGGCCAGCTTCTCCAGTGCCTGGGTCTTGGTGGCCGGCGACATCCAGTCCAGCTCCTGAATGCTCTGGCCGTAGGCGGTGCGCAGGTTCTCCACCAGCTGCTCCATGCGGGCCTTGGCCTGGGGCGGGAAGTAGCGCTCCACGTAGAGCTGGCCTACTGCCTCGCCCAGGTGATCGTCCAGCACGCCGAGGGCGCGCTCCCAGGGGGCGCGTTGCTTGGGTGTGCCGCTCAGGGTGGTGCCAAAGAAGGCGAAGTTCTGGGCGTCGGTCTGGCTGTCGAGATAGGGGGCGTAATCCGTGATGAGCTGCCACTTGAGGTAGGCTTGCCAGTCGCCGATCGGGGTCTGCTGCATCAGGCCATCGAGGGCGGCGAGATAACTCGGCTGGCCTATGACCAGGCTGCTCTGACCGGCGAGGCCGGCCTGATCCAGGTAGCCATCCCAGTCGATATGCGGAGCGAGGCGCTTGAGCTCGCTCTGGGGCGCCTTGTTGTAGTTCTTCTCCCGATCCCGCAGGGCCACGTTGTCCCACTGGATCTGGGCGAGTTTGGTCTCAAGGGCCAGGATGCGCTGGGCCTTGGCCTTGGCATCCGCCTCACCGAAACGGGTCAGCATGCCGGCGATGTGCTGCTCGTATTTCTGCCGCAGCGCCTGGCTGTTGGGGTCGGTTTTGAGGTAGTAATCCCGATCCGGCAGGCTGAGCCCGGATTGATAGAGGTAGACCGCATAGCTGTCCGGCGCCTTGGCATCGGCGTCGATCCAGAAGCCGAACGGGGCGCCACCGCCAGTGCGACCGCTCTGGGCAAAGGCCCGGGCCAGCCCGCTCCGATCGCGGATCTGATCGATCTCGCTCAGCAGGGGCAACAGCGGCGTGGTGCCCTTGGCATCCCGGCTGCCCTGATCCAGATAGCTCTGGTAGAGATCGTGGATCTGCTGGGCCGGGGTGCCTGCCGCCGCCTTGCCGTCGAGCCCCTCGACCAGCACCCGCACGTCCGCCAGTGACTTGTCCCGCAGCAGGTAAAAGGCACCGTCGGCGGGCCTGTCGTCCGGGATCTTGGCGGTGGCCAGCCAGTGGCCGTTCACGTAGCGGAAGAAGTCGTCACCGGGTTTGACCCGGGTGTCCATGTTGGCCAGCGCGAGGCCGGAGTGTTTGTCTGCTGTGTCCGACGCCTGACTACAACCGGCCAGCAGGGCCAGTCCGATGAGGCCGGCCAGCATGCTTTTTTTATTGTTCATCTTGTTGGATTCCAATTCGGGTTATTCAGCTTCCTGGCCCAAACAGGGCAGTTCTTCACTCTAACAGTCGGGTTGCAGCTTGATAAGCCCGACTCTGCTAAGATCGGCCTGGTCGTTTTGGGGAAGCCTATGATTTCTCGTATTTATTCTCGTTTTTGTCAGACCCTGCCAGCGCCGGAAGGTTCCCGGGGCCTGTTGGTTGCCTTCAGTGGCGGGCTCGATTCCACCGTATTGCTGGTGCTGGCGGCGCAGTTTGTCCGCGAGCAGGGGCTGGTGCTGCGCGCCCTGCACGTGCATCACGGCCTGAGCCCTCACGCCGATGCCTGGGTAACCCATTGTGAAGCCGTGTGTCAGCAACTGGCGGTGCCGCTCATGGTCGAGCGGGTACAACTGGTGCGTGGCAATGGCGAGAGCCTGGAGGCCCAGGCCAGGGAGGCCCGCTATCAGCGGCTGGCCGCCAGCCTGGGGGCCGGGGAGTGGCTGCTCACCGCCCATCATCAGGACGATCAGCTGGAGACACTGCTGCTGGCCCTCAAGCGTGGCGCCGGCGTGCGCGGCCTGGCGGGCATACTGCCGAGTCAGCCGTTTGCGGCCGGCCTGCTGCTGCGCCCCTTGCTTGAGATCAGCCGGGCCGAGTTGGCCGAGGTGGCCCAATCGCTTCCTTACGGCTGGGTGGAGGATGAGAGCAATCAGGATGTGAGCTATGACCGCAACTTCCTGCGCCAGACGCTTATCCCGCAGCTCAAGGCGCGCTGGCCCGCCATGGCCCGCACCGCCGCCCGCAGCATGGCGCTGTGCGCCGAGCAGGAGACGCTGCTGACCGAGCTGGCCGAAGCGGACTGGCGGCTGGCCGGTGAAGGGAGTGCCCTGAATATCGAGCCGTTGCACGGGCTCTCGGCGACCCGGCGCAACAACCTGCTGCGCTACTGGATCCGTCGGCTGGGGGGCGAGATGCCCTCCCGGGATCAGCTGGCTCTGCTGTGGCAGGAGGTGGCGCTGGCGCGAGAAGACGCCAATCCGCAGTTCAGCTTGAAGAGTCTGGATTGTCGCCGCTTTCAGGGCCGGCTCCATCTGGTCAAGCCTGGGCTGGCGCCCTGTCACGAGCAGCTGATGGTGGCGGTTGGCGAGTCGGTCGCCTTGCCGGACGGGCTGGGACAGGTGCAGCTAGCGCTGCGCCAAGGCGGTGAGGGGTTGAGGCTGCCCACCGCGCGGGAGCCAATGTCGGTGCGTTTTCAGGTGACGCCCGGGGTCATGCTCAAACCCGTGGGGCGCAGCGGCAGTCGGCGCTTCAAGAAGTTGCTGCAAGAGTATGGGGTGCCCTCCTGGCAGCGGGGGCGCATCCCCATCCTCTATTACGGCGAGCAGGTGGCGGCGGTGGCCGGACTCTTTATCTGTGACGGATTCATGACGCGAGCCGCCGGTCTGGAGTGGCACTGGCTGCCAGCGGCGGACAGCTGGATCCCTGAGTGAATCGGGTTCGCCATCAAGACAAAAAAGCCGGCATTGCCGGCTTTTTTGCACTCGTCCTCTGACGGCTTCAATCCAGCAGGCCGGCCTTGCCCGCTTTTTTGCGGGCGTAGAGGTGAGCGTCCGCCGCCTCGTACAGGCTGTGGACCGCCACCCCGGACTGCCAGCTGGCGGCCCCCAGGCTGCAGCCGACCGAGAAGGTGCTGAGCTCCTTGTGGGTCATCAGCATGTGCTGCAGCCGCAGCCAGACGGGGCGCCAGGCCTCGGGCTCGGCGGGTTGCAGCAGCAGCGCAAATTCGTCACCACCGAGGCGAAACGCCTGATCCGTGCTGCGGATGCAGCTCTTGAGCAATTGGGCGAAGCGGCTCAGCACCAGATCGCCGATCGGGTGGCCCCAGGTGTCGTTGATCTGCTTGAAGTGGTCCAGATCCAGCAGTACCAGCACCAGGCCGTGAGACTCCCGGCTGTGCTGCTCCACCGCGCGGCCTATGGCCTCATCGAAGTAGGAGCGGTTGCCGAGCCCGGTCAGGTGATCGAGTCGCACCTGTTGCTCCAGTTGCGCCAGCCGCAGATAGAGGGGCAGGGGCATGCAGAGCAGTTGATGGTACTGCTGCAGGATCCGCTGCTGGCTGCCGCTCAGGGTGTGTTCCAGGGTGTAGTGCAGCTGGCCGAACAGCTGGCCATGCTGGCCGCGCAGTTCGAACGGGTAGCTGTGCAGCGTCAGGCTGGCCTGGGGCGGTTGCTGGATCAGCCGAAGTGGCTGGGCGTGATCGAAGTAGAGGCTGTGTATTCGGACAATTCTTGCCGCACGATCGGCAAAGGTTGCCAGCAGGCTGTCGAGATCCGTCTGTACCAGCAAGAGCTCGAGCAGCTGGTTGCGATCCTGGCTGGCCAGCGGCGTGAGCCGCTCCATCTGGCGAACCCACTGCTCTATGCCATGCCCCAAGCCATTCAATGACGATGCGTTTTCCACGGTACAGCCCTCATACATCCTACTTCCTGCCACTTCCTTGCAATCCTTGTGCCCAAAATATGTTCGATGTGAACAAGGGCGGCTGGCTAGGCTTAAGTGGATAAAAAGGGAGGGAAAATTGTATACAGATGTCTTGATCCTGCTGTTTGCCGCCGTCTTGCTGGTGGCGATTTTCCGGCGCCTCGGCCAGCCGGTGATCCTCGCCTACCTGCTCGCCGGGGTAGTGCTCGGCCCCTATGGCGCCGCCGTGATCACGGGGCAGGCGATCATGCAGACCATAGCCGAGCTCGGCATCGTCTTTTTGATGTTCTCGCTCGGGCTGGAGTTCTCGCTGCCGCGGCTGATCGCCATGCGGATGCTGGTGCTGGGGGTGGGCGGTTTGCAGGTGTTGTTCACCTCCTCGCTGTTCTTCTGGCTCGCATGGTGGTGGGGGCTGAGCCTGCCGCAGGCGCTGGTGGTCGCGGGCACCCTGGCGCTCTCCTCCACCGCAGTGGTGATCAAGCAGCTGGGGGAGCAAAAACAGCTGCACACCCGCCGGGCCCAGCTCGGGGTGAGCGTGCTGCTGTTTCAGGATCTGGCGGTGGTGCCACTCTTGGTGATGATCCCCATACTGGCGAGGCCCGAGATCCAGGGCGGCGCCCTGCTGGCGGAGATCGCCTGGGCCACCCTCAAGGGGCTGTTCGCCCTGTTCAGCCTGCTGGCGGTGGGCAAGTGGCTGCTGCCGCTGCTGTTTCACGAGGTGGCGCGGGCCCGCTCCGACGAGCTGTTCGTGCTGAGCGCCCTGCTGGTGGCGCTGCTGGCCGCCTCGCTGACCCAGTGGATGGGGCTCTCCATGGCGCTGGGGGCGTTTCTGGCGGGCATGATGCTGGGCGAATCCCACTATCGCCACCAGCTGGAGGTGGACATACGGCCGTTTCGGGACGTGTTGATGGGGCTCTTCTTCATCACCATCGGCATGACCATGGACTGGCAACTGGTGGCACGGGCCTGGTGGCAGGTGATCCTCAGCGTGCTCGGCCTCATCTTGATCAAATCCCTGCTGGTGCTGCTGGCCGGACGCCTGATGGGGGAGCGCAAGCGCGATGCAATGGCGACGGGGATCATGCTGAGCCAGGTCGGCGAGTTTGGCTTCGTGCTGCTGGCGCTGGCCAATCACCACGGCCTGCTCGACCATCAGCTGATCTCCCTGCTCATCGGCATAGGGGTGACCTCCATTGCCATGACCCCCTGGCTGGTGCAGCGGGCCCAGGGTCTGGCCCGCTCGCTCATCGACTCGACCCTGCTCTCCCGCTCCGAGGTGGCGCAGTCCGGCCTCAGCAAGCATCAACACGTCATCATCGCCGGTTTCGGCCGGGCCGGGCAGACCTGCGCCCGCTTCCTCAAGCTGGAGGACATCCCCTTCCTCGCGCTGGATCTCGATCCCGAGCGGGTGAGCGAGGCCAAGTCGGCGGGGGAGCAGGTGGCGTTTGGCGATGCGAGCCGGCGCGATATCCTGCTGGCCGCCGGCCTGTTGCGGGCCCGGCTGGTGATAATCACCTTCGACGATCGCAAGCGGGTCGAGGCCATGCTGGCGCTGATCAGGGAGTTGGCGGTGGATGTCAGGGTGCTGGTGCGCACCCGGGATGACAGCTTTCTGGAGGCCTTCAAGCAGGCGGGGGCCCACGAGGTGATCCCCGAATCCCAGGAGGGGGCCCTGATGCTGGTCTCGCATCTGCTGCTCAACTGCAACGTCCCCATAGGCCGGGTGATCCGGCGCATGGAGCACGAGCGCAGCAGCCAGTATCGCTTCCTGCACGGCTTCTACTGGGGGGATCAGAGCGCCGGCAATCTGGAGACGGACCAGCTGCTCGAGCGACTGCATCCCGTGTTGCTGCACGATCAGGCTTGGGCTGTAGGGCGCACTGTGCAGGCGCTGGCACTGGAGGAGGTGCGGATCAAGGAGGTGCAGCGCGGCGAGCAGAGCCTGGAGCCCAGACCCGAGCTGACGCTGGCGGCGGGGGATCGGCTGGTGCTGTTTGGCAATGCGGTGGCGATGGAGCAGGCCGAGCAGCGGCTGCTGGAGGGGCGTTAGCTCGGCTGTCCCCCGGGTTGGCTGCGGCTCATGCCTCCTCCCGCGCCATCTGCTCTATGCCCAGAAACTGTTCGACCCGTTGGCGCTCGTTGAGGGTGTCCCGGTAGCCCAGCTTGATCAGCTGCTGGCAATAGCCGGGGTAGAACATCAGGAAACTGGCCAGGCTGCTGGTCTCATCCCCCGTGACCCCCAGCACCCGCAGCAGGCGGCGCAGGTGCACCGGCAGCTTGCGCAAATAGTTCAGCGCCATGATGTCGAGATCCTCGCTCGGCTTTAGCACGCAGGTCTCCACCCGCTTCAATTTCAAACGGTTGCGCTCCCGCTCCGGAATGAGATCCAGGGTCTGGTTGATGCGCCACAGCCGCTCAAGATCCGAGTTGAGGGTGTCGGTGAAGACGGTGTCCAGCAGGTGGCTGGCGATGTTGGAGCTGGTCAGGTGACCGTGATGAAAGGTCAGCGCCGAGTGGGCCGGTGGATCCAGAGTGATCAGCAGGATCCGCTCCGCCCCCAGATGGATGGCGGGGCTGAGCGGGCTGAGCTGGTGGATGGAGCCATCGCCGTAGAATTTGTCGCCTATATGGGTCGCGGGAAAGACAAACGGCAGCGCCGAGGAGGCCAGCAGGTGATCCGAGGTGAGCAGGGTACGCACCCCGCGCCGTCTGGCCCGCTCCCATGGCAGGTGTTCGGCCCGCCCCTGGAAGAAGGTGGTGGAGAGGCCGTCATCGTAATCGGACGCCGTGATGGCGAGCGCCTCCAGGCTGCCGTAGAGGATGTTGTCATCGATGCGGTGGTAGTCGATGAGCTGATCCAGCAGGCGGCGCAGCGGCGCGTTGTCGAACAGGTGAAAGGCGTGGTTGGTGTGGGGATTGATGAGGCCGGCCGAGCCCTCGTACATCAGCCGCCACAGCAATCTGCCGGGATGAAAGTCGAAGATGTGATGGGTCTCGAAGCGGCGCCAGACCCACTCCAGCTTGCGCACCCCCAGATGAAAACAGGAGGCGTAGCAGGCCAGTGCGGTGACATTGATGGCGCCGGCCGAAGTACCGCACAGTATGGGAAAGGGAATGCCGAGATTGCGGGGATAGAACTCGGCGATGGCCTTGAGGGCCCCGACCTGATAGGCGGCGCGAGCACCACCACCGGTTAACAGAAGAGCTGTGTTGGGTCTGGCCATGACGCTACCCCTTATGTTGTTGGCGGCAGCGGTACACCCTGCTCATGATACTGCGCCTTATGCTTGCCACTGGGGGTGTTGCCACCGAGCAATTTAACTATAAGGCGCTGTATCGAATATAAAAACAGGGTTGCTCACCATTTTTTTGCAGGCTGGTTTCGACCCCTGTCATCCGGCCGTCTGCGGCGTGTTCAGCCGATCGAAGGCGGCAAACACGGGGGCGCTGGCGAGGATGCGACCGTGACCCAGTCCCCGGGTGCTCACCAGCCGGGTGCGACCGTCCCGGCTTGCTCGCAGGGAGTCGTCGTGGGGGGCAAACCTGTCCTCCTCGTCGTGCACTATGATGGCGGCCCCCGCGCGGCTGGCGAGGCGCCCCAGCGGATCGACAGTGCTGAGGGGGTGCTGGTACTCCTGCTCTATCTCTTTCACCACGGCATCGAACAGCCGGATGGAGTAGCCGGAGCGCGCCACCATGCCGTAGAGCTGGGGCACATAGTCGAGCACGGGCGAGATGAGCAGCAGTGGCAGCCGGTCCAGGCCTGGCACCCGGCTGGAGAGGGTGACGGCGCCCCCCATGCTGTGGGCTATGAGCCCCTGGATGGGGCCAGACTCGTCGCTCAGTTTGGCCACCAGCTCGTCGAAGGCGCGCACGAAGCGGGGCAGGTGGCCGGTATGGCCGGCGCTGTGGCCGTGAGCCGGATGATCATAGGCGATGGCGGTAAAGCCCTGGGCGGCGATGTGACTCATCAACGGATAGAACTGGCTGGCGCTGCCGGACCAGCCGTGCATCAGCAGCCAGACAGGTCCCTGGCCGAGCCGGTAGCTCATCAGCACACCTTCGCTGGTGTGAACGGCCTGTTTGACCAGGCCCGCAGGCGCCGCCTCATCTCGCTGGTTGCGCTGGGGGGTGAGCAACAGCTTGCTGGCGGTGCGTCTGGCGTGGGCCGGGGCGAGTCTGTGGTGCAACCGGGTGCCGAGCCCCAGCAGCCACTTGCTCGGGCTGAAGCGGCGGGTGTTGAAGTAGATCTTGCTGCTCATGATGATCCTGTCTGTTTTGTGTTCGAACGGTCGTGCTTTTTTGTGGGTTTTTAAAAAGGCAGTTGAAAATCAGCGCCAGCTGGTCAGCAGAGCCTCCACTTCGGGCCAGAAGTGGCGGGCCGGATCCTGACACAAGTCCAGCGCGTTGAACACCTGATCCCCCAGATAGAGGCCATACAGCCGGTAGACGGCGCGCCAGGGATCCATGTCGCCGCGCCACTCCCCCTGCGCCTGACCCTGCACCACCTGGCGGGCCAGGTAGTCGAGCCAGAAGCGTACCAGCTGGCGTGCAGCCTGCTGCACCTCGCCCTCCTGGGCCGAGGTCCAGGCATCGAGGAACATGCAGCGGCCGGCGAAGCTCTGGTTCCAGGCCAGCCAGGCTTGCAGCAGGGCGATCAGCTTCTCCTGCTGGTTGCTGTGCTGCTGCTGGCGCACCGGCTGGATCACCCGTTCCCGGAACACCTCGGCGGCGTACTCCAGCACGGCGATCTGCAGGTTGTCGCGGGATTGGAAGTGAGCAAAGAGGCCGCTCTTGGACATCTCGCAGGCGCAGGCAAGGGAGCCTATGGTGAGGCTCTCCAGCCCCTGCTGGCTCGCCTGCTCAAACGCAGTCTGCAAAATGTTGTCGCGGGTCAACCGGCCCTTGCTCATCGCACTCTCCTTGTTGGCCCTGCAGCATAAAGTACGACCGTGCTATTTGTCGAGCGAGAAACTGGCATGGAGGCAGCAGGTCAGACTCAGTCGTCCTTGATACTCATCTGCTGCAGAGCTATGACCGCCTGGGTACTATTCTTGACGCCGAGCTTGCGGAAGGCGGGGGTGATAGGGGCCTTGATGGTGATAAAGGGGTCAGTCGTCCTTGATATCCATCTGCTGCAGGGCTATGACCGCCTGGGTACGATTTTTGACGTCGAGCTTGCGAAAGACGGGAGTGGATATGGGTCTTTGTTGGCAGCCGCTCAGTCGTCCTTGATATCCATCTGCTGCAGGGCTATCACCGCCTGGGTGCGATTCTTGACGCCGAGCTTGCGGAAGATGGCGGTGATATGGGCCTTGATGGTGGCCTCGGAGACGTTGAGCTCCCAGGCGATCTGCTTGTTGAGGCTGCCATCGCGCAGCATCACCAGCACCTTGTACTGCTGGGGGGTGAGGCTGGCGAGCTTGCTGGCGAAATCTGGGCCATCTTCGGACTCTGGATGCAGCGAGATGCCGGCCGGCACCCAGTTATCCCCCCCGATCACCGTATTGAGGGCGTTGACCAGCTCCTTCATGGGCACGGATTTGGGGATGAAGCCCAGCGCCCCGAGCCGCAACACCTGCTGGATGATGGCGGGATCCTCCGAGGCGGAGACCACGACTATGGGCAGATCCGGGTGCTGGCCACGCAGGTGGGCGAGGCCGGAGAAGCCGTTGGCGCCCGGCATCTTGAGATCGAGCAGCAACAGGTCCACCTCTGGGTGTTCCCCCAGCAGGCTGGTCAGGCTGTCGATGGAGTCCGCCTCCAGCAGCTGGGCGTCGTTGATGGCCATGTGCACCGCTTGGTAGAGGGCGCCCCGAAACAGGGGGTGGTCATCTGCGATGACGATGGTAAATTGGCTATCCATTGCTCACATTGTTGCTAACTGATTGTTTTGGAAAATCAAACTAGCATCGCTCCCCGAGGGGGTCAAACCCGCAGGCGTGCAAATGTGAAGCGACCGTCGGATGTCGTGCCATTGGGGCAGATGGGATGGTCATGAGCAACCCATGCAGGAGGCAATAGATGGGATCCTTGGTATTGACGGTGGGCACTGGCTCCACCTGGGCGATGCGCGCCGCGCTGGTGCTCGCCATGAGCGGACTGGAGTGGCAGGAGCAGGTGTTCGATCTGGAAGATGCCAAGGCGTTGGCGCGGCTCAAGCGCGTGGGGCCTGCCGGCCTGGTGCCCTGGCTGGATCACGATGGCGTGCGGATACACGACTCGCTGGCCATCGCCGAATACCTGCATGAGCTCTGTCCAGAGCGCCAGCTCTATCCCGCTTCCCGCGCCGAACGGGCACTGGCCCGCAGCCTGTGCGCCGAACTGCACTCGGGCTTTGGCCAGATCCGCAGCCAGCTGCCCTTCTTCCTGGGGGCGCCGACCCGCAGCGAGCCGCCAGTGGAGGCCATCGGCGAGCTGGCGCGCTTGCAGACCATCTGGTCCCAGGCGAGGGGGCCTTTCTACTTCGGCGAGGCGGGTATCATAGATGCTTTCTACGGGGTGATGGCTTATCGGCTGGCTAGCTACGGCATCCAGCTGCCCGGTCAGGCCGGCGTCTATCAACAGGCCTTGCTGGCCTGGCCCCTGTGGCAGGCGTTGCTGGTCAAGGTGCGGCTGCAGTGGCCGGTGGCGGCCCGTCAGCCGGCGTAAGACGACCCTGCGGAATGTTCGATGCCTGACATGAAGAGGGGAGCCACTGGCTCCCCTCTCTCTTGTGGTTAATCTGGCCCAGACGTTATTTCTGCCGACCGGCAAACACCACCACCACCTTGTCGTTCCCCTTCTCCCGCACAAAGCTGTAGGGCGCATCGGACAGCTTCTTGTGGCTGCCAGCCGCCACCGCCGGGTGAGCGGCGCGGAACTGGCCGAGTCGCTGCCAGTGCTTGACCAGCTCGGCCTTGTCACCACTGGCCAGCTCCTGCCAGTTCATGTCAGATCGCACGCTCTGATCGAACACGCCGCCATCCTTGGCCAGACCCCGGCCCGACTCGTCCCCGTAGTAGAGCTGGATGCCGCCCGGCAGCAGCATGAAGCTGTTGGCGACTCTGCGCTGCAGCGGTACGTCCTGATAGTCGCCGAAGAACAGCTTGGTGTCGTGAGAGCTGATGTAGCTCAGCACGTTGAACTCGGGATCCTGGTTGATGCGGCTGGCGTAGCTGGCATAGGTGGGATCGCTGCCCGCCATGCACTGGGCCTGGGGCAGGGCGAACTCACGCTGATAGTCGAAGTTGATCAGCGAATCGAAGCCATTCTGGTACCAGAAATCCTTGGCGACCCCGTGATCCCACACCTCGCCGACCATGTAGAAGGGCAGGTCATCGAGCGCCTTGGTCGGGTTGGCCTGCTTCCACTCCTTGAGCGCCGCCGTGCCCGCCTGCTTGAGCCTGGCCCAGACGGCGGGCTCCAGGTGCTTGACTGTGTCGGCCCGAAAACCGTCTATGCCGAAGCGGCGCACCCAGTCGGTGTGCCAGGCGATGAGGTAGTCGCTCACGCTGGCATTGGGCAGTGGCTTGGCCCTGGTGTCCTGCTTCCCGGCGAGCAGCGGCGGCAGCCCCACAGATTTGGTTGATTCGGTCAGAAAATCGGGCAACCCCGCCACAGTGCCGGTCACGTCGTCAGTGCCCGGTTGCGGGTAACCGGGCAGGCCGGCCCGCACCCAGTCCGGGCCCCACCATTTGCTCCAATCGCTCGATTGGTAGTCGATAAACTGGTTGTAGCCATGCCAGTTGAGGCCGCCGCTCGGGCGCCACTCGTTCCAGCGGGTCGGCAATTTACCCGTGTTCTGGGTCAGGCTCTCGAGCCCCAGATCCTGCAGGTCGGCCAGGGTGGCGTAGCCGGCGTGGTTCATCACCACGTCCAGGATGATCCGCATGCCGCGCTTGTGGGCCTCGTCCACCAGGGTTTTCAGGCTCTCCTCGTCGCCATAGTTGGGATCGATTTTGGTGAAGTCCAGCGCCCAGTAGCCGTGGTAGGCGTAGAAGGGGAAGTTGCCCTGCTCGCCGCCGCCGATGAAACCGTGCACCTGCTCCACCATGGGGGTGATCCAGATGGCGTTCATGCCGAGGCTCTTGATGTAGTCGAGCTTCTCGGTCAAGCCCTTGAAGTCGCCGCCGTGCCAGGTGGCCACCTCGTCCTGGCCATCTTTCTGGCGGCCGAAACTGTGGTCGTTGGCCGGGTCGCCGTTGTTGAAGCGGTCGGTCAGCAGGAAATAGACGCTGGCCTGATCCCAGCTGAAGGGGGCCGGCTTGGCCGCCTTGACCGGCTCGAGCAGCAGCAGGCCACCGCTCTCTTTGGTCGGGGTCAGGGTCAGCTTGCCCCCCTTGACCAGAGCCTCCTGTCTGGAATAAGCATCCCGCAGCCGGGTGCCGTCGGGCCAGACCCCCTTGAGCGAGACGGTGACGGGGCCGCCATCCCACTGGATACAGGGCTCCTCGGGGGGCTGGCGCTTGAACTCACTCTTTTTGGTGGCTCGCAAGACCTTGAGGCTGGGGGTAGCCGGGTTGAAGGTGAACTGATAGTCCCCCGCCAGCATCACCCGCAGGGTAAAACTTTGGTCCTTGGTGCATTTGTCCATGGGTTGCGCCGTGCCGAAGGGGAGCAGCTTGCTCTCGCTCGGGCCGAAGCTGGTGCCACAGCTGCTGCCTGGGTCGCTGATGCGGATCTGGTGGCTGCCCTTGGCGAGGGTATGGGTCAGCTCCACCGGGCCCTTGTCCAGTCGAAGCGGCGTGGCGACCGCTTTGCCATCCACATAGAGATGCACCTCGGGGGCGGCCAGCACCTGGCCGGTCAACAGGGGGCTGGCCAGCAGGGCGAGCCAGAGGGGAGAGAAGCGGGGAGCGCGACGCATAAGCCATTCCTTGAGCAGGGTAAGCGGACCAGATTCCGTCAATGGGGCTCATTCTAGGGGGCATGGTGGCGGGCATGGACAGGCAAAGCGCCGATTTGTGACCTCAGTTCAAATGGTTACGTTTTCAGAAATGGGAAAGTGTGACACCGGAACGCCAGCCATAAAAAAAGCCGGTCAGTCGACCGGCTTTTTGGGGCAAGTGATTACATCAAACGGTGAAGAACTTGAAGTTGACGAAGGCCACCGCGATGAAGGAGGCCACCATGCCGCTGACGCAGAGCACGGCCGGGCGAATGGCAGGCCAGCGATGGGTCAGCAGGACAATGGCCAGCATGGTCGGATAGAGGCCGAACATGTAGCGCGGCATGGCGTTGAGGCCTGTCATCAGCGGTATGGTGCAGCAGATGAACATCAGGGTCGCCTCGGCCCAGCGCTTCTGGCTGAACAGATAGAGGTTCAGGGCCCAGCCGAACATCACCATGATGGAGAGGTAGGACTTGCGACCACCCAGCTCGAAGCCGCTCAGCCACCAGTCCAGCGGACTGTCCATGTAACGGCCCCAGGCCACCTGGATGTGCTTGAAGGCCAGCGCATCGCCGGTGAGGTGATAGAGGTAGACCATATAGGCAAACAGGCCGAGCGGGATCATCCAGAGGGTGAACACCACCTTGAAGGCCCGCTCGGTGAAGCGGAAGAACTCGCGCCAGCCGTAGGCCTGCAGGGCCAGGATCAGCACGGGGAACACCATCATGACCCCCAGGTTGCGGGTGCCCGAGATGAAGACGCCGAGCAGGGCCACCATCAGCCACTGTTCCCGATAAGCGAACAGGAACATCCCCAGCATCAGCGCCATGAACATCGACTCGGTATAACCGGAGACGAAATAGGCGGAGAAGGGGGAGAAGGCGAGCAGCCAGACGCCGAAGCGGGCTGTCTCGTCACCCAGCTTGAGCTGACGCAGCACCAGCAGCATCAACGGCAGGCTGGCGAAGAAGGCGATGTTGGCCACCAGCATCAGGCCGATAAGACTCTCGACCTTGAGCAGGTTGGAGAGCGCGCCCGACAGCATGGGGTAGAGCGGCATGAAGGCCCAGTTGGCCGCGTTGCCCTTGCTGAGCCAGCGGGGGTAGAGATCGTAGCCGTTCTCTATGATGCGCTGGAACCAGACGCAGTCGAACTGGCAGTAGGCCTGCAGCGGACCTATGTCGGTGGCGCCGTAGAGCTGAACGCCAAAATAGCCCATGCCATAGAGCGCTACTCGGCTCAGTACGAAGGCGGCTATGATCATCAGCCAGTCGCGGCTGCTGATGCGCAGTGACGGGCGGTAGGGGCCCACGTTGTCAGGGGTCATAGTTGTCATGTCATTCATCAGGCAAATACCCAGATCCTGGAGAGGAGGTAGGTGAGCACGGTGACTGTCAGGGTGGCGATCACCACAGGCAGCAGACCGGAAAGACCCGCAAACAGCAGACCGCTCAATATCAGGTTTCTCACCGCCAGCGAGAAGAGTGCGACCAGCAAAAATTTGCCGATGGCACCCTGTTTCTGGAAGGTGATGTAACGATGGCCAAAGAATGAGAACCAGAAGGCAATCATGAAGGCGATGGTGGTAACCCAGTGCTCAGAGATGGCAGGCCAGGTGTGGAACAGCGCGATAGAGGTGCCAAGGTCGACGAGGGTTGCCCCCCCGCCGACCAGACCGAACCGAAACAGGCGCCAGAATTCCTCGCGGGAGATCATTGAGGCGCTTGCTCCTGCTGGTCGTCAGCGGCCTTCACTGTGGCCGCCTTCTTGCCTGCGCTCTTCTTGCTGCCGGTGGCCGCGCCGTCCTGCGGTTGTGCTTCATCCTGCTTGGCATACTGGCCGTACACCCCTTCGATGAGGTAGACGGGGCGCTGCTTCACTTCCACGAACATGCGGCCTATGTACTCGCCTATGATGCCAAGCGACAGCAGCTGGATGCCGCCGAGGAAGAGCACCACCGACATCAGGGAGGCGTAACCCGGCACGTCTACGCCGAAGAAGACCACCTGGGTAACTATCTTGAGGATGTAGAGGAAGGCGACGAAGGAGACGCCGACACCGACGTAGCTCCACACCCGCAGCGGCCAGCTGGAGAAGCTGAGCAGACCGTCGAGGGCGAAGTTCCACAGCTTCCAGTAGTTGAACTTGGTTTCACCGGCGTGACGGGCGGGGCGCTCGTAAGGCACGCCGACGGCACGGAAGCCGGCCCAGGCAAACAGCCCCTTCATGAAGCGGTTGCGTTCCGGCAGTTGCTTGATCGCCTCGACCACCCGGCGGTCGATCAGGCGGAAGTCACCGGCGTTCTCCGGCAGCTTGGTGCTGGTGGAGAGGGCGTTGAAGAAACGGTAGAAGCCACCGGCGGTGAGGCGCTTCATCGGTGTATCGGCGCTGCGATCCACCCGGATGCCGTAGACGGTGTCATAGTCACCTGTCTGCCAGAGCTTGACGAATTCGAGGATCAGGGCAGGGGGATCCTGCAGATCCACGTCCATCGGCACTATGGCATCGCCCTTGGCATGATGCAGGCCGGCGGTCATGGCCGCTTCCTTGCCGAAGTTGCGCGCCAGGTTGACCAGGGTCACCCGGGGATCGCGGGTAATGGCCTGCTCTATCACCTCACGGGTGCGGTCACGGCTGCCGTCGTTGACGAACACTATCTCCAGCCGATCCTTGAGGGGCGCCAGTTCGTTATCTATCGCGTTGATGAAGGCATCTATGCTCTCTTCCTCGTTGTAGACGGGAACGATCAGAGAGAGTCGAAAATCGGCATGCGACATGAAAACTTCCTTATTTGGAAAATTATTTTATAAAACAGCGTATTGGATAATACGTCTTACTGGGCGACTGTCAGACGTACCGACTGGACATTGAGAGGTGTCGGTGCGGACAGCGCCAGGAAGTTGGGACGCTTGGGATCCGATGTCAGCGATTCGCCCGGCAGATTGAGCCGGATCTCGTTGATACCGGCCTTGGCCAGCTTGATGGTGGTGGTAAAGTCATGACCCAGTGCCACCTTGAGCAGTGCGCCGGCTTGCGGGCTGTTGACCCGGGCCTGTACGGTCAGCTGTTCGGGTTGTGCCTGTTGCCTTGGCAGCACGAAGTAGAGGCCACCCTGGCCACTGAGTTCGGTGCCGTCCGCGCTCGGCTTCTTGGCCCAGCCTTCGCTGGAGAGGAAGCGGCTCGGCTTGGTCAGATTGAGCTCGTTGCCGGGCTGGTAGGTCATGCTGGAGTTGTGCTCCCAGAAGCGGGTCTTGCCTTCCAGATAATAGAGCTTGTAGGCCAGGCTCACGTTGGGGTGAGCAGCCAGATAGAGGGTGTAAAGGTAGAAACCACTCAGGGCCATGATGGCCGTCAGAAAACCGAACTTTTTGTACGTCATATCACTCTCTACGCCTCACGATTGGTAGGCTGATTTCGCGCATATGCTAATCCAATTGCAAAAAAAGCATAGTGGATCACAAAAATATATTTGGTCACATATTAACCCCTTTCCAGTCAGTGCTCCAAATGTTCCTGCTTTGCCCTTTTTATCGCCTGATCCGGCCTCATGCCGCGCGGGGGCTGGGCTCATTTCCGGGCTGAGTCCCTGCTGCCGCGATGGGCCCGTTCAGACACTGTGCTGGCAGTCGCGATCGCTGTGGCAGGATCTGTCGCCATTTTACCAAGGCCGATTTATGATGACCTATCGCCAAGTCAAGGATGACCCATGAAGCTGAAACTCTGTTGCTGGATGCTCTGGTTGCTGACCCCGCTGGTGTCGGCAAACAGCCTGTGTCCCTCTCCATTGCGGGTCGGTTACGACAACTGGCCCCCCTATCACTATTACGCCAGTGCGACGGCGACCGCGCCCAAGGTGCTGCAGGGTTTTGCGGTCGAGGCGCTCAACGCCATGCTCAAGCGTCTGGACTGCCGGGCGACCTATGTCGAGCTGCCCTGGAAGCGGGTGTTGCACGGCCTGGAACAAGGCTCGCTCGATATCGCCATGGAGGCCTATTTCAACGACGAGCGTGGCCGCTACGCCTGGTTCTCCGATGCCTACAACCCGGGGCGCAGCGTGCTCTGGATCCGCAAGTCATCCTCCTATTCCGAATCTGATCTGGCGACCTGGCTGGCCAATGGCCACACCCTGGGGGTCACCAAGGACTACTACTATGGTGCCGAAACCGCCGAACTGGTGCGCCGTTATGCGGCCCAGGTCAGCGTGGTCAACGATCGGCAAAACTATGGCAAGCTGGTGCTCGGCAGGATCGATGGTTTCCTCGGGGATATTCTGGCGACCCCCTGGGGTCTGAAAGAAGAGGGGCTGGCCGATCTGATCGTGCCTCACACCATGCCCGTCTATGAGGCACCGACCTTCTTCATGTTCAGCAAGAAGCGGCTGTCACCCGCGTTTGTCAAGGCGTTCAATCGGGAGTTGGCTGAATTTAAAGCAACAAATGAGTATGACATTATCTGGCGGCGCTACGCGCCCGCCAGCTAGTAAAGTCGTTGGCATTCACGCATCATGAGCGCCTTGACCGCCGGGTCTGACAGGCTGAAGTGAACCGATCTTGAGGTAAGCATGGGGAAGAAGTATTGGCTGGCATTGGCAAACCTGATCTGGCTGGGCTGTTGGCCTGCGGCCATGGCGCAGGCCAGCGAGGGTCAGGTGGTGGTGACCAATGCTGCGGTGCAGCACGACTGGTACCAGAACAGCACGGCGGAGCAGGCTCGCCACGAGTTGGAGCAGCAGTTGCAGGAGGCCGTGCTGGCCCAGCTGCACCCGGATTTCTTCAGCCTCTGGAAGAAGCTGCAGGCCAAGCCCGCCGATCAGCGCGGCGCCATTTATGACGAGGTGTTTGGCAAGCTGGCCCGCTTCCAGCAAGCCTGGCGTGCCATGGATCTGGTCTCCCGCGAGCAGATGCAGACCCTCAAACTCAACCTGAACAAGCCGCTGGCCCACGAGCCTGCTGGCGACAACCTGCTGGAGCAGGTCAAGCAGCTCAGACCCCAGGTTGCCGAGTACGACGGGGTGCGCGAGGAAGTGCGCAAGCTGCTGGCCATGCCCATGGCCAAACGCTGGCCGACCCTCACCATGCCGACCCTGCGGGCGGGTGAGACCTCGGCCGAACTGGGGCAGATCCGCACCATACTCAACGAACTGGGCGATGTGGCTCCTCGCCATGACGACGCCACCTACGACGCCGACACCCAGCAGGCCATCAAGCAGTTCCAGCGTCGCCACGGCCTGACCGCCGACGGCATCATAGGTCGGCAGACCCGCAGCTGGCTCAATACCGGGCCCGAGGTGCGCGCCAGCCTGCTGCTGCGCAACCTGTGGCGTCGCGATCTGGTGGATCAGCTCTCCGGTGCCCGCTACGTGCTGGTCAACATTCCCGACTATCGACTGAGCGTGGTGGAGTCCGGCAACGAGGTATTCACCAGCCGGGTCATCGTCGGCAAGGAGCAGCGGGCGACCCCCATTCTGGCCAGCGAGATCCGCTCCATCGTGCTCAACCCGGCCTGGCATGTGCCGCGCTCCATCCTGAGCAAGGACATTCTGCCCAAGCTGAGCCGGGATCCGGCCTACCTCAACCGCGAGCAGTTTGAGGTGATCGACGGCGAAGGCAATCCGGTGCAGTTTACCGAGGAGGCGTGGCAGCAGGCGCTGGCGACAGGCTTCCCCTATCGCCTGCGGCAGAAGCCGGGGGATCACAATGCGCTGGGCCGCTACAAGTTCTACCTGCCCAACAACGAGGCCATCTACCTGCACTCCACGCCGCGCAAGGCGCTGTTCGAGCAGGGGGCGCGCGCCTTCAGCTCGGGTTGCATCCGGGTGGAGCATGCGGACGATCTGGCCGAGCTGCTGCTGGCGGACTCCCGCTACCAGCCGGACAAGGTGGCCAGCATATTGAAAGAGACCCAGACCAAGTGGCTGCCGCTGACCACCCCGATCCCTGTGTTTACCGTCTATTGGAGCAGCTGGATCGACGAAGAGGGTCGCCAGCAACTGCGCAACGACATCTATGGATTTGATCGAGTCAGCTTCCAGAGTCGCTTGCTGTGATCCTCGCCACAGAGTGAAAAGCCCGGCCCGTGCCGGGCTTTTCTATTGAGCCCCGGTGGTTTGACATGAGGGGGCCCGGCAGGTAGTTTCGAGCCCCTGTATCAAATTCATTCACCTGTTTCACTTCAATCTGCGATGGACGGACAACGGATGCTTGAACAAGAGATAAGCCGACGTCGCCTGCTGCTGGGGGCCGGCTGCCTGCTGGGGGGAGCCATGCTGTCATCCCCGGCCATGGCGAGTCGCAGTACGGCGGGACGTGAACTCAGTTTCTTCAATCTCAATACCGGCGAGCGAGTGAGCGCCAGCTATTGGGAGGATGGTCGTTACCTGAAAGACGGGCTGGCCGAGCTCAACCATATTTTCCGCGACTACCGTCGCAACGAAGTGTTCAGCATAGACAGGAAGCTGTTCGATCAGCTCTATCTGTTGCAGCACAAGCTGGGCCGTCACGGCGAGATCCAGCTCATCTCGGGTTATCGTTCCCCCGTGACCAACCGCCAGAAGCGCAGCAGGAGCCGCGGTGTGGCCAAGCACAGCTACCACACCCTGGGACAGGCGGTGGATGTGCGGATCCCGGGCGTGCAGCTGGCACACCTGCGCAAGGCGGCGCTCAATCTCAAGGTGGGCGGGGTCGGCTACTATCCGAGCGACAACTTCGTGCACCTCGATACCGGGCCTGTGCGCAGCTGGTAGTCGTGGGCGGCCTCAACTTGGGGTATGGGCGCGCGGATGACGGCTGGCAAACAGGGTGGTCGAGCTGGTAGGCTCTGGACACCATCCAGAGGAGAACCAGATGAAACATATTTTGCTCGGGGGCCTGATCGCCCTGTTGTTGACCGGTTGCAGCAAGCTCAATCGCGAGAACTACGACAAGTTGCAGATGGGGATCAGCTATACGCAAGCAAGCAGCATACTCGGCAAGGCGGAGCGCTGCGACGATACGCTCGGCACCACCAGCTGCATCTGGGGCAACGAGGGCAAGAACATCAAGATCCGTTTCATCGCCGACAAGGCGACCTTCTTCAGCTCGGAAGGGATCAACTGAGGCAAGCTCCCGGTTATCAATGCAAAAAAGCGCCTGTCAGGCGCTTTTTTGTTGTCGGCGATCCGTACCGCCTCGCCAGAACCTGGCGCGCTCAGTGCGTCGCGTACTGGTAATGGAAGGTGGGCAGCCCCCACTTGAAACGCACTGCCAAGAGGCGCAGCACGAAGCCGATGCCGATGGCACCGAAGGCGGCCCAGTCGTTGGGCAGGCCCTGATCCAGCGCCAGGCAGTAGAGGGCGGCCGTCACCAGCGAGATGGCGGCGTAAAGCTCGCGGCGAAACACCAGCGGAATGCGCTGGCAGAGCAGGTCCCGCAGCACGCCACCAAAGGCACCCGTCACCACCGCCATGATGCAGGCGATGCCGGCCCCATGACCCATCTCAAGCGCACGGGCCGCCCCGAAGATGGAGAAGACCACCAGTCCCAGCGCATCGAGCGCCATGAACAGCTTGCCGAGGTAGCGCATCAGCGGCGCCGAGATGACAGCCGCCATGGCCGCGCCGGCCACCAGCAACACATATTCCGGATGCTCGATCCAGAGCAGCGGATAGTGGCCAAGCAGCACGTCCCGTATGGTACCGCCGCCTATGGCCGTCGCCGAGGCAATGATCACCACGCCAAACAGATCCATCCGTCGCCGACCCGCTGCCAGCGCGCCAGTCATCCCTTCGGCCACCAGGCCCAACAAGAAGAGTGCATGTAACATGAGATATCCCAGGGTGCGAGAAAGGCCCGCATCCTATCAACTCAGGCTATAGGCGACAAGCAATGAAGGCTATGCATTATTTTTTATAATGCAAAAAAGAAAACGGGCACCGCCAGGGTGCCCGTTTGCCGCGCGGTAAGGGATCAGCGTTTGAGCTGTTCGGCGCGGTAGTGATCCACCCACATGGCGGTGGCGCCGCAGATGGCCACCGGCATCACGAACAGATTCACCACCGGGATGGCGGAGAAGAGGGTGACCAGGGCGCCAAAGCTCAGGCACTTGCCGCGGCGCTGCTTGAGGGCATCGCGCATGGTGATGAAGCTGATCTTGTGGTTGTCGAACGGATAGTCGATGTACTGGATGGCCATCATCCAGGCGCTGAACAGGAACCAGAGCACGGGGGCGAGTGTCTGCCCGACCACAGGGATGAGGAACAGGATCAGGCAGCCGATGGCCTTGGGCAGGTAATATTTCAACTTGGTCCATTCGCGGCCGAAGGTGCGGGGCACATCTTTGACTATGTCCAACATGCCGGTGTCGCTGACCACCTCGCCGGTGAGGGTCTGTTCCACCTTCTCCGCCAGCAGGCCGTTGAAGGGGGCCGCTATCCAGTTCGCCACCGAGCTGAACAGGAAGGAGAAGACCACCAGTATGGTCACCAGGGCGATGGGCCAGAGCAGGTAGTCCAGCCAGTCGAGCCAGCTGGGGATCTGCTGGTGCAGCCAGCCGAACAGGCCGTCCAGTTGCAGCAAGAGGGCGTAGAAGGCCCCCGCAAACAGCACGAAGTTGACCAGCAGGGGGATCAGCACGAAGGTGCGGATGCCGGGCTGGCGGATGAGCGAAAAGCCGCGCAGGAAGTAGTCCGCACCGCTGATTGAGTCTTTGACCATAGGGGGTGATTGGCTCATCTGAGCTCCATCTGTTCATGGGAAACTGCCAGCATATTACAAACAAGGTTTGGATTTGGTAAAGTCGCCTGCCCGCCTCCTCTTTATTTCGTTACCCACATAGGCCCCCATGCGTCTGAAATTGATCAAACTCGCCGGTTTCAAGTCGTTTGTCGAGCCGACCCGCATCGAGTTCTCGGCCGACATGACAGCCGTGGTGGGGCCCAATGGCTGCGGCAAGTCCAACGTCATCGACGCCGTGCGCTGGGTGCTGGGGGAGAGCTCGGCCCGCCATCTGCGGGGCGAGAACATGACGGACGTCATCTTCAACGGCTCCATCAACCGCAGCCCCCACGGCCGCGCCTCGGTGGAGCTGGTGTTCGACAACCCCCACAACCGGGTCCCCGGTGAATTTGGCCGCTTTACCGAAATTTCGGTGCGCCGCGAGGTGCTGCGCGACGGCTCCAACCATTACCAGATCAACGGCCAGAAGTGCCGCCGCAAGGATGTCACCGACCTCTTCCTCGGCACAGGGCTGGGCCCGCGCAGCTACGCCATCATAGAGCAGGGCACCGTCAGCCGGCTGGTGGAGTCACGCCCCGCCGATCTCAAGCTCTTTATGGAAGAGGCCGCCGGTGTCTCCCGCTACAAGGAGCGGCGCCGCGAAACCGAGCAGCGCATCCGCCATACCCAGGAGAACCTGGAGCGGCTCGGCGACATTCGCGGCGAGCTGGGATCGCGCCTCGAGCATTTGAAAGCCCAGGCCGAAACCGCCGAGCGTTACAAGCAACTCAAGGGCCGCAGTCGCGCCGCCAAGGCCGAGCTCATCGGCTCCGAGCTGTGGGCGCTGGAGACCCGCCTCGGCGAGGCCAAGGCCGAGCTGGCCCAGGCCGAGCAGGCATTGGCGGCGCTGGATGCCAAGCGCACCGCCGACGAGGGGCGCCACGTCACCCTGTCGGTGGCCCGCCAGGAGGCCCAGGCCGAGCAGGCGAGCCGCCAGCAGCAGATTTTTCTCGGTGGTCAGGCCATCGCCCGCCTCGAACAACAGCAACTGCACCAGACCGAGCTTGGCCGCGACTGGCAGGCCCGGCGTCAGGGGCTCGGCGAGCGTATCGAGGCGACCAAGGCCCAGCTGGCCAGCCAGCAGGAGCAGCTGACCGACGGCATCCTCAGAGAGGAGGTTGAGTCGGCGCGCCTCGAACAGTGTGAGCAGTTGCTCACCGACCAGCAGGGGGCGCGCCTGGCTGCCGGCGAGCAGCTGGAGCAGGCCCGCCAGCGACATCAGCAGTGGCAGCAGCAGCTCGGCCAGTTGCAGGGGCGGCTCAACCAGACCCGGGCACAGGTGAACGGTCTGCAGGAGCTGCAGGCCAAGACCCGGCTGGCCCGCCTCAAGCTGGAGGATGAACAGGCCGGCCCCCTCGGTGGGGAAGGGGAGAGTTTGCAACCCGGACTCGATGCCCTGACGGCCGAGCTGGCGGTCTCCCGCGCCCGGCTCGCCGAGCTCGATGAACAGTGGCAGGCCAGCGTGGCTCGCCATGAAGAGTGCAAGTCAGAGCAGGGCCAGCAGAGCAGTCTGCTGCGGGAACTTGAGGCCCGCCTCACCACGCTTGACCAAATTCTGGGGGAGCAGATGGTGGGCGCCACCCTGGCGGACAGTCTGCAGGTGGCGCCCGAGTGGGCCCAGGCGCTGGACAAGGTGCTGGGACGCTGGCTCACCGCCCAGCCAGGGGACGAGTGCAACCTTGAGCAGAGCGGACTCTGGATTGGCCCGGCCCTGCCCGCGGTTGCCGATACCCTGGCAGCCCGGCTCGAGGGGGATCACATCCCCGCCTTTCTCAACGCCATCTGGCTGGCGGAGAGCCGGGAGGCGGCATTGGCCCGCCAGTCAGGCCTCCTGGCCGGTGAGTCGGTACTGACCCCGGCGGGAGACTGGTTTGGTCCCAACTGGGCCGACCTCGGTCAGGGTGGGGCGCTCGGCACCCTGGCGCTGCTTGGTGAACGTGAGCGGTTACACAGAGAGCTGACGGCCGGCCGGCAGGCGCTTGGCCGGTTGGATGAGCAACTGGGCGCGGCCGATGCCGAGCGTGCCCGGCTGCACAGTGCCCATGAGCTGGCCCAGCGCACCCTGCGCGAGCAGGAGCAAAAATGGCAACAACTGCGCGAAGCCTGGAGCCTGCAACAGGGCCAGCGCCAGGAGCGGCTACAGCGGCTCGGCCAGCTTGGCGAAGAGCTGATCAGGCTCGACCAGGAGCAGGCCGAGGAGGCGCAGCGACTTGCCGCGGCCCTGCAGCAGCTCGAGCTTGATGAAGCGCGGCTCGGCGAACTGCAGGAGCAGGGTGATCCGCTGGCTCAGGCGCTGCAACTTGCCCAGGAGCGAGTCACCAGTGTCGAGCGGGCGGTGGAAGAGGCTCGCCTGCGCCGGGAGCAGCAGCAGGCCGGCTGCCAGCGTTTGCAGCTGGAACTGCAGAATCAGCGCCAGCTCATCACGCTGCGTGAGCAGGAGCTGGCCCGCCTCGGACTGGAATTGGCCGAACTCAAGGCGCCGGGAGCTGTGCCGGGTCAGGATCTGTCGCCCCTGCTGGCCGAGCAGCGCAACCTTGAGGCGCTGCAACTTGCCTGCCATCAACGGCTGGCAGAGTTGGAGCGCCAGCTGACCGAGCTGGAGCAGGCCCGCAGCGCCGATCACAAGCAGCTGGTGACCCTGCAGGAGAAGCTGGCCCAGCTCAGATTGGAGCGCGAGCGCAACCTGACCCGCCGGCAGGGGCTGCACGAGCAGTTCGAAGAGCTGGGTGTGCGGCTGGTGGATCTCGATCAGGCGGTGCTGATCGCCGCCGATCGCGGCAAATTGCGCCAGGAGATCCAGACGCTGGAGGCTCAGGTGGAGGCGCTTGGCGCCATCAACCTGGCGGCGCTGGAGGAGTATGAAGAGGCGAAAACCCGTTCAAGCTACCTGGAAAACCAGTGCCAGGATCTGGAACAGGCGCTGGAAACCTTGAGCCAAGCCATTAAAAGAATTGATAAAGAAACACAAATACGCTTCCGAGACACTTTCGATAAGGTCAACGAAGATTTAAAATCCCTCTTTCCAAAAGTGTTTGGGGGCGGCAGTGCCTGGCTTGAGCTGACCTCGGATGATCTTTTGGAGGCCGGAGTGAGCATCATGGCAAGACCTCCGGGTAAGAAGAATGCTACCATTGCCCTGCTTTCCGGGGGGGAGAAGGCGTTAACCGCACTTGCGCTGGTTTTTGCCATCTTCAGACTCAACCCAGCACCATTTTGTCTGCTGGATGAGGTGGATGCACCGCTCGATGAAGTGAACGTCGGTCGCTTCTGTTCTCTTGTCAAAGAGATGTCGAGCACAGTACAGTTCGTTTACATCAGTCATAATAAGGTCTCCATGGAGATGGCTGAGCAGCTGGTTGGCGTCACGATGCAAGAGCCCGGGGTTTCTCGCATTGTGTCGGTCGATATCGGTGAAGCCGTCGCTTTGGCTGAGCAAAACTAGAAAGAGAAGCAGCTAATGCAGGAATTGCGTTACATCTTGGTTGCCCTGGGCGGTATTGCTATTGCGGCATTGCTCATTCACGGGTTGTGGAGCAACAGAAAGAATCGTCAGGCACCGATCAAAGAGAAACCTCTGGGCCGGATGGAATCCAAATCACGGACTCGTGACAATGACGCCTTCGACAGCGATGGCATAGGTCAGGTGCGTGTGGTCAGCGGCAGCCGTCGTGCCGAGCCCAAGCTCCACAGCGACGAGGCTCGCCAGCCGGATGTCAGCCGTCGTGCGCCCGTCCCCGCCTTCGATGATGAGGATGATGACGCCGAGCTGCCACCGCCCGTGGTGCGCAAGCCTGCCGCTCGTCCGGTTGCCCCGCCCCCCGTCTATGAAGAGGACGAGGAGGAGTTCGAGGAGCCCCTGGTCGAGACAGCAGAGGAAGCGCCTGCCGCGCCGGTGCGCAAGCCTGCCCAGGTGATCCGTCGTACCCCGGTACACCGTTCCCGTCCCCAGCGCGAGCCGCTGCTGCAACCGCTGGATGATGAACCCCTGGTCGAACCGGCTTATGCCACAGCCCCGACATTCGGTGTGCGCGAACCGGTTCAAGCGCCGGCACCCGAATACAAGCAGGCCCGTTATGCAGTCCCCGAGCCTGCCTACGAGGAGCCCGTGTATGAAGAGCCCGTCCGCGAGCCGCTGCTCGATACCCCGCCGGTCGAGAAGATCTGGCAGGATGTCTATGTCATCAACCTGATGGCGCGCCCCGGTCACGATCTGCAAGGGGCCACCCTGCTGGCCTCCCTGATGGCGTTGGGCTTCAAGTTTGGCGAGATGGACATCTTCCATCGCCACGAGGATCTCAACGGCAAGGGTGAAGTGCTCTTCTCCATGATCAACATGGTCAAGCCGGGCACCTTCAATCCCTACCGGATGGAACAGTTCGACACCCCGGGTGTCTCCCTGTTCATGCAGTTGCCGCTGCGCAGCAATGCCGCCTTTGCCTTCGAGCACATGCTGCAGGCTGCCGACCAGCTGGCCAGCGATCTGGATGCCATGCTGACTGACATGGATCGCAGCCCGCTGAGCGACGAGACCATAGCCCGTTACCGGCACGAACTGGCTGCCTACGAGGCCAGTCGCGACTAAGACTCCACGCGGGTCGAGTACATCAAGAGTGCGGTACCCAGGTGCCGCATTTTTGTTTGTGCGGTTAACTTATTATTCCAACCACAGTCCGAGACTTCTCCATGAGCGAAACCCTCTCCCGCCACCGTCAACTGTGTGAGCTGCTGATTGAATACGGTCATCAGTACTATGTGCTGGACGAGCCGACCGTGCCGGACGCCGAATACGATCGGCTGATGCGCGAACTGATCGCGTTGGAAGCCGACCATCCCGAGCTGAAGACCTCCGCCTCCCCCAGCGTGCGGGTCGGTGGTCAGCCGCTGACCGCCTTCAAGCAGGTACGCCACGAGATCCCCATGCTGAGTCTGGACAACGTGTTCAGCAGCGAGGAGCTGCAGGCCTTCGAGCAGCGCATGCGCGATCGTCTCAAGCGGGAGGTGAGCTTTACCTTCTGCTGCGAGCCCAAGCTGGACGGTCTGGCGGTGAGCCTGCTCTATGTGGATGGTCAGCTGGTGCAGGCTGCCACCCGGGGCGATGGCACCACGGGTGAGGAGATCACCGAGAACGTGCGCACCATCAAGGCGATCCCACTCGTCCTGCGGGGCACGGGCTGGCCCGCCCGCTTGGAGGTGAGGGGGGAGGTCTTCATGCCCAAGGCCGGCTTCGAGGCGATGAATGCCAAGGCGCTGGCGGCAGGGGAGAAGGTGTTCGTCAACCCGCGCAACGCCGCAGCAGGCAGCCTGCGCCAGCTCGATTCGCGCATCACCGCCAGCCGGCCCTTGAACTTCTATGCCTATGGCGTCGGGGTGGGCGGCGATCAGCTGGGGGATTCTCACTTTGGTCGCCTGTGTCAGCTCAAGGCGTGGGGCCTGCCCATGAGTCAGGAGGTGAAACTCAAGGAGGGGGCGGCCGGTTGCCAGGCCTTCCACGATGACATCCTGACCCGCCGTGGCGAGCTGGCCTACGAGATCGACGGCGTTGTCTACAAGGTCGATGCCATCCCCCTGCAGGAGGAGCTGGGCTTTGTGGCGCGGGCCCCGCGCTGGGCCACGGCCCACAAGTTCCCGGCCCAGGAGGAGATGACACTGCTGGAGAACGTCGAGTTTCAGGTCGGCCGCACCGGCGCCGTGACCCCGGTCGCCAAGCTCAAGCCGGTGTTTGTCGGCGGCGTCACCGTCTCCAACGCCACCCTGCACAACGCCGACGAGATTGAGCGCCTTGGCGTCATGATCGGCGATACAGTGATAGTGCGCCGGGCCGGGGACGTGATCCCGCAGATAGTCGCCGTGGTGGAGGCGCAGCGTCCCGTTGATGCCCGCGAGATCCTCTTCCCCACCCAGTGTCCTGTCTGTGGCTCCGCGGTGGAGCGGCTGGAGGGGGAGGTGGTGACCCGCTGCTCCGGCGGTCTGTTCTGCGAGGCGCAGCGCAAGGAGGCGATCAAGCACTTCGCCGCACGCCGCGCCATGGACGTGGACGGCCTGGGTGACAAGATAGTCGAGCAGCTGGTGGACAAGGGGCTGGTGAAGACCCCGGCCGATCTGTTCAGCCTCAACGCCATCCAGCTGGCCGGGCTGGAGCGAATGGGACAGAAGTCAGCGCTCAATCTGGTGGCGGCCATCGATGCGGCGCGCAGCACTACCCTGCCGCGCTTCCTGTTTGCGCTGGGCATTCGCGAGGTGGGGGAGGCGACCGCGCTGAACCTTGCCAACCACTTCCTCACCCTGGAGGCCCTGCGCGCCGCCTCGGTGGAGCAGCTGCTCGAAGTGGCCGACGTGGGGGACGTGGTGGCCAAGCACGTCTACTACTTCCTGCGTCAACCTCACAATGTGGAGGTGCTGGAAGCCCTGCTGGCGGCCGGTATCCACTGGCCGGCCATCGAGAAGAAGGAGGCAAGCGATCAGCCCTTTGCCGGCAAGACCTTCGTGCTGACCGGCACCCTCACCCAGCTGTCACGCAACGACGCCAAGGCGGCGCTGCAGGCGTTGGGGGCCAAGGTGGCGGGATCTGTGTCGGCCAAGACGGATGTGCTGGTGGCGGGGGAAGCGGCCGGCTCCAAGCTGACCAAGGCGCAGGAGCTCGGCATCACCATCTGGACCGAAGAAGAGCTGCAACAGGCGTTGCAAGGCTGAGTCGCCCCCGTCCAGCTTGCTCGCAGCGCAACCCGATAAGAGAGAACCCGGCCTGGCCGGGTTCTCTCTTTGTTTTTGGGCGGTGAATCACTCACGCCAGAGGATCTTGTAGCGCCACTTGTCTGGCAGGGTGAGCTGCCAGCGGGCCAGCTCCTGCTTGCTGAACACATATTCACCGCGCAGGGCGGCGCGCGGTGCCAGGGTTTTGGGCTGGGCCCCCGCCAGTATGGCGTTGACCAGCTCGGCCGCCTTGGCCCCCTGATCGCGTCCATCCAGCACCAGGCCGCCGATGGCCTTGCCCGGGCCCACGGTGAACTCCCAGAAGCAGAACAGGGGCACAGGGCTGTGGGCGCTGGTCCACTCCAGCACAGTCTGTTCGCTCACGTGCTTGCCATCATCGTCCACCAGCGTGTGGTAGAGGCCGATAAAGATGGCTTCGTAGCCATTTTTTTTGGCGTTGAGCACCGCCTCCTGCCACAGGCTGTAGTCACCTATGAGCTGACTGTTGACCCGGGTCTGGCCGACCCGCAGATCGGTCTGGGTCTTGAACTCGTCCTCGATGGCGGTGAGCGCCACGTTGCTGGAATCAAACAGTACCAGCGCCTTCTCGATACCCCCCATCAGCTGGCTCATCTCGCTGATGTTGCGTTTGAGCAGGGGGCGCTCAAGCACGCCTGTGATCTTGGGGTGACCGACCAGCCCCTTGTGGCGCGGGTTCTCGTTCATGCCGAGAAACACCACGGGAGTGCCGAGGGAGGCAATCTCGTTGGCCAGATAGTTGATGGCGTTGTCGTCGCCGAGCACCACCAGGTCCGGCTTGACCTGCTGGTAAAAGGCCAGCGCCTGTTCGGCAATCTTGTCGAAATCGCCATTGGGGTGGCGCTTGGTGTCCATGTAGAAGTGGCTGATGTGATTCTTGCCGCTCAGATGGGCTTGCAGGCTGGCGTTGTAGCTCTGATCCCACAGGTATTCGGGGTGATAGCTGCTGATCACCAGGATCTCGGCCGCCCACAACCGGCAGGGCAGGAGGCACAGCAGCAGTAGCAGGGTCTTGGCCATGTGGGGTCCCGTCGATAGCAATGATATTCCACTCATTATGCCTGTTTTGCGCCAGACGTGCCCTCGTCAGCCACTGTCGCAGGAGGGGATTTTTTTCTGTCACGGCCCCGTCGAACGCCAGCCCGCACCAGGCTTGGGAATGGCCTTGTATGGGGCTGTTTTTCACTGGTCGGGAACTGCGCCACTCGCCTCAAAACCTGTTCTGGATCAAGAAATGAGGCCGCGCTTTGGTGCCTAATAGACACCACATATAGGGACGCATTCATATAAAACACCTATATGTTGTGTTATTAAGCTGTGTACAAGCTGTTCTCTTCTCATCGTCAGCCCAGGCTTGTCAAGCCTCGGCTGAATTTATTTGCGCCCAGGACGAGGCGTGGAGAAGGGCACCAAACAAGGGTAAGCCGAAGGCGATAGCCTGGCCTTTTAAACGGGGAAAACGCATGAAACCGGTTGTGATCAAACGTGATGGATGTCGCGCACCATTCAATGCCCAGCTGATTGCCGAGGCAGTGGGCCGAGCGGCAGAGGCGGTCAGTCAGGCCAATCCGACCCTGGGTGAGCGCGTTGCCGCTGCCGTCACTCAGGAGCTGGAAGGGCGTGGCGAGGTGGATATCCACGAGATCCAGAACCGGGTCGAGAACCACCTGATGGCTTCCGACGACAAGGCCATCGCCCGTGCCTATATCGAATATCGTCACGACCGGGATCAGGCCCGCGAGGCCCGCGGCCGACTGGCCCAGGAGATCCGTGGCCTGGTGGAGCAGACCAACGCGGCCCTGCTCAACGAGAACGCCAACAAGGATTCCAAGGTGATCCCGACCCAGCGCGATCTGCTGGCCGGTATCGTCGCCAAGCATTACGCCACCAGCCACATGCTGCCCCGCGACGTGGTGCAGGCGCACGAGAGCGGCGATCTGCACTTCCACGATCTCGACTACTCTCCCTTCTTCCCCATGTTCAACTGCATGCTGATCGACCTGAAGGGGATGCTGACCCACGGCTTCAAGATGGGCAATGCGGAGATAGACACCCCCAAATCCATCAGCACGGCCACTGCCGTGACCGCCCAGATCATCGCCCAGGTGGCGAGCCACATCTATGGCGGCACCACCATCAACCGCATCGACGAGGTGCTGGCCCCCTATGTGACCATCAGCTGGCAGAAGCACAGGGAAGTGGCCGAGGAGTGGGGCATCAGCGATGTGGACGCCTACGCCATGGCCCGCACCGAGAAGGAGTGCTACGACGCCTTCCAGTCGCTGGAGTACGAGGTCAATACCCTGCACACCGCCAACGGCCAGACCCCCTTCGTCACCTTCGGCTTCGGCCTTGGCGACAGCTGGGAGTCCCGCATGATCCAGGGGGCCATCCTCAGCAACCGCATCGCCGGCCTTGGCAAGAACAGAAAGACCGCCGTGTTCCCGAAACTGGTGTTCGCCATCAAGGATGGCCTCAACCACAAGCAGGGCGATCCCAACTACGACATCAAGCAGCTGGCGCTGGAGTGTGCTTCCAAGCGCATGTATCCGGACATCCTCAACTACGACCAGGTGGTCAAGGTGACCGGCTCCTTCAAGACCCCCATGGGCTGTCGCTCCTTCCTCGGGGCTTATGAGGAGCATGGCGAGCTGGTCCACGAGGGGCGCAACAATATCGGGGTGGTGAGCCTCAACCTGCCGCGCATCGCCCTCAAGTCTCGCGACGAGGCGGATTTCTGGGACAAGCTGGATGCCGCCCTGCGAGTGGCCAAGACGGCGCTCATGTATCGCATCGAGCGGCTCGACGGTGTCAAGGCGCGGGTCGCCCCCATCCTCTACATGGAAGGGGCCTGCGGGGTGCGGCTCAAGGCCGACGACAACGTCAGCGAGATCTTCAAGCACGGTCGCGCCTCCATTTCGCTCGGCTACATCGGAGTGCACGAGACCATCAACGCCCTGTTTGGCACCGATGTCCATCTGTTCGACAGCGACACCCTGCGCCAGAAGGCCATCGCCATCATAGCGCGGCTCAAGGCGGCGACCGACGAGTGGAAAGAGGAAACCGGCTACGGCTTCAGCCTCTACTCCACCCCGAGCGAGAATCTCTGCACCCGTTTCTGCCGCATAGACGCCAAGGAGTTTGGCGTGGTGGCCGGTGTGACCGACAAGGGTTACTACACCAACAGCTTCCACCTCGACGTGGAGAAGCAGGTGAACCCGTA
This sequence comes from Aeromonas sp. MR19, assembly GCF_963899305.1. Taxonomy (NCBI): domain Bacteria; kingdom Pseudomonadati; phylum Pseudomonadota; class Gammaproteobacteria; order Aeromonadales; family Aeromonadaceae; genus Aeromonas; species Aeromonas sp. MR19. The sequence continues at coordinate 169,166 of NZ_CAWQWZ010000050.1, forward strand.
CGACAAGCTGGATTTCGAGGCGCCCTATCCGCCCATCGCCAGCGGCGGTTTCATCTGCTACGGCGAGTACCCCAATATCCAGCACAACCTGGAAGCGCTCGAAAACGTCTGGGACTACAGCTATGACAAGGTGCCCTATTACGGCACCAACACCCCGATTGACGAGTGCTACGACTGCGGTTTCACCGGCGAGTTCGAGTGCACCTCCAAGGGCTTCACCTGCCCGCGCTGCGGCAATCACGATCCGGCCAAGGTATCGGTGACCCGCCGGGTGTGCGGTTACCTCGGCAGCCCGGATGCGCGCCCCTTCAACGCGGGCAAGCAGGAAGAGGTGAAACGCCGCGTCAAACATATGTAAGCCGGGCGGCTGAGCGGTGAGATGGCTCCCGATGATGAGGGAGCCATTTTTATTGGCGAACCCGGCCCATGACGGGTTGAGGAGAGACGAGATGCACTACCACCAATACTACCCGGTCGATGTGATCAACGGCCCCGGCACCCGCGCCACCCTGTTTGTGTCGGGCTGCGAGCACCAGTGCCCGGGCTGCTACAACCAGAGCACCTGGCGGCTCGATGGCGGCAAGCCGTTTGATGAGGCGATGAGCGATCGCATCATTGGCGATCTCAACGACACGCGCATCAAGCGGCGGGGTCTGTCGCTCTCCGGCGGCGATCCACTGCATCCGGCCAACGTGCCCCAGGTGCTGGCGCTGGTGAAACGGGTGCGGGCCGAGTGCCCCGGCAAGGACATCTGGTGCTGGACCGGTTATCTGCTTGGCGAGCTCTCGCCGGCCCAGTGCGAGCTGGTGGCCTTGCTGGATGTGCTGGTGGATGGCAAGTTCGAGAAGGGGCTGGCGGATCCCGGTCTGCTCTGGCGCGGCAGCAGCAATCAGGTGATTCATGACCTCAAGGCCTGGCGCGAGCAGCAGGAGACGCGGATCCCCTGTTTCACTCAGCCGTGAGCGGCCCTTTGTTTCGTTTGCAGTTGAGGCCAAGGCTGTTTATGGTGAGCCCATCCCGAACCGTGAAACATCTTTGACGAGGAAGTGAGAGATGAACAATCTGCTCAAAATCTTGCTGGCCATTTTTCTGCCCCCCGTGTGCGCCTTTATCCAGGTAGGCTTCAGCCTGCACTTTTTCATCAACATAGTGCTGACCCTGCTCGGCGGCCTGCCCGGCATGGTGCATGCGCTCTGGCTGGTGGTGAGCGACAAGCGCGGCTGACGTTGATAAAAGCCAACCCGATGGGGTTGGCTTTTTTTATGCTGCTCAAACGGTGTCGACTTGTGATGGCAGCAGGCCGGCAACCATGCCGGAGGATGGCGCAACGTCATCCTGGACCGATTTCACCCAGACGCGCTATCGGGTGTATGAGCAGAAGCTCCACACCATACGGGTGCGTGTAGTGAGTCGCTTCGATGGCGGGGTCAAATAACAAAAATCCCGGCCAGGCCGGGATTTCTCATTATTGCTGTTTGCAGTCGTTGTAGACGCTCTGCCACTCGCCATCCTTGTCGCGCATCTCGACGAATCCTTCCTCCCCCTTGTTCCACCAGACGGCCTCATGCTCATCGGTATAGCGGGCGCCGGAGGCGGAGACCGTCTGCGGCAGGGTGTAATCCTTGCCATCGGGCAGTGCCAGCTTGACGAAGTTCAGGCTCTGGTCGGAGAGGGCGAAGTAACTCACCTGCACCTTCTTGCCCTGCTCACACTGATAGGTGACGGGATCGCCGCCGGTCACGCTCAAGGTGGTGGCCCCGCGTTCGCAACCGCTCAGCAGGGTCAGGGCCGTGATGCCCAGCAACAGAATATTGGTGTGTTTCATCTTGAACTCTCCATCGGTGTCATCCGGGCTTGAGCCTACCAGCTTGTGCCCAAGTCGCAATCATCCCGGAGGCGGATTGCGTCGGTAAGTGTCCGGGTGAATCGCATGGTCATACCAACGCAGCCTGCCGGATGACGGGTGTGTCGAGGGGGCATCTCATGGCGCGCTCCAGGATATCCAGGATGTCGCTGTCTATGGTCTCGTCAAACTTGCGGGCGAACAGGTGCTCGCTTTGCTGCAGGGCCTCGGCGTCGTGCACCGTGTAGTCGCGCGGGCGCAGCTTGATGTCCCCCATGGGGATCCAGTCGATGGCTCGCTTGTCATCGTTGACTATCTGGCCCTGATAGCTGGTGTTCATGATCACCGTCTGGAAGAAGCCCTCGTCGGCGATCAGGGTGTGGCGGTAGAAATCCTTGAAACGGTCGACCTCCGGGCTGTGGCTGACGAATTCGCAGAAGGCCCGGCTCAGGATCATCCACTGATTGCCAATGTAGGGGGTCACACCCGCCAGATAGGGACGGGTCTTCACCGGCTCGCACACCAGCTCAGTCGCGGTTTCGGTCACATAGTGATCGATGCGGTGCAGTGTGTCCGGTCTGTGCTGGCGCTGATCCGCGACCTTGAGGAAATCCTTGCCCTTGTGATCGCGCAGGAAGTCGTGAATGTCGTGCTGGGAGCGCAGCGGGAAGTCCTGGGCGCTCAGATTGATGAAGAACTCCCACTCCTTGTTTTGCTCCAGCAGCGCCGCTATGCCGCGCAGCTCCGCATCCACCAGGCTGTAACCGCCCCAGAGCGCATTCTTGCTGGGGAGCATGGTGGCGTTGGGGTAATCGGCCAGAAAGCGGGCTATCTCCTGCTGCAGATCCGGGCCCGAGCGCTTGTCCACGTGGATCAGGTAGTGGTTGCTGTCGTGGTAAATCGCCTTGAACAGGCGCTTGAACTGACCGGGATAGCGATGAACCAGAATGAGGTAGGCAATCATGTCGATGTGTCCTGTGTGGGCGGCAGGGCTGCGCCAAACAGAAAATCGCCTCAGGCCGCTGGCTTGAAGCTTGTTCTCGTCGGGATGGCCGCTGTCGCAGTAAAAAAGAGTGGATAGCAGATAACAACAGTGAGAACAGGCTGCGACGGGGAGGGATGCGCCTTATGGCATCGGGTCAATACAGCTGGTCTGGCGACGTCGGGTTGAGGGTGAGAGGTGGGCAAGGGCTGCCCTGGCTGGCGACTCTTTTGCATGACAAGCCTGTCATCAGGTGCAGAGCGCAATCGGCCGACGAGTGAGGGGCCACAGTAGCACGGTTCGGGCCAGCGTCGTCATATATCGCAGGTGGCGCAGCAAAACTGTTCAATGGAGTCCAAGCCTGGCTTCGAAGTCCCGTACCAGCGCCTCGTAGGTGCCATTGTTTTTGATCTTCTGCAGCCCCTCCTCGAAGCGCCTGGCCATGGCCTCTCCCTGGGGATGGGCGCGGGAGAAGGCGAGCCAGAAGCCGTCGGTGGAGAGCTTGCCCACCTTGACCACCCGGCCGGTCAGCTGCTTCTGCTGGATCTTGAGGTAGCCCGGCATCTCGTTCATCAGTATGTAGTCGACCCGGCCGCGCACCAGCATCTCGATGATCTGGGTGTCCGACTTGGCCTGAAAGCGGGTGATCCTGGGGTTTTCCATGAAATCGGTGGGATAGGTGTAGCCGAGGGTGATGCCCACCGTTTTCTGTTCCAGCGAGGTGAGTTTGAGATCCCGACGAGGCTCGCTGGCCAAGGCGAAGATGGCGAGATCCTCCTCGAACATGGGGGTCTCGTGCCAATAGTACTGGTAGCGGTTCTCCTCCGTGATGGTGGCATCGAAACAGCCAAGCACCTTGTCGCTTTTGGCCTCGTGCATGCAGCGGGCGAAGGGGATGGTGCGAAACTCGACGGCTATGCCCTCCACGGCGAAGATGGCTTTCACCAGATCCGGTGCCAGCCCCTCTGGCTGGCCAGTCTCCTTGTTCAGCGCGCAATAAGGGGCCCAGTCGTCCTCGGCGGCGATCAGCACAGGGGCGGCCCAGGCGCTGCTTATGCCCAGCGAGAGGGCGACTGCCAGCCAGCCATTGTGAACTCGTGCCATTGTGCCTCTCCGCCTTGTGACCACCCTAGCAAGCATAGTTGCTGTTGTTGTCCGACCAGCGCGGCTGGCCTGCAAAATGCGGACAAAAAAACGCCCCGGTAGGCATAGCGGGGCGAAAAACAGCACATCCTTGAGCTAACAACAGGGAGTCAATAACCGAACCGAGTCGCCTCGAAGCGGTTAAGCAGTCGGTGGATGAGATAACAGGCCAGCAGGGTAGCGACGATGGCAAACAGTATGCTGCTCACCCGATAGAGGGCGCTGAACACCAGATCGTTGCCCGGGGTCAGGTACTGGCCAAACAGTATGCCGAGGGTGGTGAGGGCGCCGAAGCCAACTCCGGAACCGCTCGCCTCCTTCACATGGGCGTGGCTGAACAGCATGGCGCCGAGCCAGAGCATGGGGGCGACCAGCAGGAGCAAGCCGGACCAGTCGTAGAGCACCAGCTGGCTGAGCAGGCCGAAGGTCACACCGAGCAGTGTGCCCATGGCCCGCTTGCGGGCATAGCTCAGCGCGCCGTTCCAGTGCATGGGAAACAGCAGCAGCAGGGTGGTGGCCTGGGCAGACATGGAGTCCCGCAAGTCGAAGATCTGGAACACCATGAAGGAGAGGGTGGCTATGCTGGCGCCGAGCAGGGCCTCGTGCCGCATCCTGTGTGGTGCCTTGGGGGTCGCCGCCGGCTTGGGCCGCTCCTCCACATCCGGGATCAGCGCCGTCATCAGGTAGGCGATGAGCACCGACAGTGTGCTGGCCCACAGGTTGCTGAAGATGAGGTCGTTGAGATCGGTCTGTGGATAGCTGGCAAAGTGCAGCATTATGCTCAGGCTCAACACGCCATTGGCACCGAACAGAAACAAACTGCCCCGCGACATGGCGGCGAAGCGGTAGAGAAACAGCAAAAAGGCGATGGGGATCATCAGGCCGGGATGGCCGCCAAACAGCCCTCCCAGCAGGCCCACTTCCACACCGCAGATGACGGCGGCCGCGATCAGCTGACGGGCGGCATGGCCGTTCATCACTGGCACCATGCCCAGCAGCAATACCGGGGTTACGGTATAGAAGACCCCATAGTTCCAGCCGAAGGTTTTACAGAGCAAGAACCCCAGGGTGCAGCCAAAGGCGATGCGCAGACATTGGCGCAGCTCGTTGGCGGTGAGGGGCCTGTGCCACAGGTTCATGGTTGCCACCTTAGTAGATGTAGTGCAGCAGGCTGAGCAGGCGGATCTGGCCGCGGGCAAACAGGGCGCTCAGCGCGTTGTCCGGCAGCAGCTGGACTGTGGCGCGGGCACCGGCCGGCAGGTGGCCTGGCAACTGCTCCAGCGTCAGGTGCAGGCGCAGCCGCTGGGCATCGCGCACCCAGCGATCCGATTCGGTGGGGCTGGCCAGCAGACCGTTGGCATCGAACTGACCGGCGCTGACACCGGCATCCAGGCTGGTGACCCGGGCCGGATAGAGCTTGCCCGGCTCGCCATCGAAGGCGACCAGCGCCTGGCTGTCCTGAGCCACGTGACGCAGGCTCTTCTCGCGAAAATCGGCGATCACGTCCACCTGCTCGGAGACCAGTGCCAGCAGCGGGGCTCCCGCCGCCGCGAAGCTGCCCGGCTTGAGTTGCAGGTTGGTGATGATGCCATCCTGGCTGGCGTGTACCTGGCTGTAGGCGAGGTTGAGCTCGGCCTGGGCGAGGTGGTTGCGCGCCTGACGCAGCAAGAGGTTGTCATCGCCGGACAAACCGCGGTTCACCCTGGCCTGGGTCATGCGAGCCTTGCTGGCCATCAGGTTGGCCTGGGCGGTGCGAAATGCGCTGTCGGCATCATCTTTTTGCTGTTCCGACACCATGTGACGGCGATAGAGGGCGTCGATGCGTTCGGCTTCCCGCAGCTTCTGGGAGGCCTGACTCTGCAACGAGTTGAAGTCGGCGGTCGCGGCGTTCAGGGTGGCGTCGAGCTGACGGTTCTGCTGCTCGGCCTGATCCAGCGCGAGCCGGGCCTGTTCGACGGCCAGTGCAAAGGGGGCTGGATCGAGCGTGAACAGCAGATCCCCCTGTTTGACATGCTGGTTGTTGCCGACGGCGACCTGCGCCACCTTGCCACTGACCTGGGGGGCCATCTTGGTCACGACACGGGTGGCCATGGCTTGCGGGGTGAGCGGCATCTTGAGGTCGGCCAGCAGGAAGTAGCCAAATACCAGTATGAAGGACCCCATGGCCCATTTTATCCAGCGTTTGAATTGTTGATCCGGGGTCATCTTATTCTCTCTCTTCACTCTGTGAACCTATCTTGCCGAGGGCGTTGGCGGAGATCCGGTGCACTATGTCTTCAAATTGCGTCAGCTCTTTCTGGCTGATGCCGGCGAGCAGATCCCGACGCACCCCTATGATGCGATCCTCGATCTGGTCGAGCAGCGCCTTGCCCTCTGGTGTCAGGGTGACGATGCGGGCCCGTTTGTCCTGGCTGCAACTGTGGCGCTCAATCAGCCCCTGCTCTTCCAGCAGACCCAGGGTGCGCATCAGGGAGGGCAGCTCTATCTCCAGCGCCTCGGCGAGCGTCTTCTGGCTGAGGTGACCACCGAGCTGACTGAGTTTCCACAGTGCGGTCCAGCGTGGATGGGTCAGGCCCAGGGGCGCCAGCTCGAGATCGGCCACGGTACGCCACAGTCGATGCAGACGCCCGACGCGCTCGGCGAGGGACAACTCGCGCAACATTTCCAGATCCTTCATCATTCGTGCTCTCCACTTACTTAGCCTGCTAAGCATTGTAGTTATTTAGCAGGCTAAGTAAATAGTGTGATCGGGATCTTGTTTGGAAAAACTTCAGACAGGTTTCTTATGGCGCTTTTTTGATGAGTATTGAGCCTCATAAGAGGCTTTTTGGGTTGGAAATGAGCGAAAAGTGCGTGAAATCCCATGGCATACCCTGGCGGGATAAATAAACGTGGGCTGGTTGGTGGGATGAAAATAAGGAAAGGGTCGCGCCTGCTATTATTTTTGGTCAACAAGGTGTCATATAAATTCGGCAGCCTGTTTTTTATCCACTAATATTGATGGGTCAGCTAAACAGGGAGACGATAGCTGTGGAACGATATGAATCGGGTGACCCCCATTTTTCAATCGAGAGCCTGCTGGCCGATGGAGAATATGTTGCCGACGCGCATTATGGCCTCAGTCTGGAAGCGAGCGATATCTGTCATGAATTTGACCCTGCCAATATTCCACTGTTATTAGCCGAATAGCGAAAACAAGCAGGCTGAAATGAGGCACTGGCTATTCAGGTATGCCCGATCCTTGGGGCATGCCCTGTCCCGTCTGCCTCATTGATCGCACTGGAAGGCACAGTTGTCGCGTCGCGCCTGCGATGCAACCCACATGGCATCCCTCTCGGAACCCTCTCTTGCCGGTGGAGCCCGGGACCAGATGATCCGCCTGGCGCTATGCCAGCCTTGTTGCCGCTTTGATATGAAGACGCAGCCTATATATGGGGCTGTCATCATCCGAGCGCGATCCGGTTATTTCTTGCCTGTTGGTGAGTGAAATTTAATCAATGTTTAATGTTTATCCCGCCAGGTCGTGATGTCATGCCGACATCACCCTTTATTTCTGTATCTGGCTAGCGCAGTTCAGGGCTCGTGAATAACGCTGGCGGGGGCAGTTTATGGCTGTTTTTGGGTCATAGCGTTTAAGATTTTAATGTTTTTATATGCCTTTGCAATCGGGCTAACCGACAGGGAAGGGGAGGATCACTAGAGTAGCGCCACACCACACGCTGGAGCATAACAATGAAAAACCTCTCTACCTCACAAACCAGGGTCGCGCTGTTTGGCGACCGACAGATTGCCGGCATGCCCATGATGATCTTCCTCGGGCTTGCCACTTGCGTGCTCTTCTCGGGCTGGAATGGATCCTTGCCGCTTGGCATGGTCGGTGCGCTGGCGCTGATGTTCGTGCTCGGCACCCTGCTGACCGAGCTGGGGGAGTGCATCACCCCCATACGTGAATACCTGGGGGGCGGCACCATACTCGCCATCTTCGGCGGCGCCGCCCTGTTTGAATACCGGATCCTGCCAATCGAGGCGGGTCAGGTGATCATCGGCTTCATGAAGGAGGGGGGCTTTCTCAACTTCTTCATCGCCAGCCTGGTGACCGGCTCCGTGTTCGGCATGAGCAGTGCCCTGCTGAAAAATGCCGCCATGCGTTACCTGCCGGTGATCCTGGGGGGCGTGACCCTGGCGCTGCTCAGCGTCGGCCTGGTCGGCTCCCTGATGGGTTATGGCTTCAAGAATGCGGTGCTGCTCATCGGCCTGCCCATCATGGGCGGCGGCATGGGCGCCGGCGCCGTGCCGCTGGTGGAGATCCTCTCGGGCCCGATGCAGATGTCCAGCGCCGATCTGCTGTCACGCATGGTGCCCGCCGTGGTGATCGCCAACACCCTGGCCATTCTGGTGGGCACCCTGCTGGCCCGTCTCGGCCGTCGTTACCCCTCCCTGACCGGCAACGGCCAGCTGATGATCAAGGAGAGCAGCCAGAAGGTGGCCGAAGAGCAGGTTCAGGCACCGACCCTGGAGAGTCTCGGCATGGGGCTCTTCATCAGCTCCAGCATGTTCGTGCTGGGCTCCCTGCTCGGCAACTTCATTCCCATGCACCCCTTCGCGCTCATGATACTGGCGGTGGCCATCATCAAGGTGAGCGGCCTGCTGCCGCGCCGTTACGAGCAGGCGGCCGCCGACTGGTACCAGTTCGTGGTCGGCAATCTGACGCCCTCCCTGCTGGTGGGGATAGGGGTTGCCTACACCAGCATCCCCGAGCTCATCAGCGCCTTCTCCATCAGCTACTTCGTGCTGGTGCTGGTGACCGTGGTCGGTGGTGCCCTGGGGGCGGCCCTGGTAGGGCGCATGATAGGTTTCTATCCCATAGAGGCGGCCATCACCGGCGGTCTGTGCATGGCCAACATGGGAGGCACGGGCGATGTGGCCGTGCTGTCGGCGGCCCAGCGCATGAAGCTGATGCCGTTTGCCCAGATATCTTCCCGTCTCGGGGGCGCCGTCATGTTGATCCTGGCCACCCTGCTCATCTCGCTGCTGGCATAAGGAATCGACAATGAACGACATCATGATGGGCACCAGCCTGCCCTATGCCGAACGCAAGCGACAGGGATTGATGGGGCGCATGCCCCACAAGGAGGAGTCCCTGGCCCAGCAACGGCGCCGCATATACCGCCTTGTCTCTGCCATGCAGAGCCCGTTCGATCAGCACCTGCTGCTGCGCCAGCTGCAGGAAGACAACCCTGTACTGTTTTACGATCTGGTGCGCCACCACCTGCCCGAGCTGTTGCCCATCATCTACACCCCTGTGGTGGGGGAGGCGTGTCAGCGTCACAGCGACCTCTATCTGCGCAGCCACGGTCTCTATCTCTCCTGGCACGACAGGGACGATCTGGACGCCATCTTCGCCGCGGTAGAACAGGAGGTGGATGTCATCGTCATCTCCGACGGTGAGCGGGTGCTGGGGCTCGGCGATCTCGGCATCGGCGGCATGGGGATCTGCATCGGCAAGCTGGCGCTCTACTCGGCCGCTGGCGGCATCAACCCGGCGCGCACCCTGCCGCTGTGTGTCGATGTGGGCACCAACAACCCCGAGCTGCTGGAGGATGACTCCTACCTCGGCTGGCAGGCCAACCGGGTGGATGGCGAGTCCTATTACCACTTCATGGATCGGGTGGTGGCGGCCATTCGCAAGCGCTGGCCCCAAGTGGTGCTGCAGTTTGAAGACTTCGCCGGCAAGCATGCCGCCAACCTCTTGGCCCGCTATAGAGACGAGCTGTGCATGTTCAACGACGACATCCAGGGCACGGCGGCGGTCGCCTCGGCCTGCGTGCTGGCGGGGCTGCAGCAGGCGGGCAGCCGGCTGGCCGACACCCCTGTGCTGATCGTCGGCGCCGGCTCGGCGGGTTGCGGCATCGCCGCCATGCTGGCCCAACTGGCGGGCGGCCCGGAGCGGGTACAGTTATTTGATCAGGATGGCCTGGTCTGCCTGGATCGCACCAACCTGACGCCGTCCCAGCGGCCGTTTGCCCGTCCGCCACAAGAGGCCTGCGCCGAGCTGCCTGCGCTCATTGAGCGGCTGCGCCCCGGGGTGCTGATCGGGGTGAGCGGCCAGGGCGGTCTGTTCGACGAGGCCGTGCTGACGGCCATGGGCGCCGCCTGCGAGCGGCCGGTGATCCTGCCGCTCTCCAACCCCACCCGAAGTGCCGAAGCGACGCCGGAGCAGGTGTGGCAGGCGACCGGTGGGCGCGCTCTGCTCGCCACCGGCAGCCCCTTTGCCCCTGTGACGGTGGCGGGGGAGGCGCGGGTGGTCTCCCAGTGCAACAACGTCTACGTGTTCCCGGGCATTGGTCTCGGGGCCTGCGCGGTCAAGGCGCAGCGCATCAGCGATGGCATGCTGCAGGCGGCGGTGCGGGCTGTGGGCGCCTATCTGCTGGCCGAGGGGCGCCTGTTGCCCCCCATAGAGCAGGTGGGGGAGGTGGCCCGCGCGGTCGCCAGGGCGGTGGCCCTCACCGCCCTCGAGGAGGGTTTGGCCGATTTTAGCGGTGATCCTGCGCCACTGATTGACCAGACCTGGTGGCGCCCGCACTATTGGTCCGCTTCCTGATGTTGCAAGGCTAATCGATGAAACTGCGCCACCAACTGGTCACCCTCTCCCTCGGGCTTTCCCTGCTGCTGATCCTGATCCTGGGCGGCCTGCTCGCCCTCTTTATCCGCCACCTGCTGGAGAGCAACCTGCAGGAGAAAGGCAGCGATCTGGCGCGGGTGCTGGCGGCGGACAGCCGGGTGGTGCAGGCCCTGCAGCTGGGCAGGGATCCCGGCCTGCGCGACTATGTGCAGGGGATCTGCAGCCGCACCGACGCCGCCTACATGGTGGTGACCGACGAGCATGGCCGTCGCCTCAGCCATCCCAGGCCCGAGCTGGTGGGGCAGAAATTCCGTGGTGAGGACATCTGGCCGGCCCTCAATGAGCGGGGCAGTTATTGCTCCAGGGACGAGGGCACCCTGGGGCCGGCCATTCGCTGCTTCGCCCCCGTGATAGGGGCGGACGGGCGCGCCATGGGGGTGGTGGCGGTCGGCTACCTGATGCGGACTGTGGAGGGCATCTATCTGGAGCGGATCACCCTGCTCGTCAGCGCCATCGGCGCCGTGCTGGGCTGTGGCCTGCTGCTGGCGCTCTGGCTGCAACACCTGCTGCGGCGCACCCTGCTGGATCTGGAGCCCGAGGCCATCGTCAACCGCTTCGTGCTGCAGGAGCTGGTGCTTGAGCACATCTCCGAGGGGGTGATCGCCATCGACAGCGGGGGCAACATTCGCATGCTCAACAGCGCCGCCTGCTATCAGCTGCGCCTGCCGGGCACAGGGCGGCACTCCTTGCTGGGCCAGTCGCTGGCCGAGCTGTCGCCGCCGCTGGCCCCGGCCCTGACTCAGCTTGAGACCGAGCTCGGCTTCACTGTGCACGGGGAGTCGTTCGTGGGGCGCTGGCAGGCGGTGGAGGGCAAGGTGCCCGGGCGCCTGCTCATCTTCAGCCGACCCGAGGTGACCGGCAGCCTCGGCATGCAGGTGACCCATCTGCGCCAGTATGCCGAGATGCTGCGGATGCAGACCCACGAGTTCGCCAACAAGCTCAGCAGCCTCTCCGGCCTGCTGCAGCTCGGCCACGTGGATCAGGCTGTGGAGCTCATTCAGCAGGAGAGCGAGGCTTGCCAGACCATGCTGCAGGGTCTGCTGCGGGCCATCGAGGACAAACCGGTGGCCGGGCTCATCCTTGGCAAGTTCAGCCGGGCGCGGGAGCTGGGGGTGGAGCTGGTGCTGGATCCCGACTCGGCGCTGGCTGAGTATCCGGCGGCCGTGTCGGCGGATCTCATCACCCTCATCGGCAACCTGCTGGACAACGGCATTCGCGCCGCCTGGGCGCGGCGCAAGCTGTGTCCGCCGCGGGTGCTGATTTCCCTCAACGACTTTGGTCGCCGGCTGGTGATTGAAGTGGAGGACAGCGGCGAGGGGGTGGACGAGGCGCTGGCGGATCATCTGTTTGATTACGGTATCAGCCGCCAGACCGGCGATCACGGGGTCGGCCTCTTCCTGGTCAAGGAGACGGTGGCCAGGCGAGGGGGTGTGATAGAATGGCGACGCACCGCCGAACAGACAACTTTGTTCGGTATCTACTTGAATAAAAACCAATTGGTGTGATCTATGGAGCCCATTTTCACTCTGGTGATCGAGGATGACGAACGGATTGGATCCATTCTGGCCGAGCTGGTCTCCTCCACCCCCGGATTTTCCCTGCTGGGTCGGGCCGAGAGCCTGACCCAGGCCGATCTCATGATGCGTGCGACCGAGCCACAGCTGCTGCTGGTGGACATCTCATTGCCCGACGGCTCGGGCCTCGAGTGGGTGAACCGGCTGCGCAGCCACAACCGCGAGGCCTATGTCATCATGGTGACCGCCTCCTGCGACGTTGAGACCATACAGCAGGCCCTCAACCTGGGGGTGCAGGATTACATCATCAAGCCGCTGCGACTGTTTCGCATCCAGCAGAGCCTGGACGAGATTCTCACCCTGCACAGGCGCATCTGCGAGCGCGGCTCCCTGGAGCAGAGCGATCTGGATCGGCTGATGGGCAAGGGGCGCCCCCAGGCCAGGGAGGTGCGCGATACCCCAAAGGGGATCGACGCCATCACCTTGCGTCAGGTGCTGGAGCTGCTGGCCGGCGAGCCGGATACCGCGTTTTCCACCGATACGGTGGCGCTGCGCCTCTCCTTGAGCCGTACCACGGCGCGCCGTTATCTGGAGTATCTGGAGTCGGAGGACAGGGTCGATGTGGATCTCAACTACGGTCAGCGTGGCCGGCCCGAGCGGCGCTACCACTGGCGCCGGGGCAACTGAGCCCGCATTTTTTGCGCGAAGATGCAATGCAAGAAGGGAGCCTGGGCTCCCTTCTTGCTGTCTGCCCGTTGCGGCATGGGTTGCAGCCCTTGCTACCCCGCCTGATTCACAGTGCGCCCAGCGGGAAAGGGTGGAGGGCTGACTCGGCCTCCTCGAACAGCTGGATCAGGTGATCCGCGACGGCCCGCACCCGTCTGGAGTGGGCGAGATCTGTGTGGATCACCAGCCAGATCGGCTGATCCACCCCCAGCTCGGGCAGGAGGCAGACGAGATCCGTCTCTTTGGCCAGATAATGGGGCAGCACCGCCAGCCCGAGGCCGGCGGTGGCGGCGGCCAGCTGGGCCGACAGCGTGTTGGTCTCCACCCTGCAGGGGCGGCCACGCAGCATGCGAGCCATCCATTTGGCGGCGGGCAAATGGCCGTGGGCTTCCCCCCAGCCGATGAAGGCATCCTCATCCAAGCTGGCCGCATCTGTCCCCGGCTGGCGGGTATCGACATAGCTGCGAGCCCCATAGAGGCCGAAGCCCAGGGTGCCCAGCCGTTTGATGGTGACGTTGCCGGCGTCAGGTTTGACCATGCGCACGGCCAGATCGGCATCGCGCCTGTGCAGGTTCACCGTTTGCACGCCTGTGACCAGCTCCACCCGCAGGTCGGGATGAATGGCAAACAGCCTGGCCAGGGAGGGAATGATGAGCGGGTTGGCCAGATTGTCTGCGGTGGCGAGGCGCACGGAGCCGGCCACCTGCCCCTGTTGCTGCCCGGCGTCGCCAAAGGCATGCCCGGCATGTTCCAGCGCCTCGGCCCGCGCCAGCAGGGCCTCCCCATCGTCGGTCAGCCGATAGCCGTGCTGATGACGACTGAACAGCGGCAGGCCCAGTGCCGACTCCAGGCGATCCAGCCGTCGAGAGACGGTGGCAATGCCCAGCTCAAGGGTGAGGGCGGCGCCACTCAAGGTGCCGCTGCGGGCGATGGCCAGAAAGACCCGGGCATCATCCCATAGCAAGAGAGAGTTCATGTATCTTCCATAATCGGAAAGCTGACTGCCAATCCAGTCTATACCGAAACCCTATTCGGAAGACCATACTGACCCCCATCTTGTAAGGAGGACATGTATGCAACGACGAACACTGGGAACCGATCTGGACGTATCCGCCATGGGCCTCGGCTGCATGGGCATGAGTGAATTTTATGGCCCGCGGGATGATGAGCAGGCTCTGCGGGTGCTGGCCCGGGCCATCGAGATGGGGATCGATTTTCTCGACACCGCCGACATGTATGGCCCGCACCACAATGAAGCCTTGATCGGCCGCTTCCTGGCGACCCACGGCGCCGGGGTCAAGGTTACCACCAAGTTCGGCATAGTGCGCCAGAGTGGCGAGTACAGGCGCACCCTGGACAACAGCGCCCAGTATGCACGGCAGAGCTGTGAAGCTTCGCTGCGCCGGCTCGGGGTCGAGCAGATAGACCTCTACTATGTGCATCGCATCGACCCGGCGCACCCCATCGAAGAGACGATGGCGGGGCTGGCGCCACTGGTGCAGGAGGGCAAGATTGCCCGTATCGGTCTGTGCGAGGTCAGCGCGGCCACCTTGAGGCGCGCCCATGCCGTGCATCCGGTGGCGGCGGTGCAGACGGAATATTCGCTCTGGACGCGGGATGTCGAAGCCCAGGTGCTGCCGACCTGCCGCGAGCTGGGCATAGGGCTGGTGGCCTATTCCCCCTTGGGGCGGGGCTTTCTGACCGGACGTTTCCAGCAGGATACGGCGTTTGAAGAGGGTGACTTTCGGGCCAGCCTGCCGCGCTTTCAGCAGGAAAACATCGCCACCAACCGCTCGCTGGTGGAGGTGATCATGGCCCTGGCGGCACGCAAGCAGTGCACGACGGCGCAGATCGCCCTGGCCTGGCTGCTGGCGCAAGGGGATGACATAGTGCCCATTCCCGGCACAAGGCGGATCCCCCATCTGCAGGATAATCTGGGCGCCCTGTCGGTACACCTGGCAACAGAGGATCTCGCCGCGCTGGACAGCGCCATCACGGCCTTGCCGGTGGCGGGGGAGCGCTATACCCGGGAAGGCATGAAGGGGGTGAACGCATGAGCGGGTACAGCCCGATCGGCGTGAACTAGCCTTTGCGCTGCGGGCCCGGCTCGCTCCGCCGGCGCCGGGGCAACCGAGCGGGTGGTTTTTAGCGCTAAGATGCAAACAAGAAGGGAGCCTGGGCTCCCTTCTTGTCTTGTGTTGCACACACTTTACCGTGCCGCTTTATGCCTCCCCTGCGAGGGCGGGGCATACCCTGGGTTTGAACTGGGAGAGCATGACGCCGGTCAGGATCAGGCCGCCGCCGAGCAGGTGATGGCCGTGGATGGGCTCCCCCAGGGTGATGACGGCGATCAGCGCCGTGCACAGCGGCATCAGGTTCATGAACACTGAGGTGCGCTCCGCCCCCATGCAGGCGAGGCCGCGCATCCAGCAATAGGCCGCCAGCAGGGAAGAGGCTATGCCGGCAAACAGCACCAGGCCCCAGCCCTCGGCGGGGACCGCCAGGGAGTCTGCGCTGAGGGCGACCGGGATCAGCAAGAGCACAGCCAGCAGGATCTGCATGTAGAGGTTGAGCCAGGGGCCGAACGGCAGTTGCCAGCGGCGGATCAAGAGGCCATAGAGGGCATAGCTGGCTGAGCCGAGCAGCATGAGCCCGTCCCCCTGATTGATGCCGTTGTGCAGCAGGGCCAGCGGCTGGCCCTGGCTCAGCAGCCAGAGCACCCCGAACAGCGAGATGCTCATGCCGAGCAGGGCCTGCTTGCCCGGCCGCTGGCCGAAGAAGAGCGCGCTCTGCAGCAGGGTCAGCAACGGGATGAGTGAGCCGATGACCCCCATGTTGGTGGCCGAGGTGGTGTGGGCGGCGTAATAGGCGAGGCACTGGTAGAGCACCATGCCAAGGGCCGCCAGCACCAGCAGCTTGCCGAGCCAGGGGCGAATTTCGCCACGGCGGCGCCACAGCTGCGGCAGGCAGAAGGGGGTCAGCGCCAGGGCGGCGATCACCCAGCGGTAAAAGGAGATGGCGGCGGGATCCAGCACATCGGCGGCGGCCTTGGACACCACTGTATTGGTGGCCCAGATCAACACGGCCATCAGCGGGAACATAAGCGGGAAGAAGATACGCATCAAAGGCTCCTTATTATCGAGATGGCCAGTCTACCCTTGTCTTTCTGTTATCAAGTAACGTAAAAATGACAAATTATCCCGTGCAAAGGACAATCCGCCCGTTATGGCCATACGTCACTACCATCCGACGGATCTGCATCTGCCCGAGCCCAATCCCCTCTATCTGCGCTATCAGCAAATCCAGGCCGAGAGTGCCTGTGCGTCCCACAGCCACCCCTGGGGCCAGCTCAGCATGATAAGCCTGGGGGTGTTGGAAATCGTGCTGGAGGATCACCGGCTGGTGGCGCCCGCCGACTACCTCATCTGGGTGCCCGCGAACCTGGAGCACGCCTCCTACAACCAGCAGGCCCTCGACTATACCTCCATTTATGTCAATCACGCCCTGGCGGCCAGATTGCCGGCCGAGCCCTGCCTGCTGCAGATAACGCCGCTCATCCGGGCCATGCTGGCGGATTTTTGCGAGCGCAAGCTGGGCCACATGCAGGATGAGTGGGACGTGCGCCAGGCCGAGCTGCTGGTGGAGAAGCTGACCCGCACCCGCTGCCAGGACAGCTACCTGCCCATGAGCCAGGACAAGCTGCTGGCCCCCATGCTGGCGGCGCTTCACAGCGATCCCGCCGATCCGCGCACCCTGGCCCAGTGGGCCGAACAGTTGCACAGCACGGAGCGCACCCTGGCCCGGCGCTGCGTGCGGGAATTGGGGATGAACTTCGGCCAATGGCGGGCCCGGCTCAAGCTGCTCAAGGCGCTGGCCTGGCTCAAGGGGGAATTGCCGGTGCAGGAGATTGGCTGGCGGCTCGGTTACGGCTCCACCTCGGCCTTCATCGCCATGTTCAATCGTGAACTGGGCTGCTCCCCCCAGCGTTATCGCCAGCAGCTGGGCATCGGTGCCGGGCAGGCGGCGCTCTAGCAGCGACCACTCTAAGCAATGAAAAGGGCGCCCGCAGGCGCCCTTGTTGATGACAGGATGGGCTTAGAAGAAGCCGAGGGGATTGATGTCATGGCTTACCAGCAGATTCTTGGTGTTCTGGTAGTGATCCAGCATCATCTTGTGGGTCTCGCGGCCTATGCCTGACTTCTTGTAGCCGCCAAAGGCCGCGTGGGCCGGGTAGGCGTGGTAGCAGTTGACCCAGACCCGGCCGGCCTGGATGCCGCGCCCCATGCGCCAGGCCAGGTTGCTGTCGCGGGTCCACAGGCCCGCCCCCAGCCCGTACTGGGTGTCGTTGGCAATGGCCAGCGCATCCGCCTCGTCCTTGAAGGTGGTGACCCCGAGCGCCGGCCCGAAGATCTCCTCCTGGAACACCCGCATCTTGTTCTGGCCGTGGAATATGGTGGGCTGGATGTAGAAGCCCCCCTCCAGCCCATTCACCTTGGCTGGACCGCCGCCGATCAGCATTTTGGCCCCCTCGCCACGGCCTATCTCCATGTAGCTCAGTATCTTGTCGAACTGCTCGCGGGACGCCTGGGCACCGACCTGAGTGGCGGTGTCGAGGGGGTTGCCCTGCACGATTGTGCGGGCGCGGGCCAGCACCCTGTCCATAAAGTCGTCGTAGATCTTCTCGTGTACCAGCGCGCGGGAGGGGCAGGTGCACACCTCGCCCTGGTTGAAGAAGG
Source organism: Aeromonas sp. MR19 (assembly GCF_963899305.1). NCBI lineage: Bacteria > Pseudomonadati > Pseudomonadota > Gammaproteobacteria > Aeromonadales > Aeromonadaceae > Aeromonas > Aeromonas sp. MR19. The sequence continues at coordinate 186,792 of NZ_CAWQWZ010000050.1, forward strand.
TCATCAGCATGCCTTCCACCGCCTTGTCGATGTACTGGCTCTCATGCTGCATCACATCGGCAAAATAGATGTTGGGGGACTTGCCGCCCAGCTCGACGGTGGAGGGGATCAGCTTGTCGGCGGCGCAGCGCAGTATATGGGCGCCGACTTCAGTTGAACCGGTAAACGCCAGCTTCTGGATCCTGTCGCTGGTAGCGAGCGCCTGGCCCGCCTCGGCGCCGAAGCCGTTGACCACGTTGACCACGCCGGGGGGCAGTATGTCCTTGATGAGATCCATCATCAGCATGATGGTGACCGGGGTCTGCTCGGCGGGCTTGAGCACGCTGCAGCAGCCGGCCGCCAGCACAGGGGCCAGCTTCCAGGCCGCCATCAGCAGCGGGAAGTTCCAGGGGATGATCTGGCCGACCACCCCGATGGGCTCCTTGAAGTGGTAGCTGACGGTGTGCTGATCCAGCTCGGCGGCCGAGCCCTCCTGGGCACGGATGCAGCCGGCGAAGTAGCGGAAGTGATCCACCACCAGCGGCAGGTCGGCGGCCAGGGTCTCGCGCACCGCCTTGCCGTTCTCCCAGGTCTCGGCGATGGCGAGCACTTCGATGTTCTGCTCGATGCGATCGGCGATGCGCAGCAGCAGGTTGCTGCGCTCGGTGACGCTGGTCTTGCTCCAGCTGGCGAACGCCTTGTGGGCGGCATCCAGCGCTAGCTCTATGTCGGCGGCGTCTGATCGGGCCACCTCGCAGAACACCTTGCCGTCCACCGGCGAGATGTTTTCGAAGTAGCGGCCGGCGCGCGGCGCCACCCAGTCGCCACCGATGAAGTTGTCGTAACGGGACTTGAAGCTGACCAGGGCACCTGCCTGACCGGGAGCGGTATAAATCATCTCATCATCCTTATGTGTGTGAAGGTCCTGCCCGGCTGTACGTGCTGGCTGGCCGGGGTGGTACGCAGGGGGTATCGCAAGGGCCATGCCAAAGGGTCTGACCAGTGGGCAAAAGGTTACAAAAACGTTACCAAACGGGGTGCGGCAGCATATCTTGGTTAACCAATGACCACGGCGAAGGTGAGGAAACTGTGCCGATTCTGGACAGTGACCGTGACAGTCGTGCCGTTTGTGAACAGGAGGCGTGATGAGCGAGTTACCCACATTTGCCGGCACCATGCGTGCCGTTTGTGAACAGGAGGCATGATGAACGAGCTACCTCAATCCAGTCTCAGCCCCAGTCAGATCCAGCGTTCCTGGCAGCGCTGCCTGCATCAGGGCCTGCATCGCCAGCAGAGCGCCGAGCTGGATCTGTTGCCCCAGGGGGAGCTGTCGGCCCGCCAGGAGCAGCACAGGACGCTGATTGCCTGCTTCCAGCGTTTCGTGCTGCCGCTGTTTGCCCAGTTGCTGGCGGGCAGGCCCTGTCGCCTGCTGCTGTGTGACGGCGAGGGGGCCATACTGGCCGCCAGCGGTGACGATGGTTTTGCCCACCACGCCGAGCGCATTTTTTTGCGCAGCGGCGCCCGCTGGGGGGAGGCGAGCAAGGGCACCAACGCCATCGGCACAGCGCTGGCCGAGCAGAGCGAGGTGCAGGTGCTGGGGTCCGAGCACTTCTTCGCCCAGCACAGCTTCCTCAGTTGCAGCGCCAGCCCCCTGCTCGGGCCCGACGGGCAATTGCTCGGGGTACTCGACATCTCCACAGACGCGGCCCACCACGACGGCGACATGCTGGGCACGGTTCGGCTGCTGGCCATGACGCTGGAAAACGCGCTGCTGGCGCGCCAGCCAGGCTGGCTGGTGGATCTCGATCCCCAGAGTCTCTGGTCCGCCCGTCTGCTGCTGGGGGAGGCGGGCGAGCTGCTCGGTGCCAACCGGGCCGGACGGCTCTGGCTCGGCCAGCACCCCTTCGATGGCCGGCAGTTGCTGCGTGAACGCCGTGGCCTGCGGCTGGTGCCAGAGCCGGTTGCGGCGCCCCGGCAAATCGAGCAACCAGGGTCGGCACAGGTGCCGCTCAAGATGCTGGAGCGGGGTATCTCGTTGCTCATCGAGGGAGAGACAGGCAGCGGCAAGGAGCACCTGGTGCGCGCCCTGCACCGCCAGTCGAGTCGGCAGGATAGGCCCCTGGTGTGCGTCAACTGCGGCGCCCTGCCGGCCGATCTGGTGGAGGCCGAGCTGTTTGGCTACGTGGGCGGTGCCTTCAGCGGCGCCCGCAGCCAGGGCAGTCAGGGCTATCTGCGCGCCGCCCACGGCGGCATCCTGATGCTGGATGAAATCGGCGAGTTGCCGCTGCTGGCCCAGACCCGGCTGTTGCGGGTGTTGCAGGAGCGCAGCGTGACCCCGGTCGGCAGCCACAGACCCGAGCCTGTTGATTTCTGGCTGGTCAGCGCCAGCCACCGGGATCTGGCGGCCATGGTGCAGGCCGGCACGTTTCGCGAGGATCTCTATTACCGGATCTGCGGCTGGCGCCAGCAGCTGACACCGCTGCGGGCATGGCCAAGGGGCGAACGCCTGGGATTGATCCAGCGGCTGCTGGCGGAGATGGACTCGGCGCTGCGCCTGACGGGTGATGCTGAGCAGCAACTGCTGGCTCACCCGCTGCCCGGCAACGTGCGCCAGCTCAAGCAGGCGCTGGAGGTGGCCTGCGTGCTGGCGGAGGGGCAGGGCTGGATTGAATCCGCCCACCTGCATCTGCCCGCCGCATCGGCCGCGCCCTCGTCACAGGCGAGTGCCCACACCTTGCGCCAGCAGAACCGACTGCGGGTGCAGCAGACCCTGGCGGATTGCGGGGGCAACGTGAGCGAGGCGGCGCGCCAGCTCGGCATCAGCCGCACCACCCTCTACCGGACACTGCGCGAGGGACCATGAGGGTGTTGTTGCTCACCATTTCCCTTGTGTAAGATGGGCCCATCAGGGCCCTTTTTATTTATTTCTCGTTATTTTTCCATGGCATGGAGTGCTCTATCCTGTGTTCACATCTGATTGGCAAGCGCGCGTCTCTCCGGGGGGCCGACCTGGTACCTCCCGGTTGACGCAGGACGGCCGCACCCGGGTGGCGCGCCTGATCCCGGGGCGAGTCTGGCCCTGTCCGCCGGTATCCGGCTGAGAAAATACCCTATGGCGCCCGTGTCGGCGTGTGTAATAACCAGGGATCCTGGCGTGCCGGATCCCCTGATATAGAGTCAGAGCCCCTAGTCGGGCGGAGCCTATATGACCCCTTCCTATTCTCGTCTGGCCAATGTGCTGTTCTGGGTATTGCTGGGATTGAGCCTGCTGGCGATCCTGCTGTTTGAATTCGGGCCCGATCGGCGGCTGGACATGGTGAGCAATGCCCGCCTGTCCGTCACGGCGCAGGATGACAGGGTCCACGGCGGCCAGTCTGTCACCACACTGCTGTCGGCCGGGGGCGGCTCGGCGCACCATGATGCGGTGGCGGAGAAACCCGCCATCGATTGCCAGCTGCGCGCCGGGTATGCCTTTCCGTTCTGCGAGCTGGTGCTGACCCTGACCGAGCCAGAGCGGGGGATCGATCTCTCCCGCTTCGACTGGGTGCGCATCCGGCTCAGGGTCGAGGGGGAGGGGCCCCAGATCTGGCGGCTCTACCTGCGCAACTATCACCCCGCTTATTCCAGGGCCGGGGATGCGTCGTCCCACAAGTTCAACGAGGTGATCTTCCGCCCCGATGATTACGGCCGGGTGCAGGATGTGCCGCTCAAGGTGTTCACCCCGGCCACCTGGTGGGTGCAGCAGTACAAGATACCGCTGGCGCAACAGGGGCCTGATCTGAGGCATGTCTATGCCGTCGAGCTGGCCTCCGGCATCGGTATGCAGCCCGGCCACTACCGGCTGGTGCTGGAACAGATGGAGTTTCATGGTCGCTGGGTGCAGCCGGGTTCCTTCTATCGTCCCCTGCTGTTGAGCTGGCTGGGCTATTGCCTGTTGCTGTTTCTGGTACAACACCTGCTGATGCGGGATCGATTGCGCAAGGCCCGTGCGGCCAGGCTGGCGGCGGAGGCGCTCAGCCAGAGTCTGAGCGAAAAGACCCGGCGCACCGAGGAGGAGGCCAGGTACGATCCCCTGACCGGCGCCCTCAACCGGCTCGGCGGCAACAAGCTGCTGGCCGAGCTCGGCGATATGCCCCTCTCTTTCATCTACATCGACATAGACCACTTCAAGCGGGTCAACGACGGCCACGGTCATCCGGTGGGGGACGAGGTGCTCAAGCACATGGTGAGCGAGGTGCTGCGCCACTGCGATAGCCTGTGCCGGCTGGTTCGCTGGGGCGGGGAGGAGTTCGTGCTGGTCTGCCTGCACTACGAGCAGGCCCGCGCAGAGGGGCTGGCAGAGCGGCTGCGAGTCGCCCTGGTGGCTTATCCGCACTGGCCGCTGGCGCTGCCCATCACGGCCTCGTTCGGGGTGGCGGAGCGGCGCGGAGATCCGCTGGAGCAGGCCCTCAAGCGGGCCGACGAGGCGCTCTACCAGGCCAAAAAACGGGGTCGCAACAGGGTCGAGGTGGAATAGGAGGTGGAATAGAACGCAGGTCTGGTGGCAGGGGAAGGGCTGCTCCTTCGAGCGGGGCATTGCTGCTGGAGCCCAAGACTCCAAGCCGCTATGATGCGCGCCAGCCGGGGCGTTAGCCCCCTTCATCCATCTGTTGAGGAGTATTTCCATGTCACAACACATAGGCGCCCTGGCCCTGCTGGTGGCCGACTATGACGAGGCCATCGCCTTCTTTACCCGGGGGTTGGGTTTTACATTGCTGGAAGACACTCACCTCGATGAACCGGGTAAACCGGGCAAGCGTTGGGTGCGGGTTGCGCCTGCCGGCGCGCCCGGCTCGGCGCTCTTGCTAGCTCGCGCCGCCACGCCCGAGCAGCAGGCATCCATCGGTCAACAGGGCGGTGGCCGGGTATTTCTGTTCCTCGAAACCGACGATTTCTGGGCCGATTACCAGCGCATGCTGGACTACGGTGTTCATTTTTGTGAACAGCCACGTAGCGAGCCATACGGCATGGTGGTGGTGTTCGAGGATATCAGTGGCAACCGCTGGGACCTGCTGCAACTCGCTGCTGCCAACTGAATCTGAAAACGTTTATCATCCCGCCTGTCATAAAGTCATAAAAGTGTCACAGAAAGTTCTAATAATTGGCGCACCCATCTTCACACAGGAGAGAGAAGGGATATGGCTAAGCGAATTCTGGTGGTCGAGGACGAAGCACCGATCCGCGAAATGCTCTGCTTCGTGCTCGAGCAAAAGGGATATGAGACGGTTGAAGCTGAAGATTACGCCGATGGACTGGCGAAGGTGCGCGAGCCTTACCCCGAACTCATCGTGCTGGACTGGATGATGCCCGGTGGCAGTGGCATCCAGTTCATCAAGCAACTCAAGCAGGATGAGGTGACCCGCCAGATCCCGGTGGTGATGCTGACCGCCCGCGGCGAGGAGGAGGACAAGGTGCGTGGTCTGGAGGCGGGGGCCGATGACTACATCACCAAGCCGTTCTCCCCCAAGGAGCTGACCGCCCGCCTGCACGCCGTGATGCGCCGCGTCTCCCCCACCTCGGTGGACGAGGTGATCGAGGTGCAGGGGCTCAAGCTGGACCCGGTTTCCCACAGAGTCAGCGCCGAAGACAAGGCGCTGGACATGGGGCCGACCGAGTTCAAGCTGCTGCACTTCTTCATGACCCACCCCGAGCGGGTCTACAGCCGCGAGCAGCTGCTCAACAATGTCTGGGGTACCAATGTGTACGTCGAGGACAGAACCGTGGATGTGCATATTCGTCGCTTGCGCAAGGCCATTGAAGAGACGGGTCACGATCGATTGATTCAGACGGTGCGCGGCGCAGGCTATCGCTTCTCAACCCGTCTGTAGAGGACGTTATGTTGCAACCTTACGCCTGGCGGCGACAGTTGTGGCGGATGGCGTTTTTTTATACGCCCTTCGTCTTGGTCGGCTGGTTGACGAATACCCTCACTCTTTGCCTGCTGGTGGCGACCGTGCTGCATCTGGGCTGGCACTATCGCTTCCAGAAGCGGCTGTCGGACTGGCTGTGGCACGATCGCAGCCTGGTGCCCCCCAACGGCAGCGGCAGCTGGGAGTACATCTTCAACGGCATCTACAAGTTGCAGCAGCGCCACCGTGCCCGGCGCCGCGAGCTGGCGGGCCTCATCCGCCGCTTTCGGGAAGGGGCCGAAGCCCTGCCCGATGCCGCCGTGGTGTTTCGCACCGACGGCAGCATCCTCTGGTGCAACCGGCTGGCGGAGCAGCTGCTCGGTTTTCGCTGGCCGGAAGACGCCGGTCAGCACATAGGCAACCTCATTCGCAATCCCGCCTTCGGGGCTTATCTGAACAAGGGGCAGTATGACGAACCGTTCGAGATGACCTCGCCCATCAACGAGGAGAAGTTTCTCGAGTTTCGGATCATGCCCTACGCCGAGGATCAGGCCATGCTGGTGGTGCGGGACGTGACCCGGCTGCGCAGCCTGGAGAAGACCCGCAAGCACTTCGTCTCCAACGTCTCCCACGAACTGCGCACGCCGCTCACCGTGCTCAAGGGCTATCTGGAGATGACCGAAGAACCGCCGCCCCCCGCCCTGTGGGCCAAGGCGCACAGGGTGATGATGGAGCAGACCATCCGCATGGACAATCTGGTCAATCAGCTGCTCACCCTGTCGCGGATCGAGGCGGCCCCCTCGGTGGATCTTTCCCACCTGGTGGACATGCCCGCCATGCTGGGGCTGCTGGAGCAGGAGGCGCGGGCGCTGTCGGGGGAGCGGGCGCACCAGATCGAATTCAGCGTGCAACCCAATCTGTTCGTGCGCGGGGATCAGGATCAGCTGCGCAGCGCCGTCTCCAACCTGGTCTACAACGCCATTCACTACACCCCGGCGGAGCGCAAGATCAGCGTGGAGTGGCGCAAGCAGGGGGCCATGGCGCTGTTTGTGGTGCAGGACGAGGGGGAGGGGATCCCGCCCGAGCATCTGGCGCGGCTCACCGAGCGCTTCTATCGGGTGGACCGGGCCCGCTCGCGCCACACGGGTGGCTCCGGGCTGGGGCTCGCCATCGTCAAGCACGCCTTGAGTCATCACGATGCCCAGCTCGATATCGAGAGCCGGGTCGGCCTCGGCAGCCGTTTCAGCTTCCTCATTCCGGCCCGCATGGTGGTGTTGAAATAGTCTTTTTCGGCAATGGGTTAGCAGTGCAGAGAGGGCGGCGACAGCGGCCCTCTTTTCATTTGCTCACAAGCCTCGCCATGTCATTAAAGTGTCACATTAAATCCATAAATTTGTCACTGCCAGGTCAGATACTGGCGCCGTCTTGAGAACGGACCTGTCGCCGACTTGGCGCAGGCAGAGTACGAAACGCGACCAGCCGATCGCTGTGCTCGGGATGCTACCACTTTCGGCCTCAGATTGACGATTGCCTTCTGCCACCGCTGGACTGGGGGAAGAGGGCATGAAATGACACTCAGCGAATCGCTCGGCGTGACCGACGGTGCGCCAAGTTAACCCGTGTTTTGATGGACTGCGTTCTGCAACCTTGGAGAGATTGGATGAAACTCAACAAACTGGCTGGTGTAATCGGATTCACCGCAGCTACCCTGTTTTCCGTCAGCACCCTGGCTGCCGGTGTGGATAAAAACCTGCCGGATTACACTCCGACCAGCGGCATCTCGGGCAACCTGTCCTCTGTCGGCTCGGACACCCTGGCCAACATGATGACCCTGTGGGCCGAAGAATTTAAGCGCATGTACCCCAACGTCAACGTGCAGATCCAGGCCGCCGGCTCCTCTACCGCCCCGACCGCACTGACCGAAGGTGTCGCCCAGTTTGGCCCCATGAGCCGCGCCATGAAGTCCGGCGAGGAAGAGGCGTTCGAGAAGCGCTACGGCTACAAGCCGACCGCCATCCGCGTCGCGGTCGATGCCCTGGCCGTGTTCGTCAACAAGGACAACCCCATCAAGGGGCTGACCATGCCGCAACTGGATGCCATCTTCTCCAGCACCCTCAAGTGCGGCGAAGCCAAGGCCGCCACCAAGTGGGCCGATCTCGGTCTGGACGGCAACTGGTCCTCCAAGGATCTGCAGCTGTTCGGTCGCAACTCTGTGTCCGGTACCTACGGTTACTTCAAGGAGCACGCCCTGTGCAACGGTGACTTCAAGAGCGGCGTGAACGAGCAGCCGGGTTCTGCCTCAGTGGTGCAGTCCGTCTCCTCTTCCCTGAACGGCATCGGCTACTCGGGCATCGGCTACGTCACCTCAGGTGTGCGCGCCGTACCGCTCTCCAAGGATGGCAAGACCTTCATCGAAGCGAGCGCCGACAACGCCATCACCGGCAAGTACCCGCTGTCGCGCTTCCTGTACGTTTACGTGAACAAGCACCCGAACAAGCCGCTCTCCCCGATGGAGCAAGAGTTCCTGAAGATGGTGCTCTCCAAGGCGGGCCAGAACATAGTGGCCAAAGATGGCTACGTACCTGTACCGGCCAAGGTGGTCGAAGCCGACCTGAAGAAACTGGGCATAATGTAAGCCGGTTTCCTCTGCAACACGGGCCCCGCGGGGCCCGTTTTCTTTTTGAGTGGATCCACAATGACGACATGTGACCGCTTTCGCCGAACAGCGTGATCTGTCGACTTGCGCCGGACGCCCGCATTTCCGAAAATAGGGCATCTTTATGGTGAAGGACACCTCCATGACATCTCCCCTGTTCAAGCTCGGCCTGGCGGCACTCTGTTCCACCCTGCTGGCCAGCTGTGCCCAGTCTCCTACCGGCCGCAGCCAGATGCTGCTGTTCTCGCCCCAGCAGATGAGCCAGCTGGGGGCCGACTCCTTCGAGCAGATGAAGAAGCAGGAGAAGGTGAGCAAGGATGCCAGGATCAATGCCTATGTCTCCTGTGTCGCCAAGGCGGTGACCGCCCAGGTGCCGAGCCAGTATGGCATCACCAGCTGGGAAGTGGTGGTGTTTGACTCCAAGCAGGTCAACGCCTTCGCCCTGCCCGGCGGCAAGATCGGGGTCTACAGCGGCCTGCTCAAGGTCGCCAAGAATCAGGATCAGCTCGCCACCGTCATAGGTCACGAGCTGACCCACGTGCTGGCCCAGCACTCCAACGAACGACTCTCCCGCAGCCAGCTGACCGGTCTTGGTCTGGCGGCGGCCGACATCGCCATGGGCAGCAGCGAGTATCGCGGCGCCACCATGGCGGCGCTGGGGCTCGGGGTCGAGGTGGGGGTCATGCTGCCCTATGGCCGCGAGCAGGAGAGCGAGGCGGACAGGCTGGGCTTGGATCTGATGGCCCGCGCCGGCTTCAATCCCGCCGAGGCCGTTCCCCTGTGGCAGAACATGAGTGCCGCCGCAGGTGGCAAGGCGCCGCCGCAACTGCTCTCCACCCACCCCAGCAACGAGACCCGGATCGCCGAGCTGCAGGCCCAGCAGGCTGAAGCTATGCCGCTCTACGAACAGGCCCGCGCCTCCGGTCTGGTGCCCCAATGCAAGGCATGAGCCTGCGCATGGCGCGGACCGATGACGCGCCTGCCATGACGGTGATGCAGCGGGCCAGCTGGCTCGCGGCCTATGGCGAGGTGCTCGGTGCCGACATGCTGGCCCAGCTTTCGGTGACCGAGCACCTGCAGATCTGGCAGAGCCGGCTCGTCGAATCCGGCCCCAGGCCCATGCTGCTGTGCCAGGACGAGGTGGTCATAGGCCTGCTCTACTGGCAGCTCGTGCTGGATGGCACAGAGTCGAACGCCCTGATCCGCGCCTTTTACCTTCATCCCGATCACTGGCGCCAGGGCCATGGCAAGCGGCTATGGCAGGCGGTGGCCATGCAGATGCGTCGTGCCGGCTGCGACAGCGTCAGATTGTGGCTGCTCGATGGCAACCGGATCGGCGAGGGTTTTTACCTGAGGCGCGGCTTCGTCTTCGACGGTCAGGCGCGCACCCTGATGAGCCTTGGCCAGGCTTGCCTGCAACGGCAAATGTTCCGTTTGCTTTGATCTCGCTCCCATTTTTCGCCCCCGGTCACTTTATTTTTTTTGCGAATTAATACAATGTGCTGCTCTGGACAGACTGAGGTGAGGTGACTCACCGACAAGGGAGTGTGGGCATGTATTACGGCTTTGATATTGGTGGCACCAAGATAGCGTTCGCCGTGTATGACGGCGCCTTGAACCTCTGCCATGAGGAGCGCATGAGCACGCCCGGCAACGATTACGAGGGGCTGCAGCAGCTCATCCGTGACCGGGTCGAGCAGGCGGACGCCCGTTTCGGCGCGAGAGGCGCTGTGGGCATCGGCTTTCCCGGCATCCTCAATCGGCACGATCACAGCATAGTGGCGGCGAACCTGCCCTCCATCAATGGCCGCCATCTGGGCGCCGATCTGGCCGAGCTGCTGGGTCGCCCGGTCAAGGTGGACAACGATGCCAACTGCTTCCTCTGGTCGGAAGTGCACCAGGGCGCGGCAGCTGGGGCCGACAGCGCGCTGGGGGTCACCATAGGTACCGGCATCGGCGGCGCCGTCTATCTGGCGGGCAAGCTGATCCAGGGCCGCAACTGGCTGGCGGGGGAGATAGGTCACTATCCGCTGCCGGCCACCATGCTGATGAAGTATCCCGACTTGCCTCGCCCCCGTTGTGGCTGCGGTCGCCTGGTCTGTTTTGAAACCTATGCATCCGGCACCGGGCTGGAGCGGCTCTATCACCATTTTCATGGCCAGCGTGCCAGCGGTCACCAGATAGTGGGGCGCTTCGAGGCCCATGAGCCCCATGCGGTAGCCACGGTCGACTGCTGGCTCGAGATCATGGCCGCGGGGCTCGCGACCGCCATCTCCGTGGTTGATCCCGAGGTGGTGGTGCTGGGAGGCGGCCTGAGCGGCCTGCCTGCCCTGTACCAACAGCTGCCGCTGCGCCTGCCCGGCCATCTGCTGCCCGGTGTCGCCCTGCCCGAGATCCGCCAGGCCCGCTTCGGTGGCGCCGGCGGGGTGCGCGGCGCGGCCTTGCTCAATTTATGAGATCAGATGTGCTGTCTGATCTCTCCAATAAAGGAGTCATCATGACCCGTCTTGAAATTTGTATCGACAACCTGGAATCCCTGTTCACCGCCCAGCAAGCCGGCGCGGATCGCATCGAGCTCTGCTCTGCGCTGGGGCTGGGTGGCCTGACCCCTTCTTATGGCTTCATGCAGCTGGTCGCGCGCCACGCCAGCGTCCCCGTCTACGCCATGATCCGCCCCCGCGCCGGGGATTTTTGCTTCAGCGCCGCCGAGTTTGAACTTATGTTGCTGGATATCGCCGCCGCCCGTGCAGCCGGGTTGCAGGGGGTGGTGATCGGCCTGCTGGATCAAGAGGGGCGGGTGCCCGCCGACCTGCTGCGCCAGCTGGTGGACGCGGCCGGGCCGCTCGGCGTTACCTTCCATCGCGCCATCGACCTCTCATCCGACTGGCGGCTGGATCTGGAGACCATAGTCGCGGCCGGCTGCGAGCGCATCCTGAGCTCGGGTCATGCGCCGACCGCGCTGGCGGGGCTGGAGACACTGCAGGCCATGCAGCAGGCCCTGGCGGGCCGTGCCAGCCTGATGCCGGGTGCCGGGGTCAATGCCGACAACGTGCGCACCATACTGGAGTTCACCGGGGTGAGCGAGGTGCACATGTCCGGCATGGGCTGGCGTGGCGGCATGGTGCCCCATGGCGTTAACATGGGCACCTCGGACGATGGTCGCGTCAATATCACCGACGGTGCCAAGGTAGCGGCGGTGCGGGCTTTGCTGGATCGCTCCTGAGCAAGGGAAGCGGTGCGGCGGCATGGTGTCTCTCCATACGGGGTCAACATGGACACCTCTGATGACGGCGGGGTCAATATCACCGACGGCGCCAAGGTAGCGGCGGTGCGGGCTTTGCTGGATCGCTCCTGAGCAAGGGAAGCGGTGCGGCGGCATGGTGTCTCTCCATACGGGGTCAACATGGGCACCATCGGACGATGGTCGTGTCAATATCACCGACGGGACCAAGGTAGCGGCGGTGCGGGCCCTGCTGGATCGCGCTGATACCACAGCAAGTGAGGTTTGAGTCCAGAGGTTCAGTACGCCATTGTGGCTGACAGGATCGCCGCCGATGGGCGGCGATCCTGCTCTTCTTGTGTGAAGTTCCTCCCACGGGCGGGGAAATCAGGGTCGCCGCCGGCAGCACCTCGCCAAAAAGTCTGATATTATCCCGCCTCTTTATTACTTGGATCTGGAGCAACATCTCAATGTCCCAATACGACTCTATCGAACAGAAGGCCAGCTATGGCATCGGCCGCAACATGGGTGATCAGCTGGCGCAGCAAGCCTTCGCCGGTCTGGATATCCCGGCCCTGCAACAAGGTCTGGCAGATGCCCTGAATGGTCTGGAGTTCGCGGTCAGCCGTGACGATATCAATGATGCCTTCCAGGTGATCACAGCTCGCATGCAGGAAGAGCAGGAAGCCGTTGCCAAGGCTGCCGCCGCCGATGGCGAAACCTTCCTGGCCGACAACGCCAAGCGTGCCGACGTCAAGGTGACCGATTCCGGTCTGCAATACGAAGTCATGGTAGAAGGCAACGGCGCCGTGCCGGTGGCCGGTCAGTCCGTGCGCGTGCACTACCACGGTACCTTCACCCACGGTGGCGTGTTCGACAGCTCGGTCGCCCGTGGCGAGCCGGCCGAATTCCCGGTGACTGGCGTCATTGCCGGCTGGGTTGAAGCGCTGCAGCTGATGCCGGTTGGCTCCAAGTGGAAGCTCTACATTCCGCAGGATCTGGCCTATGGTGCCCGTGGTGCCGGTTCCATCCCGCCCTACTCAGCGCTGGTATTCGAAGTGGAGCTGCTGGACATTCTGTGATCCGGCTGGCTTGACCACGCAAAGTAAACGGCGACCCCAGGGTCGCCGTTTCTGTTTGAGGCGCCCCCGTCTGGCGAGCCCTCGTCGATAGACAATGTGCCTTTGCGGGGGATTTGGATATAGTCAGGGCTTGGCGTTCCCGGTCACTCTGGAAAACACGCATGGCTGCCATCATAGAAGTCATTGATCTCATCAAGCACTTTCCCGGCGTCAAGGCGGTGGACGGGCTCAGCTTCGCCATTCCCGCCGGTTGCTGTTTCGGCCTGCTCGGCCCGAACGGAGCAGGCAAGACCACCACCATAGAGCTGCTGGAGGGGATCCTGACCCCGGACCGCGGCCAGATCCTGTTTCACGGCGCCCCCCGCGGCCCCGATTACCGCTCCCGCATCGGCATCCAGTTTCAGCACACGGCGCTGCAGGATTTTCTGACGGTGCGCGATACCCTGCGCCTGTTTGCCAGCCTCTATCCCAATCCCTTGCCTCAGGCGCAGCTCATCGAACTGTGCGCCCTTGGCGAGTTCATCGACAGAGACAGCCGCAAGCTCTCCGGCGGCCAGCGTCAGCGCCTGCTGCTGGCGCTGGCCCTGCTCGGCGACCCCGAGCTGCTGTTTCTGGATGAGCCTACCACTGGGCTGGATCCCCAGGCGCGCCACCACTTCTGGCAGCGCATCGAGGCGATCAAGGCCCAGGGCAAGACGGTGGTGCTCACCACCCATTACATGGACGAGGCGCAGCAACTGTGCGATCGCATCGCCATCGTCGATCACGGCCATCTGCTCAGTCTGGATACCCCGGCCGCCCTGCTGGCCCGCCACTTCGATGGGGTGCTGGTGCGTCTGCCGGATCATCCGGTCCTCGCCAGCCTGGGCTATCCGCTCTTGCCTCACGGTGATCAGGTTGAGCTGACGTGCCCAGATGTGGCGCTCCTGTTGCCGCAACTGCTGAACCTGGGGGTGCCGCTGACCGGCATGCAGGTGCGATCCCCCAACCTGGAAGATCTCTTCTTGCACCTGACCGGCCATAGCCTGAGGAGTGGCGCATGAACGCAGTCATGACGTGCCGTGTCGCGGCGCGCTGCTATCCGCGTGCCTTGCGGTGGCCGAGGAGCGGAACATGAAGGGGGCCAGCAAGCGGATCGGTGCGCTCTTTTATGCCCGCAACCTGGAGTTTGTGCGCGACAGGGCGGCCCTGGTGTGGAACCTGGCCTTCCCGCTGCTGCTGGTGGTAGGTTTCTCCCTCATCTTCTCCGGCCCGCCCAAGCCGCTGGTGCAGATGGGCGTGGTAGGTGAACTGCCCGTGACCTACGCCCCCCTGAAGGCCATTCCGCTGCTCAAGCTCATCCCCTATGACGACGAGCGCAAGGGTCAGCTCAAGGTACGCCATCATCAGCTGGATCTGCTGCTCTCGCCCGGATCGGACCGTTACTGGGTCAACCCGGACGCCGGTCAGGGCGCCATGGCCGAATACCTGTTGCGCCAGGCGATCTCCCGGCCGCTGGTGAAGGAGACCCTGAGCGGGCAGGCGATCCGCTACGGGGACTGGCTGCTGCCCGGGGTGATCGGCATGAACCTGATGTTTTCCGGCCTGTTCGGCGTCGGCTTCGTCATAGTCCGCTATCGCAAGAACGGTGTGCTCAAGCGGCTGAGGGCCACGCCGCTCTCTGCCGCCGAGTTTCTCTGCGCCCAGTTGCTGTCGCGTATTGTGATCACCCTGGTGGTGAGCCTGCTGGTGTTTCTGGTAGCGTACTGGCTGCTTGGCGTGCCCCTGCTCGGCTCCGGCTGGTTGCTGCTGCTGATCGCCCTGGCGGGCGGGGCGGCCATGGCGTCGCTGGGCTTGCTCATCGCCGCCCGCATCCAGAACGAGGAGCTGGCGAGCGGCCTGCTCAACGTCATCAGCATGCCCATGATGTTCCTCTCCGGGGTCTGGTTCTCGCTGGAAGGGGCGCCGGTCTGGCTGCAACAGCTGGCGGCCTGGCTGCCACTCAGCCAGATCATCACGGCGGCCCGCGCCGTCATGCTGGAGGGAGCCGGCTGGGCTGAGGTGGCCGCGCCGCTGGGCTGGATCCTGTTGTTTACCCTCTGTTGTCTCACCCTGGGCAGTGCCCTGTTTAAATGGAATAGCCAATGAAGCGACATCTGAATCTGGGGGCCGTCCTGGCCCTGCTGTTACTGAGCATACCGGCTAGCGCCGATGCGATGCGTTGCAAGAATGCCCTCATCACCGAAGGGGACAGTACCGCCGAGATGCTGCTCAAGTGTGGTGAGCCCATGTTGCGCGAGGAGCTCAGCCGCAACGAGGAGAACCAGTTTGGCAATCTGGTGCAGGTCAAATATGGCGAGCGCTGGACCTACAACTTCGGCAAGAACGAGTTCATGCGCTTCGTCACGGTGCGCAACGGCATAGTCACCGACATCGAGAATGGCCCGCGCGGCGAATGAATCCGCTTGTCCCCTCAGGTTTTCACCCCTTGTTCGACCGGTCAGGGGCGCTTCGATGAAGGGGGTCTGGCCGTGATGCCAGCGCCAGGATCGGGCTGTCCAGGAGCGGGCAGCCCGATCAAAACCCGATATTAATGAAATAGTTAACAACCTATACGCTGCCCCATGCTTGTGCAGGCCCATTTTGCCTAAAAAATAATCCACCCGGTATGGGCGGGTCATTTCAGTATGCTATTTTGTCGATAAGGGTCTATTTTTTATTCATAAGGTGTATATCGACCCATTCAAACATTTTGTGCTGCTGCACCAGAAACGGGCTTGGTTGCACCGATTGACAGGTTTTTGGCTGGCTGGATAAGCTGCGAAAAAGCAGGAAAAGCTGTGGCATCTTGCAGGGTTTGGGTGCCAATTTGAATCAAACCACAGGGAAGAGTGACATGAAGCAGATACACAAGGCGGGTATGGTGATAGTGCTGTCGCTGGCGGCAGCGAATGCCTGGGCAGACGGCACCCTGGATGCGGTCAAGAAGAAGGGGTTCGTGCAGTGCGGGGTCGGCGATGGGCTGCCCGGTTTCTCCAACCCGGATGCCAAGGGCACCTGGACGGGTCTGGACGTGGACGTCTGCCGCGCCGTGGCTGCCGCCGTGCTGGGGGATGCCGGCAAGGTCAAATATGTCTCTCTCACCGCCAAGGAGCGCTTCACCGCCTTGCAATCGGGGGAAGTGGATCTGCTGTCGCGCAACACCACCTGGACTTTGACCCGGGACGGTTCGCTTGGCCTGACCTTCGCCGGGGTGAACTACTACGACGGCCAGGGCTTCCTGGTCAACAAGTCCCTCGGGGTCAAGAGCGCCAAGGAGCTGGATGGTGCCGCGGTCTGCATCCAGTCAGGTACCACGACCGAGCTCAATCTGGCGGACTATTTCCGTGCCAACGGCGGCATGAAATATACCCCTGTGGTGTTCGATACCTCGGATCAGACCGTCAAGGGGTTCGAAGCGGGTCGCTGCGACGTGCTGACCTCGGATCAGTCCCAGCTCTACTCTCTCAAGATCAAGCTGACCAAACCGGATGAGGCCGTGGTGCTGCCTGAAGTCATCTCCAAGGAGCCGCTGGGCCCGGCGGTGCGGCAGGGGGATGATCAGTGGTTCAAGGTGGTGCGCTGGAGTCTCTACGCCATGCTCAATGCCGAGGAAGCTGGCGTGACCAGCGCCAATGTGGACGAGATGCTCAAATCCACCAATCCGGACATACGCCGTCTGCTGGGGCTGGAAGAGCCCAAGGGCAGTGTGCTGGGGCTGGATGACAAGTGGGCCTACAACATAGTCAAGCAGGTCGGCAACTATGGCGAGTCGTTCGATCGCAACGTGGGGAGCGGTTCGCCCCTCAAGATAGATCGCGGCATCAACGCACTCTGGAACAAGGGTGGCCTGATGTACGCCCCCCCTATTCGCTGAGTCAATGATCGCCCGGGGGGCCTGGCCCCCCATTTTCCCCTTGCCCTGGCTTTGTCGGAGTCATCCTCATGGCGCTGCACGCATCAAACCACAGGAAGGAACAGGGCCGCTGGTGGTATGACGCCAAGGTGCGGGCGCTGATCTTCCAGTGCCTGACCATAGCGGCCGTTATGGCGTTCCTGTTCTACATCATCAACAATGCCCTGACCAATCTGGCGACCCGTGGCATCACCACAGGCTTCGATTTTCTGGGCAACACGGCCGGGTTCGGCATACTGCAGAGCCTGATCCCCTACGACGAAACCTATACCTTCGGCCGCACCTTCGTGGTCGGCCTGCTCAATACCCTGCTGGTGTCGATGCTCGGCATTCTGTTTGCCACCCTGCTCGGCTTCGTGCTCGGGATCGCTCGCCTGTCGAGTAACTGGCTGGTGGCCAAGATTGCCACCGTCTATATCGAAACCTTTCGCAATATTCCGCTGCTGCTGCAGATCTTCTTCTGGTACTTCTCTGTGCTGCGCACCCTGCCATCGCCGCACCAGAGTGTGGAGCTGGGTGAGCTTGCCTTCCTCAATGTGCGCGGTCTTTATCTCCCCAGGCCCCTGTTCGAGGACGGCTTCGGCTATGTGTTGTGGGCCCTGCTGCTGGCCTTGTTGCTGAGCTGGGGTCTGCGGCGCTGGTCGCGTCGGCGCCAGGAGTTGATCGGCAAGATATTCCCGGTCTGGCGCTGCTCGGCAGGGCTGGTGATCCTGCTGCCCTGCATTACCTTCCTGCTGGCGGGGAGTCCGCTCTCCTGGAGCATACCTGTCCTGCAGGGGTTCAACTTCCGGGGCGGATTGACAGTGCTGCCGGAACTGGCGGCCCTGCTGCTGGCGCTGACCATCTACACGGCGGCCTTCATCGCCGAGATAGTGCGCTCCGGCATTCTGGCCATCAGCAAGGGCCAGACGGAGGCTGCGTCCGCGCTGGGGTTGTCAGCCAGCAAGACCCTGCGGCTGGTGGTCATTCCACAGGCGATGCGGGTCATCATTCCGCCGCTGACCAGTCAGTACCTGAACCTCACCAAGAACTCCTCGCTGGCCACCGCCATCGGCTATCCGGATCTGGTCTCTGTGTTCATGGGCACCACCCTCAACCAGACAGGGCAGGCCATCGAGGTGATCGCCATGACCATGGGCGTCTATCTCATCATCAGCATCTCGACGTCAGTCCTGATGAACATCTACAACCGCAGAATGACGCTGGTCGAGCGCTAGGGAGTCGCCATGTTCGTGAACGAGTTGCAAGAAGCGCTGCCGCCGCCCAACCGCCGCCGGGGCGTCCTCGCCTGGCTCAGGCAGAACCTGTTCCCCAACTGGTGGAACGGCCTGCTGACCCTGGTGCTGGCCTATCTGTTGCTGCCGGCTCTCTGGTCGGCGTTGGACTGGGCGCTGTTCTCGGCCAGCTGGCAGGGGAGCAGCCGCGCCGACTGCGTGCAGGGCGGTGCTTGCTGGATCTTCATCGAGAGCCGGCTGGGGCAGTATCTCTACGGTTTCTACCCCGGGGATCAGTATTGGCGCATCAACCTGGCCTTCGTCGGGCTGGCCGTACTGCTGGCCTTGCTGATCTGGCCGCGCACCCCGCGCAAGGGCTGGTTGGCGCTCTTTACCCTGCTGGTGTTTCCCGTCATCGCCTTCCTGCTGATCCACGGCGGGGCCGGTCTCGAGGTGGTGGAAACCAACCGCTGGGGCGGCTTGATGCTGACCCTGGTGCTGGCGGTGGTGGGCATAGCGGTCGCCCTGCCATTCGGCATCCTGCTGGCGCTGGGGCGTCGCTCCCACATGCCGGTCATCGCCAGCCTCTCCACCGTCTATATCGAGTTCTGGCGCGCCGTGCCGCTCATTACCGTGCTCTTCATGGCGTCCGTCATGCTGCCGCTGTTCATGACCAGCGAGGTGGAGCTGGACAAGCTGCTGAGGGCGCTCATCGGCATCATATTATTCCAGGCCGCCTATGTGGCGGAGGTGGTGCGAGGGGGGCTGCAGGCGATCCCCAAGGGGCAGTACGAGGCGGGTGAGGCGCTGGGACTCTCCTACTGGAAGGTGATGGGCCTCATCATCATGCCGCAGGCCCTCAAGATCACCATTCCCTCCCTGGTGAATACCTTTATCTCCTTGTTCAAGGACACCAGTCTGGTGCTGATCATAGGCCTGTTCGATCTGCTCGCCATCTCCAAGGTGGCGCTGGCGGATCCGGCCTGGCTGGGCTTTTCCACCGAGGCTTATGTGTTTATTGCCATGATCTTCTGGATGTTCTGTTTCGGCATGTCCCGTTACTCCATCTATCTGGAGCACAAGCTCAACACGGGTCACAAGCATTAGGAGTGGTTTCAAGATGACAACGGATACCCTGGCGGCACTCAAGGACGCCAATCACCCGCAGCATGACGCCTTGCCTATGCTGCAGATGGAACAACCACCCATAGCGGGAGTGACTTCAAAATGACAATGGATCCTGTGGTTGCCCTCAAGGACGTCAACAAATGGTACGGCGATTTTCACGTGCTGCGTAACATCAACCTGCAGGTCGGCAAGGGGGAGAAGATAGTCATCTGCGGCCCTTCCGGTTCGGGCAAGTCCACCATGATCCGCTGTATCAACCGGCTGGAGGAGCACCAGAGCGGTGACATCCTGGTCAAGGGCACGGCGCTCACCTCGGATCTCAAGAACATAGAGATGGTGCGCAAAGAGGTGGGCATGGTGTTCCAGCACTTCAACCTCTTCCCCCACCTGACTGTGCTGGAGAACTGTTGCCTGGCGCCCATCTGGGTCAAACAGCTGCCACGCAGGGAAGCCGAGGAGATCGCCATGACCTTCCTGCGCCGGGTCAGGATCCCGGAGCAGGCCCTCAAGTACCCGGGTCAGCTCTCCGGCGGCCAGCAGCAGCGGGTGGCCATAGCCCGCAGCCTCTGCATGAACCCTCAGGTCATGCTGTTTGACGAGCCGACCTCGGCGCTGGATCCCGAAATGGTGCGCGAGGTGCTGGATGTGATGGTGGAGCTGGCCCATGAGGGCATGACAATGCTCTGCGTCACCCACGAGATGGGGTTTGCCAAGCAGGTGGCGGATCGGGTGATCTTCATGGACCGCGGCCAGATCATTGAGGAGAACGTGCCGGATCAGTTCTTCGACCATCCCCAGTCGGAGCGCACCAAGCTGTTCCTCTCCCAGATCCTGCAGCATTGAGTACAGACCCGGCGTGATAATGTCCGATAAAAAATGGCCCGCACGCTCGGTGAGCGGCGGGCAAAGACGTGTATGGAAGCAGACTACAAACAGAAAGGACTATGGAAGTTACCCCAACAGCAGGTTGACGTGACGCAGGCCGCGAACCTCCAGATTGATCTGCCGGGCCAGACTCAGGGTCTGACGGCAGGTCAGGCTCTCCAGATTGATCTCTCCGCCGCTGAATTCGAACCGCCCCAGCGCCTCCACCATGAAGCTGCCGTGATGGAAGCTCTTGATGTGGCGGGCAATCTGGCGGGGAGACAAGTTCTTGAACACCTTCATCACAAAACACCTGTTGCTTGGACAGGGCACACTATGCCGTCGCCGGATGACACTGATGTGACAGTTGGTGGAGGTTTGTATGAATCCTTAATTCGGCATCGCCGCATGGGAAAATCTGCTGGTACGGGTTGAAAAAGTGCTGCCATGACAAGCCCTTGCCCCGATATACTGCGGGCAGTTGAACGACATGAGCGAAAGGGCCTGCACGTGGAATGGGTGGATGTGGTGGATGCGGATAACCGGGTGATCGGCGTTGCCGAGCGGGCCAGGGTGCGGCGGGAGAACCTCTGTCACCGGGCAAGCTATATCCTGGTGCTCGACGAGGAGGAGCGCATCCTGGTGCAGCGTCGCACCCTCAGCAAGGATTTCTGCCCCGGCATGCTGGATGCCTGCGCCGGCGGCGTGGTGACCACGGGCGAGCAGATGGAACCCGCTGCCCGCCGCGAGCTGGCCGAGGAGCTGGGCATTCAGGGCATTCCCCTGCAGGACTTAGGGTCCTTTTATGCCGAGGGGGAAGGCTACCGGGTCTGGGGTGGCCTCTACAGCTGTCATTATCAGGGGCCGCTGCGCTTGCAGGCCGAAGAGGTGAGCGAGGTGCACTGGATGAGCCAGGCCGAGATCGCCGCCCGCGCCGCCGAATTCACCCCAGACTCCCTGCTCGCCATCGCCACCTGGCAGGCGAGACGCTGACACTTCTCAGATGTTCTCCTCGCCAGAGACAAGACGGGCAGCCTGATGGCTGCCCGTTTTGCATTGTCACACCAGCTTGAGGCGCCGGTTGGTGCGCCCGCACGAACTGGCCCCCGCCAGCCAATGACCCTGCCATTCGGTGACGAGGCGCAGCAGGGGATACTCCAGATCGAGCCGGGTCACCACCAGCTGGCCGACGGTGTCGCCTATGACGGGCTCTGCGCTGGCGAGATCGATGATCTCTATGATGCAGCTCTCGTTGACGATGAAGCCGTGACCGGGCTGGCTCTCGTAGGCGATCACCCCCACATCCTGCAACAGCAGACAGTTGAGCGCCCGTATGCCGTGAACGGCCTGCAGCGGCGCCGTGTCGGGGTGAGAGGCTTCACACAGCAGGGCGCAGTGCAGGCTGTCGCTCGGGATCCCGGCCAGCTCCGCCGCCTCCAGCAGATCCAGCAGCGCCGCCAGCGGCCCGACAAAGCCGGTCGGCTGGTAGCGTTGCAGCGCCTCCAGCTGGCGCCGGGTATCGTGGGGGCCGCAAGGTACCACGGGTGCCCCCAGCTGGCGGGCACCGTTGTCGAAGATGAAGGCGGTGGGACTGATGTGGTAGTCGTGGCCGTTGAGCAGTACCTCCCCGGCCTTGAAACCGGCGGCAAACAGAGCCCGTGTCGCCCCCCACCAGTCGGCGCCCGCATATTCGGGAATGGCCAGCTGGCCCGGGCAGGCGAAGACCCGTAGCGCCTGGCTGGCGGGGCGGCCGGTGAGACCGGCGAAGGGAGGATGGGCCTGCTGGGCGGCAAACAGCTCGGCGGCGTCGAGCAGGGGCAGTGTGGTCAGCTCGCCCAGATCCTGCAGGCGACGCTGGCGATAGGCGCTGGAGTAACCGGCGCAATACTGGCTGACATGGGTGAGCAGGTGATTGAGTTGATCCAGTTGTTGCTGCTCTCGCAAGGCGGAGGGGCGAATTTCCAGTCCATCGTAATAGTTCTGCATGAGGCCTCCTTGGTCGGCTGATCCTGCTCAAGGTTAGTTCAAATGGCGGCGCTGATGGGGGTGTGTTTCGCAGGCATGGGCTGGGGTAGACTGTCGCTCCCTACCTCTACCACGGACGAGAGATCATGATAGCGATTGGCCAATCCCTGCCTTTGGGCGAATTCACCTTCATCACCCAGGAAGGCAAGCAGGTGCAGGATAGCCAGGCCCTGTTTGCGGGCAAGAAGGTGGTGCTGTTTGCCGTGCCGGGCGCCTTTACCCCCACCTGCTCCAACGCCCACCTGCCCGGTTATGTGGTGCTGGCCGACCAGTTCAGGGCCAAGGGCGTCGATGCCCTCTATTGTCTGTCGGTCAACGATGCCTTCGTGATGAAGGCCTGGCAGACGGCCCAGAATGCTGACGCCATCACTATGCTGGCCGATGGCGACGGTAGCTGGACCCGGGCGCTTGGCCTTGCCAAGGAGACGGGGGCCTTCGGCGGTATCCGCGCCCAGCGCTTTGCCCTCATCGCCAACGATGGCGTGGTCGAGCAGCTGTTCGTGGAGGCGCCGGGCAAGTTCGAGGTCTCGGATGCCGGGAGCCTGCTGGCGGCGCTGTAAAATATCAATCGGCGTTTGATTTTCCCTTGAAATGGGAAGTCGGCCCGCTACACTGGGCCCACTTCTGGACAGAGCCAGGCACAGTGCCTGGCTCTGTCGTTTGCAGGCGATGGGATGGAGACGTTATGACCCTGGCTGTTGTTGCCCTGATTGCCGGACTGGCGCTGCTGGTCTGGAGTGCGGATAAATTTGTGGACGGCGCCGCCGCGACCGCCCGTTATGCCGGCATGCCGCCGCTGCTGATCGGCATGGTCATCATCGGCTTTGGCACCTCGGCCCCCGAGATGGTGGTCTCCGCGCTGGCGGCTTCCCAGGGCAACCCCGGGCTCGCGCTCGGCAACGCCTATGGCTCCAACATCACCAACATCGCCTTGATCCTGGGTCTGACCGCCCTGATCAGCCCTATCGCTGTGGCCTCCCAGGTGGTGCGCAAGGAGATCCCGATCCTGCTCGGCATCACCCTGCTCTCCGGCGCCTTGCTGCTCGATGGTCGGCTCGATGGCACGGATGCCCTGATCCTGGGGGCTACCTTTCTGGGATTGATGGGCTGGTCCATCTGGGCCGGCATGAGGGGCAAGGGGGATGCGCTCGACACGGACACCGAGGATGACATCAGCAGCGAAGGCATGTCCCTCAAGCGCGCCATCCTCTGGCTCATCGTCGGCCTGGTGCTGCTGATCGGCGCCTCCCGCCTGCTGGTGTGGGGCGCAGTGACCATAGCCCAGGCACTCGGCATCAGCGATCTGGTGATTGGTCTCACCATAGTGGCTGTCGGCACTTCGCTGCCTGAGCTCGCCTCGTCCCTCATCGCCATTCGCAAGAATGAGCACGATCTGGCCCTTGGCAACGTGCTCGGCTCCAACCTGTTCAATACCCTGGCGGTGGTGGGGATAGCCGCGGGCATACACCCGCTCGATGTGGCGCCCGAGGTGCTCAGCCGTGACTGGAGCATCATGATGGGGCTGACCCTGTTGCTGCTGGTGATGTGTCTGGGCCGCAAGGGGCAGGGGCGGATCAACCGGCTGGAAGGGAGCCTGCTGCTCGCCTGCTTCGTGGCCTACACAGGCTGGCTGCTGGCCAGTCAGTTTATCTGACCGATACGGGTGAAATGAAAGAGGGGAAGCTTGGGCTTCCCCTCTTTGTTATCTGCGTCGCCTTGGCGCGTCAGGCGACCGCCACCAGCTTCTGCCCTTGTTGGCTGCTGTCCAGAATGAGGATGCTCGCCTTGGGGAAGAAGTTGAAAGTCGAGGCCGAGGCCCAGGTGTAGGCTCCCATCACCCGGCCCACTACCAGCTCGCCGATGGCGAGATCCGGCAGCATTATGCCCTCGCGGATCACGTCCACGCTGTCGCAGGTGGGGCCGGAGAGCACAGAGTTGTGCAGCTCGCCACGGGCCAGCGGCGTGCTCACCGGGTAGGTGACGTGGTCATAGAGCTGGCCGTTGTAGCTGCCGTAGAGACCGTCATCCAGGTAGTACCAGATCTTGTCACCACGGTGGGCCTTGCCCATCACGCTGGAGACTGAGGTCATGGCCGGTGCGCTGATGAAGCGGCCCGGCTCGGCAATCTTTTGCACCGTGGCTGGCAGCTTGGCCAGCGCCTCGCGGATCGGGGCGCAGAAGCCGTCTATGTCGAACTCGCCCCCCTCATAATCCACCGGGAAACCGCCGCCGATATCCAGCACCCAGGGCTTGAGCCCCAGCTCCCAGGCCTGCTCCATGATCTCGCGGCAGGCATCGATGGCCTGCACATGGCGACGGGCGTGGGGCACCTGGGAGCCGACGTGGAACGACAGCCCCATCACCTTGATGCCCTTGGCGTGGGCCAGTTGCAACAGCGGCAGCGCCTGCTCCGGGGTGCAGCCGAACTTTTTGGAGAGGTCGACCTTGGTCTCCGGGTTCGGGAAGCTGACCCGCAGCAGCAGCTTGACTTCGTCCTTGTAGGGAATGAACTTTTCCAGCTCCAGCGGGTTGTCGTAGACAAACACTGTGCAGCCGAACTCGAGCGCATAGCGGATGTCGCTGTCGCGCTTGATGGGATGGGTATGAATACAGCGTCCCGGGCGAACCCCCTGGCTGCGCACCAGATCCACTTCGCCATTGGTGGCCAGATCGAAACAGGCCCCCTCTTCCTTCAAGACAGAGACCACTGCCTCGTGGGGCAGGGGTTTGAGTGCATAGTGCAATCGCACATCGGGCAGGGCGGCCGCCAGGGCCCGATACTGTTTGCGGACGGCTGCCTTGTCGAGCAGCAGCAGGGGGGAGCCGAATTGTTCAACCAGCTGACGGTAGTCTTGTGCGATCAGGGTCTCGTTCATTCTCTTTTGAAAGTCCTTAGGGGGCAGATTTGCCCTAGCCTTGGTTTGTTGAGACGGCAGCGGCCGGCTCAGGCGAGTGGTCCGGAGGGACCAACCAGACACAATGCATAACTCCATCGCAAAGTGCTTAGTTATGCGCGGGATTATCGGCCTATTGCGTTTCTGTGCAAGCATTTTGATTGGATATGTTGGCAAGTTTTTCTGGTCGAGACGAAAGATCATCTTGATATGCGGCCTGGTGGCGCAGCCTTATCGAGGGTCGCCCAACATGGCGTCGTTAAGCTATTGATAGTTAACGAACAAATAACATATCTCCCCGTGGTGGCCGAGGCGGGAAAAAAGTGGCGCAGCGGGTCGGCCGAGTGGGAGACAGCTCACATTTTTTGGATTAACATGCCCGCTTCCTAATCCAAACTAGTTCGGATGAAGGTAGCAGGAGAGCGATGGGGGACCATCCACCGAAGAAGTGAATCTTTCAGGTACCGGGCAACCGGTGTGGACTGCTACTGGACGATACTCTGGAGAGACCCGTTGAATCGGGCGCCGAAGGAGCAAGGCACCATGACGACCCGCAAGGGCAGGCTGGCGCCGGAAACTCTCAGGCAAAAGGACAGAGGGGATGGGATGGTTGTACCTGAGCTTGGAACTGTTCACTCTCTGTCACGAGAGGTCGTCAGCAAGGTAAAGAGCAGCGCAGGAACCTGAGCGTATAGATATACGTGAGGATTCCTGGCAGCACATGAGCCTTGATCACGGCCTCGCAGCAAGAGCGTGAACAAATTCTTGGCCTGCATCCGATCGCCTCTGGCCGATCGCGACACCTATGGGAAGATCATCCTTCTCCTCCTTAATTTTTGTTTTTTAAGGAGGATGCATGTCATCAATTCAATCGGCGTTAACCGCCATCGATAGCTTTATCTGGGGTCCGCCCCTGCTTGCCCTGCTGGTCGGGACAGGTTTCTATCTCACCCTGCGTCTGGGTCTGCTTCAGGTCGTACGCTTGCCGCTCGCCCTCAGGCTGGTGTTTGGCCGCGATCAGGGACAAGGCAAGCAGGGGGATGTCTCCAGCTTCGGCGCGCTCTGCACCGCGCTCTCCGCCACCATAGGCACCGGCAACATAGTCGGGGTCGCCACCGCCATCAAGCTCGGCGGCCCGGGTGCCCTGTTCTGGATGTGGATGGCGGCCCTGTTCGGCATGGCCACCAAGTACGCCGAGTGCCTGCTGGCGGTCAAATACCGCGAGCAGGATGCCAACGGCCAGATGGCGGGCGGCCCCATGTACTATCTGGAGAAGGGGCTCGGCTCCAAGCCGCTGGCCAAGCTGTTCGCCCTGTTCGGCATAGGGGTGGCCTTCTTCGGCATCGGTACCTTCCCCCAGGTCAACGCCATCTCAGACGCCATGAGCCTCTCCTTCTCTGTGCCCCGCGAGGCAACCGCCGTGGTGCTGACCCTGATAGTGGCGCTGGTGACCCTGGGGGGCATCCAGTCCATCTCCAGCGTGTCGAGCAAGGTGGTGCCCTTCATGGCCATCTTCTACATACTCGCCTGTGGCGGTGTGCTGGTGAACAACGCCGGCGCCCTGCCCGAGGCGATGGGGCTGGTGATAGGCAGCGCCTTTACCGGCCACGCCGCGACCGGCGGCTTCGTCGGCGCCGGCATCATGCTGGCCATTCAGTCCGGGGTGGCGCGCGGGGTCTTCTCCAACGAGTCAGGGCTGGGCTCTGCCCCCATAGCGGCGGCGGCGGCCAAGACGGATTCCTGCGTGGAGCAGGGGCTGGTTTCCATGACGGGCACCTTCATCGACACCATCATCATCTGCACCATGACGGGCCTGACCCTGGTGGTGACAGGGGTGTGGAGCGGGGACTTGAGCGGCGCCGCCATGACCAGCCAGGCCTTTGCCCAGGGGCTGGATGCTCACATAGGCCAGTATCTGGTGAGCATAGGGCTGCTGTTCTTCGCCTTCACCACCATCCTCGGCTGGAACTACTACGGCGAGCGCTGCACCGAGTACCTGTTCGGGGTCAAGGCGATCAAGCCCTATCGCCTCATCTATCTGGTGCTGGTGGCGAGCGGCGCCTTCCTCCATCTGGACATGATTTGGCTGCTGGCCGATATCGTCAACGGTCTGATGGCGGTGCCGAACCTTATCGGCCTCATCGGTCTGCGCCACGTGGTGATCGCCGAGACCCGGGCCTATTTCAGCCGGGATCTGGATGGCGAAGCCGAGCCGGAGCCGCAGACGGCCTGACCTTATCCGCGTTGAAAAAAGCAAAGCCACGACTGCTGTCGTGGCTTTTTTTATGGTGCGTCAGGCTCTCATCCTTGCTCAGAGGGAGGGCATCTGACTCTCAGTCAGCAGTCGCGCCAGCCGCCCTCGCACGCTATCCACCAGGGCCTCCTCACTCCCCTGCCAATGGATCTGTTGTGCCAGCGTGGTGGAGGTGCCGGGTGCAAAACGCAACTCCCCGCCCGCCAGCTCGTAGAAACGGCTCGCCATCCGGGTGCCCTCGTCCACATCCCCCGCCACCAGCAGCATGGCCTGCGCCAGCACGGCGCCGTGGTGATCCTGGCCCGGTGCCAGCCAGCGCTGGGCTGTGCCAGTGATCTTGCGACCCCCGATCACCAGATTGTACTGGCCGTCGCAGAAGGAGCCGGGCACGAAGTCATAGTTTCCCTCAAGGCCGAACTCCGCCAGCAGGGTCAGCAGGGGGGCGCCCAGCAGATGGTAGTAGTGGCCAAGATCCGTGGTGGTGCGGGGCAGCATGAGCGACAGATTGAGGATGCCGGCGCCGTGGGGCACGGCTGTGCCGCCGCTGTCGCGCACATAAACCGGCCAGCCTTCGGCGGCAAGCTGCTCGCAGGCCGCCTGATAGCGTGGCAGGCGCACGTCCTTGCGGGTAACGATAAGGCATTGGGGCGCCTGCCAGAGGTGGGCGCTGGGCTGGCCGTCACGGGCACACTCCCGCAGCCAGCGTTGCTCTTGCGCCAGTATCTGTGCGGGGGAATTGGTGTCGGGGAGGGGAGAGAGCAGGGTATAGGGCATGACGGCATCCTTGGAAAAAGGCTGCCCAGCACACTACCCGCGGCGGGGGTGGAGGTAAAGCCCCGCATGGCGGGGCTTCGGGGACTGACTAGGCGTGGGTCTGGCCGCGCTTGGGCAGCAGCAGGTTCATGACGATGGCGGTGAGGCCGCCGGTGGCGACGCCGTAGGAGAGCACGCTTCGGGCCAGGTCCGGCAGGTGTTGCAGCACTTCCGGCACCTGGGCGACCCCCAGTCCCATGGCCAGCGACACCGCCAGTATCATGAGGGCACGCCTGTCCAGCTCCTCGCGGGAGATGATGCGCACCCCGGCCGCGGCGATTGTGCCGAACATGACTATGGTGGCACCGCCCAGCACGGGCTCGGGTATTTGCTGCACCAGGCTCGCGACCGCCGGGAACAGGCCGAGCAGGGCCAGCATGGCGGCGATGAAGAGGCCTACGTGGCGGCTGGCCACCCCGGTCAGCTGGATGACGCCGTTGTTCTGGGCGAAGGTGGACATGGGGAAGGTGGAGAAGAGCGCCGCCAGCATGGAGTTGGCGCCGTCGGCCAGCACGCCGCCCTTGATCCGCGCCATGTAGACGGGCCCTTCCAGCGGCTCGCCCGAGATGTCCGAGGTGGCGGTCATGTCGCCGATGGCTTCCAGCGCCGTCACCACGAAGATGATGGCGAGCGGCACGAACAGCTGCCAGTCAAAGCCGAGGCCGTAGTGCAGGGGAATGGGCACCATCACCAGAGGACCGTCGAAGGTGGGGGCCGTGACCTTGCCCAGCAGCAGTGCCACGGCATAGCCCGCCAGCATGGCGATCATGATGGCGGAGAGGCGCAGCCAGGGGTTGCGGCTGCGTTGCAGCAGCACGATAAGGCCGAGCACCAGCAGGGAGAGGAAGAGGTTGCTGTGGCTGGCGAAGCTGCCATCCGAGAGGGCGGCATAGCCACCCCCCATGCTGATGAGGCCCACCTTGATCAGGGTCAGACCTATCAGCAGCACCACTATGCCGGTCACCAGCGGGGTGATCACCCGTTTGACCAGATGCAGGAAGCGGCTCATCACCACCATGGTGAGGGCGGCCACCAGCATGGTGCCGAACAGGGTGCCCAGCAGATCCTCGGTGGGCATGGCGGCCTGCTTGAGGGCTAGGCCGGAGGCTATGATGGGACCGAGGAAGTTGAAGCTGGTGCCCTGCACCGACAGCAAGCCGGAGCCGATGGGGCCGAAGCGGCGGGTCTGGATGAAGGAGGCGATGCCGGACATGACCAGCGACATGGAGACGATATAGCGGGTGTCGGCGGCAGGGAGGCCGAGGGCATTGGCGATGATGAGGGGCGGGGTAATGATGGCGACAAACATGGCGAGCATATGCTGCAGGGCGGCGAACAGGGTCTGGGGCAGGGGCGGGACATCGTCAATGCCGTAGACCAGTTCGCTGTGGGCTCGCCTGGGAGGATGGGCCTCTGGGGTTGCGCGGACGGCGGCAGCCTGTTCCATAAATACCTCGAATGTGTGGGGGAGGGGGGAGAAAATTGGGCGCTATTTTAGTGATTGAGATCGGGCTGACCAGCGCTAATTCGGGCTGAAACCGGTTTATTTTTCCATGGGTTGAAACGTTTGCGCGTGGCGATTATGATCCGCCGGTTTGTGTGACGGCGCTCGCCCTGAAATGGCGCCGGTTGCATAGGATTTTGAGCCCGTGCGGCGTAGAATGAGCCCTCTGTCGCGATTTGGAGGCTCTGGATGCTGAAGTTGTCGGAGTTCTGGAGTGCCCGTGCCCACTCCGAAGATTTTACCCTGACCCGCATGGGCTTCATGACGGTGCGTCTGCGCCTGCTCACCTGCCTGCTGATGGCGGGACTGCCCGCCTGGGCCCTGGTGGACTGGCTGACCCTGCCCTCCGCCCAGTTCGATGAACTGCTTCAGGCCAGGATCTTCTGCCTGCTGGCCCTCTCTCCGCTCATCCCCTTCTCCTATCTCATCCATTTCAGGCGCGAGCGCATGAAGCTGGCGCTGGGCTATCTGATGGCGGTGATGATGCTGTTCTCCCTCATCTGCCTGCACAGTTTCGGCGCGGATCAGGAGCTGCAGGCGGGCTACATGGCCTTCCCCTATCTGCTCATCAGCCTGTTTGCCATCTTCCCCATTCCACTCTCCCTCGGCCTGCAACTGGCGGGGGGCATCCTGGTCACCATGCTGGCGGGCAACTGGCTCCTGGTGGGGCAACCGCTCTGGAGCGTGCAGACCCTCAACCAGATCTGGCTGCTGGCGCTGTTTGCCCTGGCCAGCAGCTGGGTGCAGTGCGGTCAGCTCAACATGCTGCTGCAGCTCTACCGGGAGTCCACCACGGACGAGTTGACCGGCATGATGAACCGCCGCCTGCTGATGAAGCGGCTGGAGAAGGCCAGGATGAACATGATCCGCAAGCAGGCGCCCTTTGCCGTGCTGTTGCTGGATCTGGATCGCTTCAAGCGCATCAACGACACCTTCGGCCATCTGGCGGGGGATGCGGTACTCAAGGAGGTGGCGGCGACCCTGGCGGAGCAGCTGGAGCCTGGCATGGTGCTGGGACGTTATGGTGGCGAGGAGTTTGCCATCCTGCTGCCCAACTGCGACGATCTGATCCAGGCGAAGCGGGTGGCGGAGCGGCTGCGGGTGGCGGTGGAGGCGCGGCTGGTGAAGAGCCCTACCTCGGATGAGCTGCTGGAGGTGACTGTGAGTATCGGCCTGACCCTGGCTCAGCGCGGCGAGGGAGTCGAGGATCTGCTCAATCGGGCGGACGAGTGCCTCTACATGGCCAAGATGGCCGGGCGCAACTGCGTGGTGGGGGAGCTGGCCGGCAAGCCGGCAGTACCGGCCGCCATACAGACAGATGCCGCCTGAGGGCGGCATCTGTTGGTCACGGGCAAGGGAGGGATCAGCTCAGCTGGTACTTGCCGGAGAGCTGCTGGGCCAGCAGCTTGAACATGTTGAACACCGCCATTGTCTTGCCGGTCGGGGTGCCGTCTTCGGCCAGGAAGAACTCCCCCTTGAACACCAGAATATCCCCCTTCTGCTCCACCGAGTCGGCGCGCATGCCGTGGATGAAGTCTTCGTGGCTCGTGATGATGCCGTTGGCCATCTCCAGCAGGGCAGCCTCGGTGATCAGCTCTTTTTGTGGTTGCATGCTCGTCTCCTGAAACGACTAGGGGACAGGGGCATTGGACACTTGCACATGGCGGCGCCCTGTCTCTGATTGAAGAGGGGGGCAGCATACTGCAAACGGGGATTTTCTGTCATTGATATGACCCCGCATTTTGCCGCTTCCTGCGTCCCCTTATCCTATCACCAGATTTCTGAGCCAGCGGCGCTGGCGGATCCTGCGCTGCACCAGCAGCACCTTGCACAGCTCCTCCAGCAGCACCACGGCCACCACCCAGGAGAGAGGCCAGCCGAGCAGGCTGACCGCCACCCAGGCGAGCGGCAGGCCGATACACCACATGGCGATGATGTCGATGAAGATGCTGTAGTTCACGTCGCCGCCGGAGCGCAGCACCCCGATAATCCCCACCATGTTGAACACCTTGAGCAGCATGCCCAGACACATGATGGCGAGCACCTGACCCGCCTCTCCCATCAGCTCACCCGGCAGGTTGCCGACCCACTGCAGCAGCTGGGTCTGCATCAGCCAGACCGCAATCCCCACCAGCAGGGCGCCGATGGGCGCCAGCAGCAGGAACAGCTGGGAGTGCTGCCAGGCTATGTCGTACTCCTCGGCCCCGAGCCGGTGGCCGAGCAGGGTGGAGCAGGCCACCGCCAGCCCGAAGAAGAGGGAGATGAGGATGCTCTCGAGCGTCCCCAGCGTGGTCATGATGGCCAGCGAATCCGTGCCCAGATGGGCGTAGAGAAAGCCGTAGAGCAGCATGCCGAAGGCCCAGAGCCCGTCGTGGAACAAGAGCGGCAGGGCGATCAGGGTGAAGCGCACCACCTCCTTGCGCCGGAAGGCGTCCCACCAGTCCTGTCTGCGCGGGATGAGGCGGGGTTCCTGCCGCCACACATAGGCAAGCAGCAGCGCCGTCTGCAGCAGCCGTGAAATCGTGGTGCCCCAGGCCGAGCCCGCGACCCCCATGGCCTCGAAGCCGAAATTGCCGAAGATGAGGGCATAGTTGAGGATGACGTTGGCTATGATGGCCATGATGCCGATCCGGGTGGGCGCCGCCGCGTTGCCCACCGAACGCAGCGCCGCCTCCAGCGGCACGACTATGGCAGTGCAGAGGATGGTAGCGCCTGTGATCATCAGAAACTGGTCGGCGAGGGCGCGCAACTCGGGTTCCTGGCTGGCAAAGCCGAGCACGCTGCCCGGCGCGAGCAGATAGATGAGGGCAAACGGCAGGCTCACCAGCAGGGCCCCCACCAGCGCCAGCGCCAGGGCGCGGCGCACCCCGGCCAGCTCGCCGCGCCCGTAATATTGCGCCGCCAACACAGAGACCCCGCCCGAGAGTCCCGCTATCACCAGCAGATTGAAGAAGAAGACCCGGTTACCCAAGCCGACCGCCGCCACAGCCGTGGTGCCAAGCTGGCTCACCATCATGATGTCGATGAGGCCGAGCAGGGAGAACATCATGGATTGCAGCGAGACCGGCAGGGCCAGCCGCCACAGTCGCGTCATGAACTCACGATCGGTGGTTTGTTTTAAAATCGCTTGCCAATAATTCATTTATGTTAACCGGGTATGTGAAAAGCAAGGTTTGTCATGGGTATGATAGGGGCAGTGGCGAGCGGCTTCACTGTGAGCCCCTCTCTGCTTTCTTGTTCAAAACTATCCTGTTGAGGCGTTATGGCATTTGTCAGCGAGTGTCTGGAAATAGCCCCGGCCTGCGAGGAGCGGATGCTGGGCCGTGAGGGACTGCCCCTGCTCGGCGAGGCGGGCATCTTTCTGACCGGCCTTTCGAACATCCACGATCACTATCTCATTCGTCGCAACCGGCCCGAGTTTCACATCCTGATGGTGAGTCACGACGAGGGGGGCGCCCTGCTGACCGACGAGGGGGAGCAGCCCATCCCGGCCGGCTCGCTCATCTTCCTGCCCGCCGCCGTGCCGGGTGGCCTGCGGCTCATTGGCGAGCGCTGGCAGACCAGCTGGATCCTGCTGGACGACGTGCCGCGCTGGCACCATCTGCACCGGCTCGGCCACCGCATCTGGCAGGGGGAGGAGGGGGATCAGCTCTATCACCTGCTCAGCCTGATGCAGGGAGAGGGAGTGCGTTCGCCCCTGCAACCCCAGCTGCTCAGCCTGTTGCTGGCGCTGCTTGAGCGAACCCTGCAAGGGGAGGTGCGCGGTACTCCTGAGCTGAGGTTGCAGGCGCTGTTTCGGCGGGTGGAGGCACGCCTCGACGAGCCCTGGAGCGTGGCGCTGCTGGCCCGGCAGATGGCCTGCTCCGTGCCCCATCTGCATCGGCTCTGCCAGCAGGTGTTCGGCATGGGGCCCATGGCCTGGCTCACCGGGCTTCGGATGAACAAGGCGCGTCAGCTGCTGCTCTACACCAACTGGCCGCTCGGCGAGCTGGCCAGCCGGGTCGGCTACAGCGATGGCGCCAACTTTGCCAACCGCTTTCGCCGCCTCACTGGTCAGACCCCCGGGGCCTTTCGTCGCCAGGGTCGCAAACCTTTTGCAACGGATGTGCAAACTCTTTGAAATTAATGGCGCAAGCCCATAGGATCGGCGGGTTCCTTTGTCCAGGCCATCGTTTAGGTACCCGATCCATGTTTGAAGATAATAACCAGAAACGCCCCCTCTACATTCCCTACGCCGGTCCCGCCCTGCTGGAGACCCCGCTGCTCAACAAGGGCAGCGCCTTCACCAGCGAAGAGCGCAGCAACTTCAACCTCGAGGGTCTGCTGCCCCAGAATATCGAAACCATCGAAGAGCAGGCCGAGCGGGCCTACCGTCAGTTCATGGCGTTTGGCAACGACATGGACAAGCACATCTATCTGCGCAACATCCAGGATACCAACGAGACGCTGTTCTACCGTCTGCTGCACAACCACCTGACCGAGATGCTGCCGGTCATCTACACCCCGACTGTCGGCAAGGCGTGCGAGGAGTTCTCCAACATCTACCGCCGCGCCCGTGGCCTCTTCATCTCCTATCCGGACAAGGACAGGATCGATGACATGCTGCAAAACGCCACCAAGCAGAACGTCAAGGTGATAGTGGTCACCGACGGCGAGCGCATTCTGGGTCTTGGCGATCAGGGCATCGGCGGCATGGGCATTCCCATCGGCAAGCTGTCGCTTTACACCGCCTGTGGCGGCATCTCGCCGGCCTACTGCCTGCCGGTGGTGCTGGACGTGGGCACCAACAACCAGCAGCTGCTGAATGACCCCTTCTACATGGGCTGGCGCAATCCGCGCATCTCGGGTGAAGAGTATGCCGAGTTCGTCGACGCCTTCATTCAGGCGGTCAAGCGCCGCTGGCCGGAGATACTGCTGCAGTTCGAGGACTTCGCCCAGAACAACGCCATGCCGTTGCTCAACCGCTACAAGAATGAGCTCTGCTGCTTCAATGACGACATTCAGGGCACAGCCGCTGTCACCTTGGGCAGCCTGATCGCCGCCTGCAAGGCCTCCGGCGCCAAGCTCTCCGAGAAGCGGGTCGCCTTCCTCGGGGCGGGCAGCGCGGGCTGTGGCATCGCCGAGCAGATAGTGGCGCAGATGAAGGCCGAAGGGCTGACCGATGCCCAGGCCCGTGGCCGGGTCTTCATGGTGGACAGATTCGGTCTCATCACCGACAAGATCCCCAACCAGCTCGACTTCCAGCGCCGCCTCTCCCAGCCGGTGGAGCGGATCAAAGACTGGCCGGTGGGGGACAACATCTCCCTGCTGGAGGTGATGGAGCACGGTCGCCCGGATATCCTGATCGGGGTCTCCGGCCAGCCGGGCCTGTTCACCGAAGAGGTGGTCAAGACCATGCACAAGCACTGTGCCCGTCCCATCATATTCCCGCTCTCCAACCCCACCTCGCGGGTCGAGGCGACTCCGGCTGATTTGATCCGCTGGACCGACGGTCAGGCACTGGTAGCCACCGGCAGCCCGTTTGCACCTGTGGAGTACAAGGGCAAGCGTTACGTCATCGCCCAGTGCAACAACTCCTTCATCTTCCCGGGGATAGGCCTTGGCGTCATCGCCGCCGGCGCCACCCGGGTGACCGATGCCATGCTGATGTCGGCCAGCCGGGCGCTGGCGGAGTGTTCGCCGCTGGTGAAGGGGGTCGAGGGCTCGCTGCTGCCGGATCTGGCGGATATCCATCAGGTCTCCCGCTACATCGCCAAGATGGTGGCCAAGACCGCCATGCTGCAGGGCAAGGCGGTACAGACCCCGGACGAGGTGATAGAGCAGGCCATAGAAGCGAACTTCTGGCGACCAGAATACCGCCGCTATCGCCGCACCTCCTTCTGATCCTTCGCGCAGGGGAAAAGCAAAAGGGATGCCTCGGCATCCCTTTTTTGTGCACCTTGCACAGGTTTCCCCTTCCGGTGCTTCTCACACGTCTGGCTGCTATCTTCGTTGTTTGGCGCGGCTTATTGCACTACCGGCTCAGCGGCAGGGGCCTCGGGGGCGCCCTGGGTGCCGGTGACCCTGACCTCTACCCGGCGATCCGGCCCGAGGCAGTCGATGAGCGCAGCCCTGGCCTTGATCGCATCACACTGGCTGCCGGTGACGGGGTTGCTCTCGCCATTGCCCTGGATGCTTACCTTGTCGGCGGGCAGACCCTTGCCAATCAGGACGTTGGCGACCGTGCTTGCGCGGGCCTCCGACAGCGCCTGGTTGTTGGCATCCGAACCGATGCGATCGGTATAGCCCATCACCACGGCGCTGCCATCCTTGGGCTGCACGTCGACTATCTGCTGATAGAGTGACTCCAGCGCCTGCATCCCTTCGGGTTTCAGATCCGCCTTGCCAAACGCAAACAGCACGTCCGAGCTCAGGTTGAAGGTTTGATCCACCGGCTCGGGGGCGGGCGGGGGCGGTGGGACGACAGCAGGGGCAGCGACAGGTTCGACCGGTTTGCTGCGGTTGGGGTGGATCACCAGCTCCAGGGTGGCTGTGCTGATATCGCTGACCCAGCGCTGGGTGCCACTGTTGAGCTTGTCGTTGTCGGGATCGTCGCCGACCCGGACCATGTAGCGGTAGCGCGCCTGGATGTCGACCCAGTCGTGCAGCTTGGCGGTCAGGCCAAGGCCGGCCAGCGGTGCCAGGTTGTTGTCGCCGCCGTTGACGGACTTGACGTGGTAGATATAACCGCCCCCCTCGGCAAATACCGAGAAGATGTCGCCAAGCGGCAAACGGCCTATCACCGACAGTGTGGCCCCCTGGCTGCTGAAGTCATTGCCCTGCACGTCCCAGTCGCCGGTCGACAGGTAGCCGAGCTCGGCGCCCAGATTCTCGGTGAAGTTGTAGCCGCCGAACAGGGAGAGTGCGGTGGCGTCCTTGCTCGCATCCTTGCCAAAATCACCCAGGTCGTGGGCGATGGCCCAGCCGCCACCGACCCCGGCATACCAGTCGTTGTCCGGCGCCGCCTGCGCGCCCGTGGCCGCCAATGCCAATGCAATCCAAACAGGTTTCAGTCTTATGTTCATCGCGTATCCTCGTCGATGTTTGGTGTCGTAGGGCTCCAGCCCTGTTGTGTACAACCACCACTATTTATAGGCGATACAGGGTTTTTAACCACTTAGGTGGTACTTGGAATTGCAACGAGCGGGACGAGGTCACAAAACGGGGCGGATGAGCGGTGATCCCGAGGCAATAAAAAAGGAGGCCATCAGGCCTCCTTCCTATGCCACCTGAGTGACTTACTGTTTCACTTCCTGTACGCCGGTGACGCGCACTTCAACGCGACGATCCGGGGCCAGGCAGGCGATCAGCTGTGCCTTGGCCTTGATGCCGTTGCACTGGGTGCCGGTGACCGGGCTGGCTTCGCCACGACCTTCGATGGCGACCTTGCCGGCAGGCAGACCCTTGCCGACCAGGAAGTCGGCCACGGTGCGGGCGCGGGCTTCGGACAGCTTCAGGTTGTAGGCGTCAGAACCGATGCGATCTGTGTAGCCGACGACCACGGCGCTGCCATCTTTCGGCTGCACGTCGACGATCTGCTGATACAGGGTATTGAGCGCGGCAACCCCTTCCGGTTTCAGAGTGGATTTGCCGAAGGCAAACAGCACGTCCGAGCTCAGGGCGAAGTTCTTGTCGACTACCACGGGCTCAGGAACCGGCTCGGGCGCCGGTGCCGGGACAGGGGCAACATAAGAGGTGCGGTTCGGGTGCATCACCAGTTCCAGGGTGGCCACGCTCATGTTGGTTTCCCAGGTCTTCTGCTCATCACCCAGGTTCCACATGTAGCGGTAGCGGGCTTGCACATCGATGAGGTCGGAGAGCTTGGCGGTCAGGCCCAGACCGGCCAGCGGCGCAGTGCCATTGTCGCTGTTGCCGTTGCCGTTGACGTGGTTGAAGTAGGCGCCGCCTTCTGCAAACACGGAGAAGATGTCGTTCAGCGGCAGACGGGCAAGACCGGACAGGGTGGCACCCTGGGTCTTGAAGTCAACGCCATCGACGCCACCCTTGCCGGCGTAGAGGTAGCCCAGTTCGGCACCGAAGTTTTCGGTGAAGTTGTAGCCGCCAAACAGGGAGAGCGCGGTGGCGTCCTTGTCAGCGTCTTTGCCAAAGTCGTTCAGGTCGTGGCCATAAGCCCAACCTGCGCCGATACCTGTGTACCAGTCGTTGGCTGCCTGAGCGGTGGAAGTTCCCATGGCCGCGATGGCCAGAGCAATCAGGGCGGGTGCCATTTTCATTTTCATCGTTTTATCCTCGTTGAGTTTGCCGTGCTAGGGCGTACTGCGCACTCTTCAGTTATACCGGTCACAAGTGACAATTCAGCTGCGACCTCCATGGTGAACCACGGCTGGCTTGAATGAAAAAAGAGATGGTTCCTGGATACTCATGAAGTCTTGGCTTCATGGACAACTAACCGGACAAGAAGCACTTTTAATAGTTCATCCAATACCTTACAAGCGGGGTTACTGTATTCTTTTGACTCGCCTTGATCAAGTTTCTGTACAGATATCCAGCGGTAGTGCGGGTTGGAGCGAAAAAGCAGGCCGTGCGGCGGGGGAGAGGGTTTGACAGAAAGTGTCGCGTCTTGCTGCGTTTACCATCAATCAATGGCAAGCGGGAAAACAAAAGGGGATGCCGTGGCATCCCCTTTTCGCATCATCTGAACAGAGTCAGATTATTGCTGAACTTCTTGTACGCCAGAGACGCGAACTTCTACGCGACGATCCGGGGCCAGGCAGGAGATCAGCTGAGCTTTAGCCTTGACGGCGTTGCACTTGGTGCCAGTAACCGGGTTGGCTTCGCCACGACCTTCTACTGCAACCTTGCTGGCAGCCATACCCTTGCTCACCAGGAAGTTGGCAACGGTACGGGCACGAGCTTCGGACAGCTTCTGGTTGTAAGCGTCGGAACCGATGCGGTCGGTGTAACCAACGACAACAGCGTTGCCATCTTTCGGCTGGAATTCAACGATTTGCTGATACAGACCGTTCAGGGCTGCAACGCCTTCCGGCTTCAGGCTGTCTTTGCCAAAGGCAAACAGCACGTCGGAGTTCAGCGCGAAGTTCTTCTCAACAACCTGCGGGGCAGGAGCCGGAGCTTCTTCAACAACAGGAGCCGGAGCCGGCGCTACGTAGGAAGAACGGAACGGGTGGTATACGGCTTCCAGGGTCGCAACGCTCTGGTTGGACTTGTAGCGGTCACCGTTGTCGGCGTGCAGGTCAGCCACGTCCCACATGTAGCGGTAGCGAGCTTGCAGATCCAGCGCGTCGTTGACCTTGTAGGTCACGCCCAGGCCAGCCAGCGGGGAAACTTTGGTGTCACTTACACCCAGACCGTCGGTGTGAGCCCAGTAGGCGCCGCCTTCAGCGAAGGCAGAGAAGTCGCCGCCCAGCGGCAGACGAGCGATACCGGACAGGGTGGCACCCTGGTTCTCGTAACGGTTGCCATCGGTGTTGCCACGGCCAGCGTACTGGTAACCGAATTCGGTACCGAAGTTCTCGGTGAAGTTGTAACCAACGAAGGCGTTGGCAGCAGCCGCGTCTTCTTCGCCAGTGTTCACGCTTTCGATCTTGTTCAGACCGTTGAAGTGGGCAGCACCGACACCGGCACCGAAGTAGATGTCGTCAGCGGCGTGAGCTGCAGTTGCACCCATGGCAGCCATAGCGATGGCGATCAGGGAAGGAGCCATTTTCATCATAAAAAAATCCTCGTTGAGATGGCACGTTGTTCACGTGCTTCGCACTTTTTAATTTATGTAAGCTGCAGGCTCTGCCGAACAACAGCGTTGAGTCTGGCAGGGATCCCGGTTCCATCCGGGAGGCACACATTCCTGGTGCACAAAGCGAGCGGGTGGCAGCGTAAGCAATGCCTTCAACCCTTCACGAACAGCCGATGTCATTCCGATGACGTGGCGCACTCTATGCCGATTTCAAAACATGATCAAGCTCACACATAAGCCATATGGCAAATTGTGTCGTGTGGATAACTGGCTGTTTATCCAAATTAATTAGTGATCCAAATAGGCTCTGTGCAGCTTCTTTTCGAGTTTCATATAGGCCTGAACCCAGTCAGATTGCGCCATGGAGGGAGATTCCCTCGTCTGGAACACCGCCAGATAATCGGCCTGGGTTGCTTCGCACAGTAAGGGTGTGAAGCTGAGCAAAAAATGACGGGCAAGGTAGGGATCGAGGGGCCAGATGTTGAGGATGGCCCGTGCCACAGGCTGAACCGCAGCTGAACAGCGAAAATGGCGGTGACCCGCTTCCAGCCAGAGTGCCATCTCGGCGAGCCCGCTTTCGGGTACCAGACCGCCGTCGCCCTGCTCGTTGGCAAGGGCAAGGCGGTGGCCATTGCCGAGCAGCAGATGTCCGTCTTGTTGCAAGACGCCATCGTGACTGCGCAGGGTCAGCCCTGCCACTGGCTGTTCGAGAAACAGGCTGCTTTTGTCATCGAGCGCAGTCAAAACCGCTGCCGCCTGCTCATGCATGGCGGCAGGCAACCAGAAGGCTTCGGCGCGTGTTTGCTGGCCTTGCATCAACTGGCGGGTGAGTTCTGCAGGTGTTGAAACTGGGTGTAAACAGGAGATTATGCCGGGGAGCGCCATGAGTTCCTACTCTTTAGGGATAGCTGGCGGATTATACGAGTTATTCCTGCAGCAACAATAAAGGTTTCTTTTCGAGACTGTTTACCTGAGGCGGTTGAGCGATTACCATCCCCGATGTTTGCAAGGGTTGTCGTCGAAAGACGCTGATTAAAGATAGAGGCTCGACCATAACGAGTCCGTTCAAAACTGATACACTTGACTACGAGTCGTCGCGAAAAATAAAGGTGGAGTCAATCCGCCGTACGGAGTATGGAACAATATGAATTCAAATATCGTAACTGTTGGTAAGAAGATCCGTCAGATCCGTGAAGCGGTCGGTTTGAGCCGTCCCAAGTTTGCCGATCTGCTGGGCGTTCCCCCGACCACCCTGAAGAACTATGAACTGGGTTATCGTGAAGTAGGTGGCGCCTTCCTGGTGGCACTGGCGCATCACCCTGAGCTGCACAAGTTCACCCTCTGGCTGCTGGCTGACAAGAAAGTCGCCGAAATTGGCCAGATCGGTCCGGACGATATTGCCAAGGCTTGATTTAATTGGGCTTTGATAAAAATGCCGCCATTGAGGCGGCATTTTTTTATCCATCAAATAACCACTTCATTTAATTAAATTTGGCTAAGTGTGCTCTCACCAAGGCTTTTCACGAAAATACCTTGGCAAGTCGGATTAATCCTCAGAAAATTCCTGCCCTAAAATCAGGGTTATCCTTCGCATGATGCGCACAGTGAGACAAGCATGAGTCAAATCCTTCCCCAGGCCAGAGATGGCTTTACCAGTAAATTCGGTGTCCTTGCCGCCACCCTGGGTTCAGCCGTCGGGCTGGGCAATATCTGGAAATTTCCCTACCTGACGGGTGAAAACGGCGGCGCCGGTTTTCTGCTGGTCTATGTGATTGCCACCCTGCTGGTGGGGCTGCCGGTGATGATTTCCGAGATCATGCTGGGTCGCAAGGGCAAGGCGGATGCGGTGACCACCCTGAGCAAGCTGGGTCCCAAGGGACAGCCCTGGTGGCTGATCGCCCTGATGGGAGTGGTCGCGGCCTTCCTCATCATGTCCTTCTATTCCGAAGTGGCGGCCTGGGTGTTCGCCTATATCTTCAAGGCCATCAGCGGCGAGATATTGTCGACCGACCCTGCGGTCACGGGCGCGGCCTTCAATGCGCTCATCACCAATCCGCTGCAGAGCCTGCTCTGGCAATGGCTGGTGCTGGCGCTGATGGGAGGCATACTGCTGATGGGGGTCTCCAAGGGGATCGAAGCGGTCACCAAGAAGCTGATGCCGGTGCTCTTCATCCTGCTGCTGGTGATCGGCATTCGCAGTCTGACCCTGCCGGGCGCTAGCCAGGGTCTGCATTTTCTGTTCTCGCCGGACTTTTCCAAGATCACCGCCGGTGTGGTGCTGACCGCCATGGGGCTGGCCTTCTTCAAGCTCTCCATCGGCATGGGTTGCATGATGACCTATGGCAGCTACTTCCGGGATGATCAGAACATTCCGCTTACCACCTTCCGGGTGATGTGCGCCGATCTGTTCGTCTCCATGCTGGCGGGGATCGCCATATTCCCAGCCGTGTTCGCCTTCGGGTTCGAGCCCTCCGCCGGCCCCTCCCTGCTGTTCATCACCATTCCGGCTGTGTTTGCCAGCATACCGTTCGGTCACCTGTTCATGGTGCTGTTCTTCGTGCTCTCCGCCATCGCGGCGACGGGTGCCATGCTCTCCATTCTGGAAGTGCCTGTCTCTGTGGTGTCCGAGCGTTTCCACATGAGCCGTCCCAAGGCGACCCTGCTCAACCTGCTGGTGCTGGGCGCGGTGGGTTCGACCTGTGCGCTCTCCAACAGCTCGCTGGCGGAGGTTCAGATCGCCGGCAAGACCTTCTTCGACCTGTTCGACTTCGTCTCCTCCAACGTATTGATGCCTCTTGGCGGTATCTTCCTCTGCCTGTTCGTGGGCTGGGTGTGGGGCTTCGAGCGGATGAAGGAGGCGCTGACCAACGGCGGTGAACTGGAGCTGGCCATCCTCAAGCCGCTGTTCTTCATCATTCGTTATGTGTCGCCGCTGCTGATCCTGATCGTCATGCTCAAGGGGCTGGGGCTGTTCTGATGGCTTGCCTGCCGCAAGAACGCAAAAAGAGCGCCGTTGGCGCTCTTTTTTTATGGGCTCGTCAGAGTGGCACCCGGCGTCAGATCAAGCCGAGGCGGGAGAGCTCCTCCTTGAGCTGCTCCACGTTGCGCTCGACGCAGGCCTCCCCCTCGTTGATGGC
This sequence comes from Aeromonas sp. MR19, assembly GCF_963899305.1. NCBI lineage: Bacteria > Pseudomonadati > Pseudomonadota > Gammaproteobacteria > Aeromonadales > Aeromonadaceae > Aeromonas > Aeromonas sp. MR19. Next base: position 229,138 of record NZ_CAWQWZ010000050.1, read on the forward strand.
ATCGCCCGCCCGGTGAAAGTCCATGATGGAGAAGCTGCCAAGGCGCGGGCAGAGCTGGATCTCGGGGGGATCCCCCGCCATCCGGGCGCGGGTGATGCGCTCCTGCATTATGTTGATGGAGCCGGTCATCACGCTCCACATGCCGGGGGTGTTGGGGCCCTCACCCCGGTTGAACCACTGGCTGAAGCGGTTGCCGCTGACGGGCTCGTCCGGCTCGTCGGTCCAGGGCTGGTGCATGTCGGCGTTGAGGTTGACGGCGATCACCACCTCGGCCCCCATGGCGCGGGCCAGCGAGATGGGCACAGGGTTGACCACGGCGCCATCCACCAGCCAGCGATCCTCGACCAGGGTGGGGGTCAGTATGCCGGGCATGCCACAGGAGGCGCGCACGCACTGGCGCAGCGGCCCCTGTTGCAGCCAGATCTCGCGACCGGTATCCAGCTCGGTGGCGACGCAGGCGAAGGGCAGCGGCAGGCTCTCGATGGCGGGATCGCCTAAGTGATTGGCGGCGATGCCGAACACCTTTTCACCGCGAAACAGACCGCCGGAGAGGGCGGGATCGAGCAGGCCGACCACCTGCAGCCGGCTGAAGCCGCGCACCCAGGACTCCAGTTTGTCCAGCTCGCCCGCAGCATAGGCGGCGCCGACGAAGCTGCCGATGGAGCAGCCTGCCACCAGATCCGGTTTGACGCCGAGCCGCTCCAGTGCCCGTATGATGCCGATGTGCGCCCATCCCCGGGCAGCGCCACTGCCCAGAGCCAATCCCACGCGGGGTTTTCGTGACACTTTGTCTCTCCTGAGGTGAGTGAGGCGTTCAGCTTACCCGGTGTTTTTTGCGCCGTCATCCTGCCAGCGTTCACTGCGATTGCGACCGTTGGCCTTGGCCCGATAGAGGGCCACGTCCGCCCGGCGGATCGCCTCCTGCAGCTGTGTCTCGGGGGCGCAGTGGTGATAACCCAGGCTGACGGTGACCGCCAGGGTGGGTGCAATATCGCCCCACGGATGGCGGGCTATCTGCAGGCGCAACCGCTCGGCCAGCTGATCCAGTGGCTCGGATCCCTTGGCAACCAGCAGCAAAAATTCCTCGCCACCCCAGCGGATCAGGGCATCCTCTTTTCTGGTCTGGCCCTGGCAGAGCCTGACCAGCTGGATAAGCACCCGATCGCCGACCTCGTGACCAAAGCGGTCGTTGACCAGCTTGAAGTGATCGCAATCGAACATGATCACCCCGACGCCGCGCGCCCTGGCATGGGCTCGGGCCTGTTCAACCTCGTCGAAGTAGTGGCGGTTGAAGGCGCCGGTCAGGGCATCGTGGTTGGAGAGATAGTCCAGCTGCCGGTTCAGGCGGTGGGACTTGAGGCTGGAGAGCGCCGCCAGCACCATGAAGAGGATGGCGATCAGGGTCGGGGCCGATTGCCAGAGCAGGGCCTGCAACAGGGAGAGCAGCGGGATGCGATGGATCAGGGTGAGCCCGGTATCGGGAATGGCGTGGACCAGTTGGAAGGCGCCCTGGCGCCATTGGTAGCTATCCCGTTCGGCCTGGAACTTTGGGACAAAGTCAGCTCCCTGATGGTTGCTGGCCAGGATCTGCTGATGCCGATTGACCAGAAACAGGCTGCCTATGCCGGGTGTGGACTCATCCAGCAGCTGTTCGAGCCGCGAGAGCAGCACATCTATGCTGATGACGCCCACCAGCACCTGATCCTTCACTATGGGTTGCGACAGTGAGATCATCTGTCCCTCCCCGGCAAAGTCCTCGTAGGGGCGCGATACGATGGCGCGCTGGCTGGGATTTTGCTGTTTCAGGGCATCCTGCCAGTAGGATTTCAGATAGATGGCGCGATGAAAGCGAAACTGGCTGGAGGGGACCCAGGGGTAGAGGTAGATGAAGTCATCCACCCCGGTGAAGTAGATCCAGGCAACCTTGTCCCCCAGCAGCTTGTTGGTGGTGGAGAGCAGGGGGGAGAGGCTCAGCGCCAGGTGCAGTCTGGCTTCCCGCTCGCTGCCCCGGGCGGGCAGCTGGCCCAGCCCGGTCAGATTGCCGCTGAGCCCCTCGGGCAGGTTGCCGGGCACCTTGTCCAGCGAGAACCCCCTCTCCGGCGAGGCTTGCAGGGCGCCATAGAGCTGGCGGGTCAGTGCCGACTGCGGATTGCTGCGCAGTCGCTCCTCGGCCTGGCCGCGCATGGCTTCGAGAAAGGTCTCCATCTGCTGAAACTGGGATCGCAAGCGGGCGGCCGTGTTGAGGGTGTCGCGCTCATAGAGTTCGGTGACATGTTTCAGGGTCTGATGAATCGTGAGGGTCAGCAGCAGTGTGACGACGGCGCCAAGCAGCCATTGCAGTTTGTGTGTGACGAGAGCGGGACTTGGTGCAGGCATAGGCGGTGGGGCTGGGTCTGGGCGGTTCGGTTCATCAGTGTAGGGCAGAACTGTCAGGAACGTCTCCTGTGGATCCGGTTTAGGTGATCTTCCACCGCTCCTGTTACGTTTTGTCACATTTATACATAGTCACGGCATAGTCAGGGGGTAACATTGTACCCATCATTGATGAAGTGCCCCCCTTTTCTCTTAATTTCATGGATTGCTTGATGAAAATGCGTATGTGGCTGTCGATAGCCTGTCTCTCCCTGCTGATGTCGGGTGTCTGGTATTACCGTAACAACGAACCTGCCAGCAAACCCCAGCCCCGCCAGGTCAATATCAGGGCGCAGACGGTCAAGCAGAGCCTGGCCGAACCCACCATCAAGCTGGTGAGCAAGCTGGCGGCCAATCGCTCCGTGGTGATAAGCCCCGAGGTGACAGGCCGCATCGTCAAGATAGCGGTGCGCTCCGGCCAGCAGGTCAAGCGGGGCGATACCCTGATCGCCCTGGATACGGGCAAGCAGCTGGCGGAGCTCGCGGAGCAGAACGCCAGCGTGCGCGACGAGGCCCGCAAGCTGCGGGACATGCGCCGGCTGGTGGCGCGCGGTGCCATCACCACCTCGGAGCTGGAAGGGCAGGAGGCCATAGTGGCCCAGGCCCAGGCCCGCGCCGATGCGGCCAAGTACGAGCTGTCGCTGCGCACCCTGCAGGCGCCGTTTGACGGCACCGTCAGCCTGATTGATCTGAGTGAAGGGGCCCTGGTCAACAGTGGCGATACCCTGCTCCATCTCGATGAGCTGGCCAAGCTGCGGCTCGATCTGGCGGTGCCAGAGCGCTATCTCTCCCTGCTGCGTCCCGGCATGGCGGTGACGGCGACCAGCTCGGCCTGGCCGGATCAAGCGTTCAGCGGCGTGTTGGAGACGCTCGACAGTCGGGTGTCCAACGATACCCAGAACATCAAGGCGCGCGTCATCATCCCCAATTCCGATGGTCAGCTGCGCCCCGGCATGCTGCTCAACGTCGAGCTCTCCCTGCCACCCCAGAAGATGACCCTGATCCCGGCCCAGTCGGTGGAGTATGCCGGTGCGCAACGCTTCGTCTATCGCCTGGAGGCGGACGGCAGGGTGACGCGGGTACCCGTGGTGCTGGGGGATACCCATGGGGAGGAGGTGTGGGTCACCGAGGGCCTGAAGGTCGGCGATCGCATCGCGGTCGAGGGGCTGGTCAATCTGCGTGACGGTGCCAGCGTGCACGATCTGGCGGAGGTAAAAGGCTGATGTGGCTCTCCGATATTTCTGTCCGCCGCCCGCTGGTGGCCGTGGTAGTGAGCGCCCTGCTGACCGTGTTCGGTCTGGTGGCCTTCAGCAAGCTGACGGTGCGGGAGATGCCGGACGTGCAGATCCCGTCCGTCTCCATCTCCACCACCTATGAGGGGGCGGCACCCGCCGTCATGGAGAGCCAGGTCACCAAGCCCATCGAGGATCAGCTCTCCGGCATCAGCGGCATCAAGAACATCAACTCTGTGACCCGCAAGGGGCGCTCCGTCATCACTGTGGAGTTCAAACTCGGCTGGAACATGGTGGAGGGCACCTCGGATGTGCGTGACGCTATCTCCCGCGCCCGCCCCAGGCTGCCGGATGACGTGGATGAACCCATGGTCACCAAGGACAACGGCAACGGCGATGTGGCTGTCTGGCTCAACTTCAGCAGCACCCAGATGGACCGTACCGCCATGACGGACTACGCCAACCGCGTGCTGGTCGATCCCCTGAGTCTGGTGGACGGGGTGAGCGAGGTAGCCCTCTCCGGCGATCTGACCCAGGTGATGTACGTGCGGCTGCGCCCCGCCGACATGGCGGCCCGTGGCATTACTGTGGCGGACGTGCAGGACGCCCTCAAGCGGGAGAACATAGAGCTGCCGGGCGGCGAAATTCGCAACAACAGCATGACGATGGCGGTGCAGATAGCCCGTCTCTACCACACGGCTGCCGATTTTCAGGCCTTGCAGGTGCGTACCGCCGACAACGGCCAGAGCATCTACCTGGCGGATATCGCCGACGTGGAGGTGGGCGCCAAGAACGAAGACAGCGCCTACCAGCGCAACGGCCGCGAGAGCCTGGGGATAGGCATAGTGGCCCAGTCCACCGCCAACCCGCTGGCGGTGGCGCAGGGGGTCGAGAAGAAGATGGCCGAGATGCAGCGCTTCCTGCCGGAGGGGGCCACCCTGGAGATTGACTACGACTCCACCATCTTCATCAAGCAGGCCATCGACGAGGTGTACGAGACGCTGGCCATCTGCGCCGTGCTGGTGGTGGCCGTGCTCTACCTGTTCCTGGGGCAGGGGCGTACCACTTTGATCCCGGCCATTACCGTGCCGGTGTCGCTCATCTCGGCCTTCATCGGGGCCTGGTATCTCGGTTTTTCCATCAACCTCATCACACTGCTCGCCCTTATTCTCGCCATCGGTCTGGTGGTGGATGACGCCATCGTCGTGGTGGAGAACATCCACCACCACCTGCAACGGGGCGAGCCACCGCTGCTGGCGGCCTGGCACGGCACCCGCGAGGTGGGTTTTGCCGTGGTGGCGACCACGGCCGTGCTGGTGATGGTGTTCGTGCCCATCGCCTTCATGGATGGCATGGTGGGGCGGCTCTTTACCGAGTTCGCCATCCTGCTCTCCCTGGCTGTGCTCTTCTCCTCCCTGGTGGCGCTGACCCTGACCCCGGCCATGGGCTCCTGGCTGATGCGCTCGGTCGACAAGCCCAACGTGCTGACGGCGGCGCTCGATCGCGGCCTCGGCTGGGTGGAGAAGCACTATCGCAATCTGCTGGGCTGGGTGCTGCGCCGCTCGGCCTGGACCCCGCTGGTGCTGCTGCTTTGCCTCGGCGGCATCGGCGCCCTGTTTGGCCAGCTGCCCACCAGTCTGACCCCGACCGAGGATCGGGGCGTGCTCTATGTGTTCGTGAAAGGGGCCGAGGGCACCAGCATAGAGCGGATGAAGCGCAACATGCAGCAGGTGGAGGCGGCCATCATGCCGCTGCTGGGCAAGGGGGTGGTGCAGGCCATGAGCTTCAGCACCCCGGCCTTCGGCCGTGGCGGCGATCAGACCGGGATGGCGATCATCCAGCTCACCGACTGGGCCGAGCGGGATGAAACCGCCACCGAGTTTGCCCAGTCCCTGAGCGGGCGGCTGGCCGGCATTCCCGACGTGATGATCCGCACCTTCCAGCCGGGCTTTCGCGGTGGCTCCACCGCCGCGGTGCAGTTCGTGCTGCAGGGCTCGGACTATGCCGAGCTCTATCAGCAGGGGCTGGCCCTGAAAGAGGCGGCGGCCCAGAGCGGCCTGATGGTGACGCCGGATCTCGACTACGCCGAGAAGACCCCCGAACTGCAGGTGACCATAGAGCGGGACAGAGCCAGCCAGCTCGGCATTCCGGTGTCGACCGTGGCCAGCTCGCTGCAGGCCCTGCTCGGTGGCGTCAGCCAGACCACCTATGTGGACAGGGGCGAGGAGTACGACGTCTATCTGCGCGCCAATCAGCGCGACTTCAACGGCGTGTCCGATCTCAGCCGCATCTATCTCAAGGCCGCCAGTGGCGAGATGGTGAGCCTCTCCACCCTGGCGACCGTCACCCAGGTGGCGAGCCCGCAGCGGCTCAACCACTACCAGCGGCAGAAGGCGGTGACCCTGACCGCCGATCTGGCGCCGGATCGCACCCTGGGCGAGGCGCTGGACTTCCTCGACGGCTGGGCCAGCGCCAATCTGCCGAGCGGCATGACGGTGGATTATGCCGGCGAGTCCAAGGACTATCGCGACAACCAGGGCGAGATGGTGATGGTGTTCGCGCTGGCCCTGCTGGTGGTCTATCTGGTGCTGGTGGCCCAGTTCGAGAGCATGCTGACCCCGGCTGTGGTGATGGTGACGGTACCGCTCGGCATCTTCGGCGGTCTGCTCGGCCTCTGGCTGACGGGGCAGGAGATGAGCATCTACAGCCAGATCGGCATGATCATGCTGATCGGCATGGTGACCAAGAACGGCATCTTGATCGTGGAGTTCATCAACCAGCTGCGCCAGCGTGGCGAGGCCTTCGACGAGGCCATCATAGCCGGCTCGGTGCGCCGTCTGCGCCCCATACTGATGACCTCGTTGACCGCCATCATAGGGGCCGTGCCGCTGATGGTCTCCATGGGGGCGGGTTATGAGAGCCGGATGGCTGTGGGGACAGTGGTCTTCTTCGGGCTCTCCTTGGCGACCCTGGTGACCCTGGTGATGGTGCCTGCCATCTATCATCTGCTGGCCAAACGGGCGGGCATGACGGGGGCGCGGGATCTGCTGGTGGATCAGGCGCTGGCGGCCCAGTCGGCAGCCAAGAGTCAGGACAAACCGGCGGCCTGATACCTACACCCATATAGGTGAAAGACGCAGAAAGCAGATGGCATCACCCCAGCGCGCGGTTAATATGTAGCCAGTTTTAACGCTGAGGTGAGCTATGTTGCCATCTGCTATCTATGAACCGCTGCCCTTCGCTTATATGGGCAGCGGTTTGCTGTTGTTGGGGGTTGCCGATCATCCGGGCCTGCTGTTGGCCGGACTGGCATTCTATCTGGCCGGATCCCTGGCCTGGTTCAGACGCAGTGCCTACCGTCGCCCCGACAAGCTCGTGGTGCGAAAGCAGGGCTGGCCGCTGTGGCTCTACGAGAGCCGCCCGTTCGCACTGATCCTGCTGGGTTTGCTGATGCTGCGCCTCGCGACCCACCCCATCTTCCTGGCGCCGGCCCTGGTCTGGTGCCTGCTCGGTGGTTATCAGCTGCTGCAGCGCCACTACAGCCGCATAGTGCTGGCCCGCGTCCTGGCCTGATCCCGCTGAACCCGCGTTATTGAGGCGAGTCCGTCACTGGCTCGCCTTTTCCTCGTGCTCTGTGGGGGCAAAAAGCCATCGCCCCCGCTTCGCTCTGCCGGTATAATGCGCGACCCGAATTGTTCCAGGTGTTCAAAATGCAGCCGGTTACCCACCTTTTCTCCTATCCCCGCTACTGGGCCGAGTGCTACGGCACTGCGCCCTTCCTGCCCATGTCTCGCAAGGAGATGGACAAGCTCGGCTGGGACAGCTGCGACATAGTCCTGGTGACCGGTGACGCCTACGTGGATCACCCGAGTTTCGGCATGGCGGTGATAGGCCGCATGCTGGAATCCCAGGGCTTTCGGGTCGGCATCATAGCTCAGCCGGACTGGTCATCTAAGGATGACTTCATGCGCCTGGGCAAGCCGAACCTGTTTTATGGCGTCACAGCGGGCAACATGGATTCCATGATCAACCGCTACACCTCCGACAAGAAGCTGCGCCACGACGACGCCTACACCCCGGGGGATGTGGGCGGCAAGCGGCCGGATCGCGCGACCCTGGTCTACACCCAGCGCTGCAAGGAGGCCTTCAAGGAGGTCCCAGTGGTCATAGGCGGCATAGAGGCGTCGCTGCGCCGCATCGCCCACTACGACTACTGGTCCGAGACCATACGTCGCTCCATCCTGCTCGACGCCAAGGCCGACATCCTCATCTATGGCAACGCCGAGCGGCCGCTGATCGAGGTGGCACACCGCATCGCCAACGGCGAGACCATGGAGACCATGCAGGACATTCGCGGCACCGCCGTGATCCGCAAGGAGCCGCTGCCCGAGTGGCGCGGGGTGGATTCCAGCAAGCTGGATCAGATCGGCCGCATCGACCCCATCATGAACCCCTATATGGAAGGGGCGCCCTGCTCGGACGACGAGGGCACTGCGCCGGTGGAGCAAGAAGCCAAGCCGGTATTGGTGCAGCCGCCCAAGCAGAAGCCGTGGGAGAAGACCTACGTCAAGTTACCGGCGTTCGAGCGGGTGAAAGAAGACAAGGTGCTCTACGCCCATGCGTCGCGCATCCTGCACCACGAGACCAACCCGGGCTGCGCCCGCGCGCTCTCCCAGGCTCACGGCGATCGCATCGTCTGGGTCAACCCGCCCGCCTTCCCGCTGGAAACCGACGAGATGGACGGCGTGTTCGGCCTGCCTTATCAGCGGGTGCCGCACCCGGCCTATGGCAAGGAGAAGATCCCGGCCTACGAGATGATCAAGACCTCGGTCAACATCATGCGCGGCTGCTTCGGCGGCTGCTCCTTCTGTTCCATCACCGAGCACGAGGGGCGCATCATCCAGAGTCGCTCGGAAGAGTCGATCATCAAAGAGATCGAAGAGATCCGCGACAAGGTGCCGGGCTTTACCGGCGTCATCTCGGATCTCGGCGGCCCCACAGCCAACATGTACAAGCTGCGCTGCAAGAGCCCCAAGGCCGAGCAGACCTGCCGCCGCGCCTCCTGTGTCTGGCCGACCATATGCCCGCACATGGACACCGACCATACCCCGACCATCGACCTCTATCGCAAGGCACGGGATGTGAAGGGCATCAAGAAAATCCTGATCGCCTCCGGGGTGCGTTACGACATAGCGGTGGAAGATCCGCGCTACATCAAGGAGCTGGCCAAGTACCACGTCGGCGGTTACCTCAAGATCGCGCCGGAACACACCGAAGAGGGCCCGCTCTCCAAGATGATGAAGCCGGGCATGGGCAGCTACTACAGCTTCAAGGAGCTGTTCGACAAGTATTCGAAAGAGGCGGGCAAGCAGCAGTACCTGATCCCCTACTTCATCTCGGCCCACCCGGGCACCACGGATGAAGACATGGTGAACATGGCGCTCTGGGTCAAGACCAACAGCTTCAAGCTGGATCAGGTGCAGAACTTCTACCCGTCGCCGCTCGCCAACGCCACCACCATGTATTACACCGAGAAAAACCCCCTCAACAAGGTGAGCCGCCAGGGTGGGGATGTGTTCGTGGTGAAAGGGGAGCGCCGTCGCCGCCTGCACAAGGCGCTGCTGCGCTACCACGATCCGGCCGGCTGGCCCATGATCCGCGAGGCCCTGCTGGAAATGGGCAAGGGTCACCTGATCGGCAACGGCCCCAACTGCCTGGTGCCGCCGGAAGGACGCGGCGAGGCGGTGGCCTCGCGCAGCATCAACAAGGGGCTGAAACCGGCCCTGACCCGCCACAGTGCCATCACTCACCAGCGCAGCAATGGGGCTGGCAACAAGGCTGCTGGCGGTAAAGGCGCAGTGGCTGCCGCCTCACAAGGCAAGGCTCGCAACGACACCCCTGCCGCCAGCAAGGGCGGCAAGGCGGGCAATGGCAAGCCAGTAGGCTCCCAGCTCAGCAAAGGTGCTGGCGCCAACGGCAAGCCTGCCGCGCAGGGCGCAGGTCAGGGCAAGCCCGCAGGGCAGGGGAAACCCGCCCATAAGGGTAAGGCCCCGACCCGCGCCGGCTCTTCCAATCCGAGTGTCAAACCCGCTACTCAGGGTGGCAAACCTGCGGCCAAAGGGAGTGGTGCCAAGCGACCGGCTCGGTGATATTCCTGATTTGGGAAGTGTCAGAAAAAAAGGGCGACCGTATGGTCGCCTTTTTGTTGATTTATGGTCGGTTCTGAACCTGTGAACCAAAACATATAAATAAACGATATATAGCTCACATTTCGATTGTGTACTATTTGATAGATAAATTTAAAATAGGTAGGGTGAAAAAGGTTTATGGGCAGATATTGGATCGCGCTTCGCGATCAGTGAAAAAAACGTCCGAAAGGATTGCCCGAAGGTATCACGTTGTCAGACGCTCTCCGTAGTTCTTGTCACGTTTGCGTAGGAGTGCCCATAAACCACTTCTAAAGGTGATATCCTATGTCAAAGTTACAAGATCTGAAAAAAGCGACCACGAAACCTGACTTAGCTCATGTATTGGGCGTTAAGCCATCGGTTCTCACATATTGTTTATATGTATTAAAAACTGAGAATCAGTACACACAATTTAAAATACCTAAAAAAACTGGTGGTGAGCGAGTAATAAATGCACCAACGGGTAAATTAAAAACAATACAATCTTTATTATCTAACCTATTGCTTGATTGTTTAGATGAAATAAATCACAAAGCGTTTCCAAAATCGCAGTTAGCAAAGGAGACGGTAAAAAATGCTGAAGTGCTAAAAATTAAGTGTTCAACCGCATTAGTTAAGCAACCTGCTCTTTCTCATGGATTTGAAAGAAAACGCTCGATTATAACAAATGCGATGATGCACTTGGGGAAAAAGCAGGTATTTAATATTGATTTGGAAGATTTTTTTGGAAGTTTTAATTTCGGACGGGTTAGGGGGTTTTTCATAAAAAATAGAAATTTTGAACTACACCCTGAAATTGCAACCGTTATAGCTAAAATAGCTTGTCATAATGATGAATTACCTCAGGGGAGCCCTTGTTCCCCAGTAATAACTAATCTTATAACTCATGCTTTAGATATAAAACTGGCACGAATGGCATCAAAAAATTCTTGTATATACACAAGGTATGCTGATGATATGACTTTTTCTAGTAGAGAAAGTACATTATCAAAAAATATTGCTTATGAAGATGATAATATTTTTGTTGTGAGTAAAAAACTTAGAGCTGAGATAACTCGGTCTGGCTTTACTATTAATGATAAAAAAACACGAAATCAATATAAAGACTCAAGGCAAGAGGTAACTGGTTTAGTTGTAAATAAAAAGCCGAATACAAAAAATGAGTACTGGCGTACAGCCAGATCTCAATGTGATAGATTATTTAAAACAGGGGGGTTCACTGAACTAGTTAATGGTGAAGTGGTTCCAGGGAATATAAATAGACTTGAGGGGAGGCTAAATTTTATTGACCAAGTAGATCATTATAATAGGCTGCGGCAAAAGCTACCGTTGAATCCTATATACCAGACAAAAAAAGAAGTTTTAAAAAAAACTAATCAAGCTAAGTTGAGACGTTACCTCCATAGTGGAAGAGAAGATACGTTCAGTAAATTTTTGTTTTATCGCTTGTTTTATGCGAATGAGCTGCCAACTATTCTGACGGAGGGAAAGACAGACAACATATACTTAAAAGCAGCAATACAAATGCTAGCGAAAAACTTTCCTCGTCTAGCTACCGAAAAAACAGCTGTCTCACCATATAAACTATTACTACGTTTTGTCGAATATACAGAGCGAACCAAGTTTTTGTTAGAACTCCATGGTGGTGCTGACTATCTAAGAGATTTTGTTATCAATTATAAAAAACACTTTGAATACTATAAGGCCCCTAGGCCAGAAAATCCGGTGATCATTTTTGTAGATAATGATACAGGTCCAAATGATTTGATTAACTATGTAAATAAAATAGAAGGGATAACTATTTATCCCTCGTCTCAAAATGAAGTCAGAAAATCAGACTTCGTTCATGTCTTTTGCAATCTATATTTAGTTCTAACACCCAGAGATTCTAATGGTAATACAGATATAGAGCATTTCTTTACTAATAAAGATAGACTTAGGCAATATAAAGGAAGATGTTTCAATGTGGAGTCTAAAAGAGATGTCAAGAATGATTTAAGTAAGGATGCATTTGCAAACCATGTTGTACATGCTAATAAAGCCAGCATTGATTTTGATGGTTTTTCTGGAATGTTGGGGCAGATAGCGAAGGTAATAGAGCATTATGATTCGATTTAATAACTATTAAAGATGGTTAGTATTTAATATTTTTTAGTGCATCATTTCTCATTGTATTTTTATAGATTTCGGCTGAAAACTTGACGAATATCGTAGCTATCAAATGACAGGCTTTCCATTTTTATTAAATGAAATGCATTTTCGATCTCAGAGAAATTTAATAGTGGAAATGTTTCTGTATTACTTAATGTTGGTTCGCACCATTTATTTGTGCTTGTAAGTACGACATGTCGTCTACATACAAATGGTCTTGCTTCGTATATGGAGCAACAGCCATCATATAAAAAAGGACATGGTGTCCCATGAAAATTCTCTGCAGATGAAAATAATTTTTTCTTTCTTTTCTTAGTTTTTTTCTCAATGTATTCAATTTCAATATCCGATATTGAAACGGAATAATGGCAGCAAGCGGAGCATCCCTTCTTACATGGCGTATAGATTGACGCATATTCATAAATCTCCTTCATGAACATATATAGAGTTTCAAGTTTTTTTATTGGGCTTGTTTTGGCCTTATGAATTTGTTCTGCAATATTTTCTTCTTTTTTAGATAACCTACATGGTATGTTTTTAACTAATAATTTAAAATTATGCTTAGCAGCATTTTTTTCTGATTCTATGTCCATAGTTAGCCTTTTATGTGCCTGAATTTATATATCTCTAATGTGCAGAAAGTCAGCTGGACGTAGATACATACAGCTTCCAATATGCTCCCTTGACCAGTAACCCATCGCAGCTCAACAGGTTCTGGATGGCTATGGTAAGCCAAGCGAAGCAGGACCAGCGAGCACAAAACGGAGGTAACCATCAGAAAATCATCGTTTTTTGAACTGCGTCATCAAAGCGCTTAAGCAGGTGCGATAAAGGCGGGCAAGCAGGCGCGGCTTTGCTATCTTGTTTGGCCTATGGATAAGGGGGGCTGAATGGCCGGCTCCCTTGCACAGGAGCAATGAATAGCGGTGAAAGCCAAATCCAGAAGAGAGAAGGTGGGTAGCGGGCTGGGTCTGCTGCTCGGGATCCTTATTTTCAATCTGATTGCCTACCAGTTTGTTGAGACAAAAGCGCTCTCCGAGACAAACCGGATGATAGGGGCCATTGTCAGCGCCCTGCTCTGCTCAGAGCTGGGTGCCAGAGTGGGCAAGTGGCTGGATCGCAGAGAGCAATCTTAGCGGGATTTCCCGAGTCACCCGGCAAACGGCTGTCAACCTGGCCATGGGGCAGCAAAGCGTTCCGCTTTATCGCCCCTTATTGCCACACTTCCTGTCCTTTGCCATTGAGCAGGGTGTGAAACAGATAGTGATCGTCCCGGTCGTAATAGACGGTAAGGGTGTGCTGCTGGGTGTAATCCGCCGCCACGCCTGCTACCGTCATCGGTATCAGGATCAGCTCCCCCAGCCCCATTGTCACGGCGCTCGCCGTGGCCTGGCCATTGCCGTCAGCGCGCTTGTGGATCTTGCCGAGCACGGTAAAGCGATCGCAACCCTGCACATTATCCTCGGTCAGAAAGGTGGCCTGCTGGCAAAGCTGGGGCTCGCCCAGCTCGGCGCGAATGGTCGCGCGTGTCTCCCCCGGTGCCAGGGTGTTGCGAAAGCGCCCCGAGTAGTGATCGATGGCGGCGGCGCAGCCGCTTAGCAGCCCGATCAGCAGCAGCGGTGTTAGTCGTAAACAGGCGGGCATCATGGACGAGCCTCGTTATTCGCCGAGGGGGCATCACCCCGCCGCCCGGGTTCACTGCGATGCAGGAAGGTGGTCAGGGTATCGCGTGGCGGCGTGATGCCGCATTGCACCAGAATGCGCCCGATAGCCCCCCTGTGATAACCGCCGTGGGTCACCAGATGCAGCAGCATTTCCTCGCGGCTCATCTGCCCCCTGTCGCCATCGACAAAGCGAAACGAAAGCGAGGTTTCACCCTCTTGCGGGCTCAGCGCAGCGACGTAATCCACCAGCCAGTTATCCAGTGCCGTGACCGAGCTGCGCAGCGCCGCCAGGGTCGGCGTCTCCGGGGTATTGGTGGCACTGAAGCCGTGGGACTCCCCAAGCAGATTGGCCTTGAAGATGGCATCGACCACATGGATATGGTTGAAGATGCGCAGGGCCGTGTGGTGAGTCTCGCCATATTGCGCGGCATCCAGCGTGGCGATCGCATCCAGCAGCTCGCCATCGGCCCAACGCTTGTAGTGAAAGAGGGATTGCAGCGTCTTGTTGCTCATCGGTTCCTTGCCCCTATGTCTCCTTGAAGTGGGGCATGTTAGCCAAAATGGGTGCAATACGAAACCCGTTTTGCTGGCGATACATATGTGCCCACCTTGGCTATTGGCAGGGGGGAGTAAAGCCACTTCCGCCTGCTCCTCGCCCTTGCGAAAGGGGAGGCTGAGAGGGGGTGGGGCAGCCCGGGTTGCGGCAAGGCTGGATCTGCGGGGAAAATCCTGAGATGGTGCGGGCACTTAGCCGGTTATCCGCTTATCCAGTGATCGAGTGACAAGGAGTTCCCATGCGCATTGCCCTGATTGGCCTAGGTGATATCGCCCAGAAGGCCTATCTGCCGCTGCTCGCCAGCGACGAGCGGGTCACCCCGCTGCTCTGCACCCGGAGCCCATCTGTGCTGGGCAAGCTGGCCCGCCAGTACCGGATTGCCGAGTGCTTTACCGAGGTGGATGCGCTGCTCGCGAGCCGCCCGGACGCCGTGATGATCCACGCCGCCACTGCAGTGCACTTCGAACTGGCCCGCCAATGCCTGCAAGCGGGTATCCCCACCTTTGTGGACAAGCCGCTTTGCTTTGATTACGCCGAGGTGGAGGCGCTCGCCAATCTGGCCATGGCGCAGGATTGCCCGCTGTTTGTGGGCTTCAACCGCCGCTATCTGCCCGCCATGAGCGCTGCCCGGGCGCAGCCGCTTTCAGATAATCAGCCGCTTACCGAGATCCACTGGCAGAAACACAGACACGCACTGCCGGGGCTGCCGCGCCAATTCCTGTTCGACGACTGTATCCATGTGCTCGACAGCCTCTGCTTCTATGGCGGCGCTCCTACTGGGGATCTGCATGCTGTACTGAGGCGCAGTGCCCAGCAGCCTGAGCTGCTGGCCGGGGTGAGCGTCGCCTGGCAAAGCGGGCAGACGGCGGTGAGCGGCAGCATGAACCGCAGCGCCGGCATCACGGAGGAGCGCATCGACGCCTATGGCGACAACCTCTCTCTGCACCTTGAGAACTGCACCCGGGGCACGATTGCCCGAGACAAGACATTGCAGACCCTGGCACCGGACGACTGGCAGCCGGTGCTGGCCCAGCGGGGCTTCGTGGCTATGCTCGATCACTGGTTTTGGCAGATCGAGCTGGGCAAGGCCGATGGGGCACTCATCGAGAGCTATCTGCAGAGCCACCGACTGGCCGAGCGGCTGGTGGCGCTGGCGACCTGATCTTTTTCCTGCGCCTGTGGCGCCTGATTGGGCAGCCCGCACGGGTGAGGAAACAGGCAGACCACTGTACAAGATGGCGGATCCCTGCGCAGTCAGCCGGCGAGGGCGCCGCCGCGCGAGCCAAGCGGACGCTTGTTTGCTATCTTGGCGGCCATGAACTGCCTTCAGAGCAACAGAGTGTCATGAGCATTGTTTTGGGAATGGAGCCGGGCCACCGGCTCACGGGTGATGAGGCTGTGAGCCGCCCCCAGGCCAGCATGGCGAAGCGGCCATGAGCATTATTCTGGGGATAGACCCAGGTTCGCGCATCACAGGCTACGGCGTCATCCGCATAGTCGCAGGCAAGGCGGAGTATCTGGGGTCGGGCTGCATCCGCACCGATTTGGGCGAGCTGCCGTCACGCCTCAAGCAGGTGTATGACGGGGTGAGCGAGATCATCACCCAGTTCAAGCCGGACGAGTTCGCCATAGAGCGGGTCTTTATGGCGCGCAATGCCGATTCGGCCTTGAAGCTGGGTCAGGCTCGCGGCAGCGCCATAGTCGCGGCGGTCAATGCCCTGCTGCCGGTGAGCGAATACTCGGCAACCCAGATCAAGCAGGCTGTGGTGGGCACGGGCGGCGCGGCCAAGGAGCAGGTGCAGCACATGGTGACCCATCTGCTCAAGCTGTCGGCCACGCCCCAGGCGGATGCGGCGGATGCGCTTGGGGTGGCACTCTGCCACTTCCATACCCGCCAGAGCCTGATCAAGATGGCGGGGCGGGCCACCAGCTCGGTGCGCGGCCGCTATCGCTGAACCCTGCCGACGCTGACTGCGTCTGAGGAGCAGTGTGAGAGGAGGGCGCCCGGGCGCCCTCCTCGTTTATTCGTTGCGGCTGGGTCCTCAGGTGCTCGCCATCCTGTTGTTAAAAGCCTCAACAGAGTCACAAGTTGTCGTACCAGATGGCGGGACGCCATTCGGGACTGACGACAATCCTCTTGATGAATCAATCACTTGTGACCTTGATCACACTTTCCTGGCAAGACAGGTTCACTTCGCCTCGTCATGTCACGCTCCCATAATGTGGCGCCGTTTAAGAACGGCGACCTCATGAGCCCAGGCTCATGTTCCATCCATCATTGGGAGAGTTGAGAGTGAAACCTTTTGCAGCTGAGTTTATGGGCACCTTCTGGCTGGTGCTGGGGGGTTGTGGCAGCGCAGTGCTGGCCGCCGCCTTCCCGAACGTGGGAATCGGCCTGCTGGGCGTGGCGCTGGCGTTCGGTCTGACTGTGCTGACCATGGCCTATGCCATAGGCCATATTTCGGGCTGTCACCTGAACCCGGCCGTGACCGTCGGGCTTTGGGCCGGTGGCCGTTTCCCGGCGTCCGGTGTGCTGCCCTACATAGTCGCTCAGGTATTGGGCGGGATTGCGGCAGCGGCCGTGCTCTATGTGATCGCCAGCGGTCAGGCCGGGTTTGACTTAAGCGCCGGTTTTGCCTCCAACGGCTATGGCGAGCACTCGCCGGGCGGTTACAGCCTGCTGGCAGCCCTGGTGTGTGAAGTGGTGATGACCGGTTTCTTCCTGTTCGTCATCATGGGCGCCACCGACAGCCGGGCCCCGGCCGGTTTTGCCCCCATCGCCATCGGTCTGTGCCTGACGCTCATTCACCTCATCAGCATTCCGGTGACCAATACCTCGGTCAACCCGGCGCGCAGCACTGGGGTTGCCCTGTTCGTGGGTGACTGGGCCCTCGGCCAGCTGTGGCTGTTCTGGGTTGCTCCGATCGTCGGTGCCATTCTGGGTGCATTGGCCTATCGCGCGATCGCCCCTAAAGCGTGATCCGTGACGAAAAAGTGTGGTATCGACACGCCCCCGGGCGTGTTTTTTCGTTTCAGGGGGCGCAAAAACGGGCCACGAGGGCCCGGCTGGTTGCGTTGCTGGGTGAAAGAGGGAAGGTCTTACAACCCTTTGGCGCTCAACATGTCCTTGTAGCGCTGGCGCAACAGCTGCACCCGCTCCACATAGGCGCGGGTCTCGGCATAGGGGGGTATGCCCCCATGTTTTTGCACCGCACCGGCTCCGGCGTTGTAGGCCGCGGTCGCCAGCGCCACGTTGCCGCCATATTGCTTGAGCAGGCCTGCCAGGTATTTCACCCCGCCAAAGATATTCTGCTCGGCCATCAGGGCATCGCCGACCCCCAGCTCGCGCGCCGTGGCCGGCATCAGCTGGGTCAGCCCCATGGCCCCCTTGCGGGAGACCGCCAGCGGGTTGAAAGCGGATTCGGCGTGGATCAGCGCCCGGATGAGCGCGGGCTCCACCTGATAGGCCTTGGCCGCCGCCTGTATCGTGCTGGCGTAGTCGTAGAGGAAGAGGTCGGTGGTGCGCCAGTTGACCTTGGAAGCCGGGTCGCAGGCGTAGCAGTCGTTGAACAGCAGCAGCTCGTAGTGGCCCTGCTCCGGCATCATGTCGGAGTAGCGGATCACGCCGTTTTTCTGTACCGATTTGTAGACCTGGATCTGGCGCGTGCCGGGCGGCAGGCTGGCGGTCAGCCGGGTGGGTTCGGGCAGTGCGCTGGGCGCGGGCATTGGCTTGGGCGCCGCAAGAGGAACTGAGAGGGGGGCCTGCGCCTCTGTGGTCAGGATCACCACCTCGGCCGGCGGGGGAGTCTGGCTCCAGCCGGGCGGGGAAAACAGCGGGATCAATCCCATCAACATCCATGCTTTCAACGGCTTGCTCCCTTAGCCTCGTTAGCCTTGTTGAGTAAAGCATCATGGCGCTGGCAGAACAAGCTGCCGATGAGCGCAGCGCCCGAAATAAGCCGGCAAATAAAGAGGGGCCGCACTGTGGCGGCCCCGTCCGGTGTCTCTTCCTTATTCCTGCAGCCAGAGCCGGGCACTGCGGGCGGGGATGGCGACCCGTACCCACTGGCTCTGCACATTGATCAGGGCGTTGCTGTCGAGCACGTCCCGGTAGTTGCGATACCAGTTCATCTCGAATTTGGCGGTATCGAGCCAGTACTCCTGCTCGTAGTCACACTTGTTGATGCCGACCAGCCCCAGCTTGCCGCGTTTGAACAGCACGAAGCAGTCGCCGCTGCCGACCAGCTGCATCGGCTGGCCCTGCACCGTATTGTGGAAGCGGATCATCCCCTTGAGGTCGCTGCGCTGGTAATAATCCTGCCAGCGCAGCCCGTCCTTGGCCTGGGTCTCGCCGTGATCGGAATAGACCAGGGGCGAGCCGCCATCGCGGCCGAGCAGATAGGCATAGGCCAGCTTCTCGTCGGTCTGGTTCAGGATCTGGTAGCGAAAGCCGTCGTTGGTGGGAATGTCGTGGGTGATGGCGAAGGTGACAGCCCGGCTGCCCGGCAGGGCCTGACCGTAGGCACCCGGATCCGCCAGCAGGTTCATGCTGCCGCCATAACCCAACGCCCCGCGCAGGGAGGCAAACAGCGGGAAGTCATAGGCCCCCTGACCGCTGCTGTCGAGATAGGGTTTGAGGAAGCGTTCGTAATCCGTGCTGCCGGCGCCCCCCGTGGTGATCACCTCGCCAAACACCTGCACGCCCTGTTTGATCTCGGGGGTGAACACGGCATTGATCTGGTAATCGCTCATGTGCTTGACCGCATCGACCCGAAAGCCCTTGATCCCCATCCCCTTGAGCGCCTTGAGATAGGCCTGTTGCTGGCTCACCACCCAGTTGTTGGGGTCGAGATCCGGCAGCCCCTTGTCACCGGCGCCGCCGCACAGGCGCCAGTACTGGACGTGGCCCGGATCGCTCCAGTCGGTGATGCAGCCTTCGGGGTGAAAATCCGATCCCGCCAGCAAGTTCTGGCCCAGATCGCCGAACAGCTTCTGGCGCTCGAAGTAGGCGGGGTTGGCCGCATACTGGCCGAGCAGTTCGCTGCCGGGGTAGTTGAGATCGCTGCGCTTCCAGCTCTCGTTGGCCATGTGGTTGAGCACCACGTCCGCATAGACGGCTATGCCCCGCGCCTGCATGGCGGCGATCAGCTGCTCGAGATCCTGCTTGTTGCCAAGGGGGGTATCGATGAGACGCAGATCCTGCGGTTGATAGCGTGCCCACCACTCGTTGCCCGACGACTTGAGGGGCGGCGAGATGAGCACCTGTTTGTAGCCGGCGGCCTTGATGAGATCGGCCTTGGCGGTGACTTCACTGTATTTCCAGTTGAAGGCGTGCAGTATGACGTCGGCTTGCGCCAGAGGGGCGATCAGCATGCCTGCGATCACCCAGATTCCCGCTGTTTTTTTCATTATTGTCAGTCCTTGTTTGGGTGCCCATGTGGGCACCCAGAGCCTCACATCCGCCCGCCGGGCCGGCAATCTCCTTTTGACTGTTTTGTGAGCATTTTCAAAGGGGAGTATGCGGATCTGTGACGGCTTGCATAAAACCGTCTAGCCCCCGTCATTACTGACTTTTCCATCACTTCAGCGGCTGACCGGCAACTCAGTCGAGGCCGTTGTTGTAGAGCGGCTGCCAGGCACAGAAACGCTGGCCGTTGCGGCTGTTTTGCAGCCAGAAACGGTTGCAGTTGTCGTCGTAGTTGCTGGCGCCGACGTTGACGGCATAGCTGCTCAGGCGCTGCCCCTGCAGGGACTGGAACACCCCGTTGTAGAGCAGGGAGAAGTGCAGGTGCGGACCTGTGGAGGCGCCGCCCTCGCACAGCGCCTCGTTGCGGTTGCTGGCATAGGTGCCTATGGGGGTGTCGGCGGCCACGTAGTCGCCGCTGCGTACCGAGATGCCGCTCATGTGGTAGTAGTTGGTGGCCCAGCCGTTGGGGGCTGTGACTCGTACCTGGCAGCGGGAGAAGACGGTGACTGTGCCGCTGTTGGCGGCGGTGACCGTGTAGGTGGCGCCGCCCCAGCCTGGCCAGTCGTAGGAGACGTCGATGGAGGAGTAGGGGTAGCCCGAGCCGCTATGGGAGTGGGCGCCGTTCACCTTCCAGCTGTAGCCCTGGCGCCAGGGCAGCTGAAACTGGCCACCGACCAGCCGGGCTGGCGGCCTTGCAGCAGGGGGCTTGGGCGAGATCATGGCCTCCTTGCCAAACAGGGTCTGCCACTGCTCGCTCAACTGCTGCCGCTCGTGCGGGCCAAGCAGGCTGGCCAGGGCGGCCTGGTGCGCGGCAAGCGGGGGCAGGGCGGGGGCGCTGCGCTGGCTCAGCCGCAACTGGGCCTGGGCCTGATAGAAGCGCTCGGAGAGCTGGCGCGCCATCAGCTCGATCTGGTTGTCAAAGCCCCTGGCCTTGACCAGCTTGGTGAACGGCGCCGCCATGGCCTGTTCCGAGGGAGCCGAGATGAGCTGGCTGCTCGCCTCCATCAGGGCCAGCAGCAGCTGGGGGTTGAGGCTGGTGATGCCGCTCCAGTGCAGGATCACCTCCTCCTTGGGCAGCAGGTGGGGCGCCTGTTGCAGCAGGAAGTCGTGCAGATCGAACGCCATAGCCGCCTCGCCAAACACGAAGTGGGCCTCATCCAGCGGCACAGTGACGGCGTCGCTGGCGATGAGCTGCTGCCGGCTGAAGTGGTAGGGAGCAAGCGGAGTGTGGATGTCGCCGGCCCAGCTGGCGGTGGGGAGCAAGGCCAGCATCAGCAGTGAAGGTATGGGTCTGAACATGGTATCTCCTTGGCAAAGTGGTGAAGGTGTCAGCGTGGGAGTGATCCCGCTCAGGCAACGACAGCGCGATGCTATGCCAAGGTTTCACCATAGGGTGACAGGCCGGAATTGCTATTCGAATGAGGCTTTTTGTTGCAGTGGATGACCCGTGTCAATTGTTAACAAATGTTTACATAAATAATTTCTGATGCTAAATCAGCCACTTGTTAACGAGTGAGTGAGGCCTGGTCGTAAAATCCGGCGGATCGAGCAAGCAGTGCCCGTGCGGGGGATAGCGTGATAGGATTGCCCCTGGTTTCTGCGGCCGGTTGCCTGTTGAAAAGTGAACAAGCAGGGGCTGTTATTGGCTTTTTTGTTACTAAAAGGCGTGATATCTTGCTGGTTAATCTGGTCGGATCTCTTGCCGATCTGCAACTGAATATTGAGGGCTGGGCCGAGTGGCCAAGGATGGAACGGGTGTGATTAGCAAGCGGGCGATGGAGCTCACCTTCGAAGAGTACTGTGATGCGGATCTTTCCCTGATCAGGGACTACTACGAAACCACTTTCTCCCATTACGTGCCGGATCTGGCCGAGCGTATCTTCGTGGTGCGCGACGCTCACTGGCTGGTGGGCGCCGTGCGTCTACGCGACGAACAGGATTATTACCACCTGTGCGGCTTTCGCCTGCTGCCCCATTACCAGTCGCTGGGACTGGGCTCCCGTCTGTTGCAGCACGCCTGCAACGATCTGCTGGACAAGCCGGTGGTGTGCCAGGCATTGCCGTTCGAGAAGCCGTTTTACCTCAAGGCCGGTTTTGCCGACCTGCCCCTGCACGAGCTGGATGGCCCGCTCTTCTCCCTCTATGACCAGCAGCGCGAACAGGGTTACCAGATCGAGCTGCTGGTGCGTCAGACCAAGGCCCCCGTCTACAACTGACGGTTCACTGGGGCTTGGTCAGCAGGTGGATCTTGCCCGGTGACAGCTCAAGCCCCAGCAGATTTTCTTTCAGCCAGGCCTGGTTCGGATCCTTGTCGTTGAGGCGATAGATAGGCTGGGTTTCCAGCCGTTTCTCCATGCTCTGCAGCAGCATGCCGAGCATGAAGCCGAACTTCTGCTGCGCCGCTTCCGGCTCCAGCTTGTACTCAATCAATTTCATGTTGTCGAGGAAGAGGGCGCTCTGGGCCTTGTCATAGCGCGGCCTAGCCTCGTAGGTCATGTTCAGGCGCGCGTCGTATTCGGTCTGATCCGGCAGGGCGATTTTCAGCTTGCCCTTGCCATAGACGCGGGCGGTATCCGGGCTCTGGCGCCCGATCTGGACGTCGCTCTGCTCGAGCTGCACATGGGCCTTGATGATGCCGGGCAGCTCCAGCTGTTTGTTCACTTGTACCTGGGATTGCAGGTACTGGTTTATCTGTTGCTCATTGATGTCATATGAGCCTTGGCCTAGCATGGCCAGACTCAGCAGCATAGATTGCAGGATCATGCTAACGACCTGATAGAATGGGTGTGTTTTACAGCATACCATCCTGGCCCCGTGGGATCTGCCCACCGCATGTCACTCTGGTGTACAAGGAGTTCTCTTGATCAATGGCTTGGAGCACGACATCCAGCTGCTGTTTTCCCAGTTCCTCGGCTGGTTGCTGCTGCTATTTCACACCGTGATCGTGACGGGGGTCTCCCTGCGGGTGGTGATGAAACGGCGTCCCATTGGCGTCTCGCTGGCCTGGCTGGCCCTCATCTATGCCATCCCGTTTGCCGGGGTCGGTTTCTACGTGCTGTTTGGCGAGATCCGGCTCGGCCGGCGTCGCGCCGAACGGGCCCAGGCCATGTACCGCCCTTACGCCATCTGGATCCGCCAGCTGGCCCGCCTCTTCCCCCAGCACTGCTGCGAGGTGGGGGAGAAGGCCCAGCCGCTGCACGATCTGATCCAGAGCCGGCTGGCCATGCCCATGCTCTCCGGCAACCGGATGACGCTGCTGAGCAGGCCGGAATCCATCTTGCGCGAGATAGTGCGCGACATCCGCCAATCCTCCCAGTCCTGCTATCTGGAGTTCTACATCTGGCACCCGGGTGGCGATGCCGACGAGGTGTGCGAAGCGCTGATGGAGGTAGCGGCGCGCGGCGTGGATTGTCGTCTGCTGCTCGATTCCATGGGCAGCAAGGCCTTCTTCCGCTCGTCCTGGCCGAAGCAGTTGCGCAAGGCTGGGGTCAAGCTGGTGGAGGTGCTGCCGGTCGGCGCCTGGCGCATCCCGTTCCAGCGCCAGGACTTGCGCATGCACCGCAAGCTGGTGGTGATCGACGACAGGGTCGGTTACACCGGCTCCATGAACATGGTGGATCCCCGCTTCTTCAAGCAGAACGCCGGGGTCGGCCAGTGGGTCGACATCATGATCCGGGTACAGGGGCCCATGGTGCCGCTGATGTGGTCCATCTTCGTCTGGGATTGGGAGATGGAGACCGGCGAGCGGCTGCTCGACAGCCTGCAGCACGAGCCTGAGGCCTGGCCCCAGAGCAACTATCGGGCCCAGCTCATTCCGTCCGGCCCCTTCGTCGGCGGTGACTGCATCCAGCAGAGCCTGCTGCTGGCCATCTATCAGGCCCGTCACCATCTGGTGCTGACCACCCCCTATTTCGTGCCGGACGATCCGCTGGCTGCGGCGCTCTCCTCGGCGGCGGCGCGCGGGGTGCAGGTGCAACTGGTGTTGCCGGCGCGCAACGACTCCCTGATGGCCAATCATGCCTGCAACGCCTTCATGGAGGAGCTGCTGGAGGCCGGGGTCGAGGTCTACCGCTACGATGCCGGTCTGCTGCACACCAAGAGCGTGCTGGTGGATGACGACTTTGCGCTGGTGGGCACGGTGAACCTGGACAGACGCAGCCTATGGCTCAACTTCGAGGTGACCCTGCTCATCGACAACCCGGTGTTTGTCGCCGAGATGACCCAGCTGGTGCAGGGCTACATGATAGAGGCGACCCCCATGTCGCTGGCCAAGTGGCGCGCCCGCCCCTGGTACAAGAAGGTGACGGAGAACATCTTCTATCTGTTCAGCCCCTTGCTGTGACATCACTTAATTGCGGCCGACGCCGAATTGGACTTGCCTAGCCCCGATATGGCCCCGTAGAGTGCGGCAATGAGCCTTTGGAGAATCATATAAAGATGAAGAAGCGAGTAGCGCTGGCCGTCGGTGCGGCCCTGGTAGTGGGTGGACTGGGTGCCTGCTGGCACACGGGCAATACGTTCGATCGCATCATGGCCGAGCAGATTGCCAAGGTGAAGCAGGAGAGCGGCGTCGAGCTGACCTGGCTGCCGGGTGCCAGCAACCTGTTCACCCGCGATGGCGTGCTGAAGGTGGTGGTCACGCCGCAGACCCTGGCCAGCCTGGATGGTCAGCTGGAAGGGAGTGAGCCGGTCGAGGCGCAGTTCATCGTCAACAGCCGCATCCTGCCGCTCTATATCAAGAGCAACATGCTGCTCGACACCAAACAGGGTTCGCTGGCCCCTGTGTTCAGCGCGCTCAAGCTGGAGCAGTGGCAATTTGGCATAGAGTCGGTCAGCAGCCTCTGGACCGCCAGCAACAGCAGCCGCTTCTGGGCCAACGAATTCAAGGTCAACCAGGGGCTCAACGAGTTCAGCTTCCTGCCGATGAAGGGCGACTATCACGGCGATCTGGAAGGCAATGGTCACGTCACCTTCCATTGGCAGGGCATGACGCTGCACGAAGAGCAGAGCAAGATGGACATGGTGCTGGCCGAACTCAAGGGGAGCGCCGACATGGCCGAGATCAGCGGTATCTGGCTCTCGCCTCGCAGCGACATGACCCTCTCGGCGCTGTCGGTGCAACTGCCTGACAGCGTCAAGGTGTCACTGCAGGGGCTGACCACGGAAACCCAGCTGGCAGGGGACGATGCCCAGACCCTCTCCAGCAGCTATCAGATGAAGGTGAACACCCTCAATCTGGAGAACGAGACCGACAACCTGGCGCTGACCCAGAGCAAGCTGGCCCT
Organism: Aeromonas sp. MR19; assembly: GCF_963899305.1. Lineage (NCBI taxonomy): Bacteria > Pseudomonadati > Pseudomonadota > Gammaproteobacteria > Aeromonadales > Aeromonadaceae > Aeromonas > Aeromonas sp. MR19. The sequence continues at coordinate 254,093 of NZ_CAWQWZ010000050.1, forward strand.
GAATCTCAAAGGACTGGATCTGGAAGGCTATCAGGCGCTGCAGGCCGCCGGCGGGCAAGGGGTGGAAGATCAAGCCATCCAGCAGGCACTGGACAAGCTGCTCCAGCGCGGCGCGACCCTGGAGCTGGTGGACTTGAGCGCCCAGCTCAATGGCGAGCCCGTCTCCATGAAGGGAGACGTCAAGCTGGCGGCCACCTCGCTCGAGCAGCTGTTCAACAGTGAAGAGGGGATGCACGCCCTGTCCGGCCTGCTGCACGCCAACCTCAGCGGCAAGCTGGGCAAGGCAGTGCCGCAACTGGCCCCCATGCTGGAGCAGTTTGCCGCCATGGGCTACCTCAAGGCGGACAAGGCCCAGCTGACCGCCGAGCTCAAGCTCGACAAGGGTGCCATGACCATCAATGGTCTGCCGCTGTAAGCCGAGTGCAACAACAGGCAGTGCAGAAACAACAAAGGCTCCCGTGGGAGCCTTTGTTGTTTCTGGCGTGGCGCCAGAGGCAGGTTACTTGAACACCACAGTCTTGTTGCCGTAGACGAACACCCGCTCGTTGAGCACCAGCTCCAGCGCGCGGCTCAGCACGGATTTCTCCACGTCGCGACCGGCCCTGGCCATGTCGTCGGCACTGAAGGCGTGGCCGACATGGATCACGTCCTGCTCGACGATGGGGCCCTCATCCAGATCGTCGGTGACGAAGTGGGCGGTGGCGCCGATCAGCTTGACCCCGCGATCGAACGCCTGGCGGTAGGGACGGGCACCGATGAAGGCCGGCAGGAAGGAGTGGTGTATGTTGAGGATCTTGCGCGGATAGGCCTCGACGAAGCTCGGCGTCAGCACCCGCATGTACTTGGCCAGGATCACGTAGTCGGGCTGATAGCCGTCTATGATGGCGCGTACCTGCTCTTCGTGCTCGGTGCGGCTCAGATCCTCGTGGCTGACGGTGTGGAACGGGATGTCGAACTTGCCCGTCAATTCTGCGAGCGTGTCGTAGTTGCCGATCACCGCCACTATGTCCATGTCCAGCGCGCCGGCGTAGTTCTTCATCAGGATGTCGCCGAGGCAGTGAGTCTCCTTGGTCACCAGGATGACGATGCGCTTCTTGCCGGCCTTGACCAGACGGCGCTGGGCACCGGCGGGCAGGGCATCATCCAGATCCGCCAGCAGGGTCTCGTCGTTGAAACGTCCCTCCAGCTCGGTGCGCATGAAGAAGCGGCCGTTTTCGTGATCCACGAACTCGTCGTTCTTGTTGATGTTGAGCTGGTGCTTGTAGCAGATGTTGGTGATCTTGGCGATGAGGCCCTTGGCGTCCGGACAGTCCGTCAGCAGTATTTTCTTTTCCATCTCTGTCATGATTCCGTTTGTGGTGTTGGCGCCTGAGTCTGCGCAGGCTGCGCGTTTTTTCAGGCACTATGCCATAAACAAAATCAGAAAAGACAGTGCGCCGTGCGTGCGTGAGCCAAGTTGCTGGCGGCGGGTACCGGTCGGTTCCATATTCATCTTTGATGGGTTTTGGGCTGGTATCCTGCGTTTTTTTTCTTTAGGCTGTCTGCGCTTATTCTCAGGGCGGGGTGAAATTCCCCACCGGCGGTATCCCGATCTGACTCGGGGAGCCCGCGAGCGCCCGACCTTGCAACCAGGTCGGGGTCAGCAGATCCGGTGAGATGCCGGAGCCGACGGTCACAGTCCGGATGAAAGAGGATAAGACAGATATTGCAGGCATGGCCCCCCTTGGGCTGGCCGCTGCATACCTATCTCTGTCTGCCTTTCCATGCCCTGATTCTGGTCCTTGTCTTGTTTAGGAGTCTTACCATGAATCAGTCTCTACTCAGTGAATTCGGTGATCCCCTTGCGCGCGTCGAAGCGGCGTTGGCGGCCCTGCGGGCCGGTCGTGGCGTATTGGTGGCCGACGATGAAGATCGGGAAAACGAAGGCGACCTCATCTTCGCCGCCGAGTCCATGACCAATGAACAGATGGCCATGATGATCCGCGAGTGCTCCGGCATCGTCTGCCTCTGTCTGACCGACGAGCGGGTGCGCCAGCTGGCGTTGCCCATGATGGTGGAGGCGAACTCCAGCCACTATCAGACCGCCTTCACCGTCACCATAGAGGCGGCGCAAGGGGTGACCACGGGCGTGTCGGCGGCCGATCGCGTCACCACTATTCGTGCGGCCATCGCCAATGGTGCCAAACCGTCCGATCTGCATCGCCCCGGCCATGTCTTTCCGTTGCGGGCTCGTACCGGCGGTGTGCTGACGCGCCGCGGCCATACCGAAGCCACGGTCGATCTGATGCAGCTGGCTGGCCTCAAACCGTTTGGGGTCTTGTGTGAACTGACCAAGGAAGATGGCTCCATGGCTCGTCTGCCGGACCTGATTGCCTTCGGTCGCCTGCATCAGATGCCTGTGCTGACCATCGAAGATCTGGTGCAATATCGTCAATTGCTGTCAGAACGTTCAGCCTGAGCCTCATACGAAATTGTAATAAGCCCAAAATTTGGTTACGCTCTGTGCGAACCTCATCCAGAGGCACTCATTTTTGCTTAAAGTTTGCACATAAAGTGTGCAACTAAAAAAAAATGAGGGTTTTAATGCATTTATCTGTGATGGGGCCTATCCAAAGTATGATTCTTTTGTGCCATAATCACGCCGCTTGCTAAACGTCTGGCGAGTTAAAGGGAGCTTTTAAAAATGAAAAAATTGTTGTTGGTAGGTGTTGTTGGTCTGTCCGCTCTGCTGGGCGGTTGTGCAAACACCAGCGAACTGGAAACCTCCGTTCAGAATCTGTCTAACAAAGTTGACCAACTGGCTCAAGATGTTAGCGCAGTTCGTGCTGATCAATCCAAGATCGCTGCTGATGTTGCAGAAGCCAAGCAAGAAGCTATGCGTGCTAACCAGCGCATCGACAACATGGCTACTTCCTACAAGAAGTAATCCATGCGAAAAAATGGCGCATTCATGCGCCATTTTTTTTTGCCTGAAATTCGTCAATTCCCCGCTTTCCGCCCCTGAAATCCACCTCGGCAAGGCAATGCCGATCCCTCGGCATCACCCCGTCTTTCATTCCCGCATCGATCAGTAGAGCAGGCTGTAGAGCTTGCGACGGTAGCTCTGTGCCGCCGGGTTGCTTCCCATTGTGGTCAGAATGTCCAGATAGGTCTTCTTGGCATCGCCAAAAGCCAGGTCGCGCTTGAGGATGGTGAACAGCAAGGCCAGCGCCTCTTCCTGTCGACCCGCCTGGTTGTATTGCACCGCCAGCTCCTGGGTCAGGGTGAAATTGTCAGGATCCTGCTCGTGACGCGCTTCCAGCGCCCGCAGTTCCGGGCTGTCTGCGGCCTGCAGTGCCAGCGCCAGCCGGGAGCTCAGGGTCTGATAGTGGTCATCCTGCGCGATCATGGGGATCTTGCCGAGCCGCTCCTGCGCTTCGTCCAGCAGATTGAGATCCAGCGCCGCCTGAATGAGCCACAGGCTGATGTCGTGGCGCTCCGGAGCCAGCTGGTGAGCCTTGGTGAGATGGGCATAGGCCACATCCGCCTGACCGTCTGCCAGCGCCTGCTGCGCCTGCTCGAACAGCAGTTCCTCCTCCTTGGGAGCGAAGGCGGCAAAATAGTGGCGCAGGGTGGCTTCGTCCTGCGGCCCTTCCAGAATGGCCTGCTCGTCCGGGCGACCCTGATGGAAGAGTACCAGGGCGGGCAGGGCACGCAGGCCGAGCTGGCTGGCCAGCGGTTGCAGCTGCGGATCGTTCATGTCGACCCTGGCCAGGGTCACCTGGGGGTTGGCCGGGCCAACCAGTGACTCCACCAGCGGGGTCATGCCCTGACACTCTGGCATCTGGGGGGCGTGGAAATAGATGACGACCGGCTTTTTCATGGAAGCATCGATCAGTGCGGCTTGGAAATTCTGGGGATTGATGTCGACGATCATGAGGCTGACTCTTGGAAAATGGTGTGAGTTAACATGGGGTTGATGGGGGCGGATTTCAAGTTGTCATCCAGCAGCCAGCCGTTGACGGCCAGGGTCGGGGCGGCGAGGCTGAGCCAGCCGCTGCCCAGGGGCCAGTCCTGCACCCGGTAATCGTGCTCATCGAGCCGGTTGTCGAGCCGCCACGCCTGCTGCGGCACAAAGCATACCTTGTCGAGCCCGGCGGCAATGCCGGCACCGTGGGCTTTCAACACCGCCTCCTTGCGTGACCAGAGCCGATAGAAGGCGCTTTCCTGCTCTTCTGCGGGCAGGGCGGCGAGCCACTCGTACTCGCTGGTTGCATAGAAGCGTCTCGCCAGCGGCAGGGTCTGGCGGCGACGCTGGCCCAGCTCTATATCCACCCCAAGCGGCCCCTTGGCACAGAGTGCGATCACCAGCCAGTCGCCGCTGTGGCTGAGGTTGAACTGCCAGCGCTGGTCGCTCAGCTCGGGTTTGCCGTGGGGATTGGTGCAAAACAGCAGCTCGCTGGCCTGGCATTGCAGGCGATCGGCCAGCAGGCGCCTGAGCAGCACACGGCTGATCAGGAACTCCTGGCGGCGTCCCGGATGGTGGATCTCCTGCCACTGTTGCCGCTCTGTCGGGGAGAGTGCGTCCGGCAGCAGAGCCAACTGGTCGGCGCTGATATTTGCCGGTTTTAACAAATAGAGATCCACGGAGATCATAATTTTTCACTTTAAAAGAGGGATGAAACAGCGATAAAAGTCAGTTTGATCGAGCAAGGACGGTCGCTTTCGAGATTGTATATTGTTTGGGCATGATCACATTAATCATGAAAAATACTGCATTTCCTTGCAAAAATGTGATGTCGATAGGGATTTTCGCTTGCCTCGATAGAATTCTTGGATATAGTCGGGTGCTGTTGCCTTATAAATTGCCCTTCTGGGCCGTATTTTAACAAGTTTTACTATTTTGCGGGGATAAAGGATTGCGCCACCTGATGCTACTGCTGGTCGCGCTCGGAATGGTGGGTTGTGCCTCGGCACCCCAGCCCGAGGTCGCGAGCAAGATTGAAGTTTCCATGATGGAACCCATTATTGAACCGGAAGCTTCGCAAACACCCGATGTGAATGAAATCCTGACAGTATATAAAGAGTGGCGTGGCGTCCCGTACCGCATGGGAGGCAGCAGCCAGCGAGGCATAGATTGTTCCGCCTTTGCCCGTGAAGTGTTCCGCAATGCCGTCGGTGTCGAGTTACCCCGTGACACCCGCTCCCAAGTCCATGAAGGCACTCGTGTTTCCAAGCAAGATCTGGTCGAGGGTGACCTGGTGTTCTTCAAGATCAATCGTCGTCTCAATCATGTCGGTATCTACGTGGGCAATGGTGAATTTATCCACGCCTCGACCCGTGCCGGGGTGACGCGCTCCAAGCTGGATAGCTCCTATTGGCGCAGCAAGTTCTGGCAAGCACGCCGGATCGACATCTGAGTCAGGCTGGACAAACGGCTCGCAGTACGGACTGTTTTTCCAACCTCACTTGAACCGGGCTCCTGAAGCCCGGTTTTTTGTGCCCGCAATTTAGACTTTCCGAGGCCAAATCACTATAGTGTGGGCCCGTTTTCCCTCGGCAGGCCCAGCATGAAGACCCACTCCGACCGCAAATCCGGATTGCATCCACGCAATCGCCATCAGGCCCCCTATGATTTCGATGCGCTCTGCCAGCGCACCCCCGAGCTGCGGCCCTTGGTATTCGTCAACGAGCACGGTACCCAGACCCTGGATTTTGCCGATCCTGCCGCCGTCAAGGCGCTGAACAAGGCCTTGCTGGCACTGCACTACGGCATTGCGCACTGGGATCTGCCGGCGGGTTATCTCTGCCCGCCTATCCCGGGACGGGTGGACTACCTGCACAGGGTGGCGGATCTGCTGGCCGAGAGTGCGGGACGCGTACCGACCGGCAAGGGGGTACGAGTGCTGGACATAGGCGTGGGGGCGAACTGCATCTACCCGCTGCTGGGCGCGCGCGAATATGGCTGGCGCTTCGTCGGATCCGATATCGATCCTGTCTCGGTCAAGGCGGCGAACCTGCTGGCCAGGAGCAACGGGCTGGGCGGACAGGTCGAGTGCCGCCATCAGGGCAATGCCAAGCACATCTTTCGCGGCATCATAAGCCCGCAGGAGCGCTTTGCCCTGACGCTGTGCAACCCCCCGTTCCATGGCTCGCTCGAAGAGGCGAGCAAGGGCAGCGAGCGCAAGCTGCGCAATCTCGGCAAAGCCGTGAAGGGGGCGCCCGTGCTCAATTTCGGCGGCCAGAAGGCCGAGCTCTGGTGTGAGGGGGGTGAGGCCGCGTTTCTCGCCGCCATGATCGTCCAGAGCAAGGAGTTCGCCAGCCAGTGCCTCTGGTTCAGTTCGCTGGTCTCAAAAAAAGAGAACCTGCCGGCCGCGAAGAAGGCGTTGACCCAGGTCGGGGCCCGTCAGGTGCGGGTGATCGACATGGCGCAGGGCAACAAGACAAGCCGGATCCTGGCCTGGTGTTTTCTGGATGAGATCGCCTGCGGGCAGTGGTGGCAACCGGCGCAGCGTGACGACGTCTGACGGGCCAGGCAGGGTATAGACAGAGGCACTCGGATGGCATTCCCCCCGTTTCGGCCCCTGTCTGTGCTGCGCCCATGGCCGCCTGCCGCTGGCCACGGCAATCGTTTTTCCCCTTGTGCCATCAGGCTTGCAGCCGACAGGTTAGTGACCACTTCTACCCGTGGTACAGCTGTACGCTGAGATTTTTTTGCACTTGCAGTTGAAACTTTCATAAAATAGGACTGGTTAGACCTCTTTACAGGCTTTGAATCGAATAGGGATCGGTAGATGAAAGTTGTCGATTTTCTGAAGCGCAAGCGCGAAATTCTGGCGCAGCACCCCTTTGAGCTCAAGGATTGGCTCTCTCCGGCGATCCGCGACTACTGGCGTGAGTTTCAGCAAAAGGCACACCTCCACCCTCTGCTGGGTCGTGTGCTGGACCTGCAAGCTGACAGCCAGTCCGTGCAGCGGCAAGCGGGCTCGGCACAGGTTGCCAACGGCCAGCCTCTGCAGGCTGATGAGCCGGCGGTTGAGCTCAATGGTGAGGCTGCGGCCCTGTTTGCCACTCTGCAGCCCAGCATAGGCGCCGAGACCCACGTGGGTGAATGGCTGCTGGTGAGCCAGCAGATGATCAATGAGTTTGCCGCCGTGACCGGCGACAACCAGTGGATCCACACCAACCCTGAGCGTGCCACTGCCGAGTCGCCGTTCAAGACCACCATAGCCCATGGTTTTCTGACCCTGGCGCTGCTGCCACGGCTGACGGGCAGCATCAACGAGGCGACGCCCGAGTTTCCGAACGCCCGCATGGTGGTGAACTTCGGGCTGGACCAGGTGCGTTTCCCGTATCCCATCAAGGTGGACAGCAACATTCGCGCGCGCACCAAGCTGCTGCGGGTGACCCCCATCAAGGGCGGTCTTGAGCTGCTCAAGGAGATCAAGGTCGAGATCGAAGGCATTCGTCGTCCCGGCTGCGTCATTGAATCGGTCACCCGGATCTACTTCTGATGTCGTGACGGCCGTCACCCTGTGGCATGAATCGCATTGAAACAAAACAGGCTCACCTCGGTGAGCCTGTTTTGTTTATGGCGTTATGGTGCTTGTTTGTGGCTCAGTCATTCGCCCGTGCATGGCTTGCCCTGCTGACTAGAAGCTGGCCCCCAGGCTTATCAGATGACGCCACTCTTTGTCTGATAAGGGGGTCTGAACGCCTTGATAGTCCAATCTGGAGTCTTCCCAATCGAGCTCGCTCGACCAGGAGAGGCGCAGGTGATCGTTGAAGTAGTAGCGCATCCCTAGGCTACCTTTTACGGCCTGCTCCCGGGTGATGTAGGGTGAGGGCTGGTCCAGATAGCGCTTGTAGGTGCCTTTGCTGAACAGCTCCAGTTGCTCCGACCAGAGCGCAACGGGTTGGCGGTAGTCCCAACCAAGGCCCATCAGGGGATAGTTGATGATCCTGTCGTTGAAAATATCGGGGATGATGAAGTCGTCCCAATAACCCGGCCGGAAGTAGGAACGCTCCAGTCCGGCCTGGCTGATCAGCTCCAGCCGTCGCCGCTTGTCGTTCCAGAACCGGTAACCAGGTCCGGTCACATAGCCCATATCCATGTATTCGGGGTCCAGCATCTGGTATTCATAGTCGATGGAGGAGCGCACGAACCAGTTCTGGTCGAAGAAGAAGTCCAGCATGGGCTTGAGCCGATACTCATGGCTGTTGGTGACGTTGTTGGCCGTCTCGTAGATGTACTCCCCATCCAGCGTATAGCGCCAGTCGAGGTTGGCCACTTCGGTAGAGGCCTTCAGATTGACGTTGTTGGTCTGCTTGTCGTTGTGTTTCAGCTTCACGTTCAGGTCGCTGCTGCCGGTCCACAGCCAGGCTTTCTTGTCATCCGGCGTGAGGGCGAGCAGGGTAATGCCGGTCTTCACCGTCGGTCTTGGCTTGTCCTGCTTCTCGATACGCCAGCGTTTGACCGCCTTGCGCTTGACCGTCACCGGCGAGCTGTAGGGCAGTGCTATGCGTACCTGTTCATTCGTGATCTCCTCTATGGTGCCGGTCAGCCGGTCACCGTTGTCCATCCAGAGGATGTCGGCCAGCGCCATCGGGCTGAGCAACAGGGAGAGCAAGCACCAGAAGCGGTATCTCATGGAAAGTCCTTCATGAACACAGGGTTGCCGTTAGCCGCTGACGGGGTGTGGAATGCCGTTCTTATTGTTCAGCACGGCAGCGACCTTGTCACCGTGGATCTCGGGCATGGCGATAAAGGTTTCCACCTCGGGTGAGAGGATCAGGGGGGCGCCCTGCTCCAGCTCCAGTTCGGTGCGAGAGAGGGGGGAGTGGACCTCCAGCCAGTGGCGGCCATCGGGCTCGCTGGCGGTCTTGACCGGCTGGTTGATCACCCGTACCTGAGTGCCGAGGGGAACTATGTTGAACAGGGCCTCGATATCATCGGGGCGCAGGCGAATACAGCCAGCGCTGACCCGCAGGCCGACGCCAAACTCCTTGTTGGTGCCGTGAATGAGGTAGTCCTGCTTGCCGTAACCGAGGCGCATGGCGAACTTGCCGAGGGGATTGTCCGGGCCTGGCGGTACCACCGCGGGCAGGGTGATCCCCTTCTGCTCCAGCCAGGATTTGCGCACCATGGGGCCGGGTACCCAGGTCGGGTTGGGGTTCTTGGCGATCACGGTCGTGGTCATCTCAGGGGTTTCCCGCCCTATGTCGCCAATGCCGATAGGCAAGACGATCACCTCATTTTTTCCCTTGGGGAAGTAGTAGAGACGCAGTTCGGGCAGGTTGATGACAATGCCTTCTCTTGGCACATCCGGCAGCAGCATCTGGGTCGGCAGGGTCAAGCGGGTGCCCGGTTTTGGTAAATAGGGGTCAACCCCGGGATTTGCCTCGAGCAGTGCCAAAAAACCAATCTGGGTGTGCTTGCCGATCAGTTCAAGGTGTTCGTCCGGCTGGACTATGTAGTCCTCCAGCTCGCCAATCAAACGGCTGCCTGCCGGTGGCAGGGGATAGGTCGTGGCCCAGGTTGGCGCGCTCCAGAGGCTGGCTGTCATCAGCAGCAGTGAGACGATTCGTGCATTGAACATGGTACTTCCTGTCAAATGGCGTGAGGGCCGGTCACTGCCCGCCCTGAAAAAAGAGGTGAAATTGTTAACCAATCCACTCCTGATTACCAGCCCGCCCCACAAGGGCTACAGAGGAGTCTCGCTTCGAAGAAAGCCCCTTTTGACGACTTCCCACACCTTTTTAGTACAGTACCGGATAACCTTGGATGAACGCTGCCCGTGATGGGACATACCGCAACCCGCAGGCAGGCCTGTTGCAGGGGGGGTATCACAGTCGCCAGGCTGCCTATGGGGCTGGATCTTGGACTCTGCGCCAAAGGGTCGTCGACGTGCCATGTGCAGGCCCACGGTAAAAACTGTGTTCCCTGCCTGTTTTATAGGCAGTCGTTTGATCTTTAAAGAGATTCAGGTTGATTTACCAGACCGGGTTCGGTAAGAATGAAGCCCCGTGGAGAGATGCCGGAGTGGCCGAACGGGATTGACTCGAAATCAATTGTGGTAGCAATACCACCCAGGGTTCGAATCCCTGTCTCTCCGCCACATACCAGGCTCAACCTATTGATTAGGTTGGGTTTTTTCATTTTGTTATTTTCTTGGTATGCCATCCAGTATGCCATTAGGTGTTGGCTGCCCTACTTCTTGATAGCACTCCTTTGGACAGGTCATTGCCACGGCTCCCTTCAAGTTACCCATAGCAAGAGAGGGCCATTAGCCCTCTCTTGCTATCTATTTTGTTGGTCAGTGCAAACAGCATTGTTTGTATTTCTTGCCGCTGCCACAGGGGCCTAAGTGAGCCAACTTGGTCACTTCCTAGACCACTGAATTGCTACACCGCAGTCATTACGGCGCTTCTTTTGCCAAGCGTTGCATGTTGAGCGAGCTCGTCGTCAATCCCGCCCGGTTAAAGCGGTATCGCATATAAGCCGATATATCTTCCTCGTGTGACGACACGATGAGCTGGCAATGGTTGAGCTCACAGCGGAGTAGGTCGGTCAGTGAAGCGATATTAACCTCGTCCAGAGATTGTGACGGGTCATCAATGAGGATGAGCGGGATGTCTGCATAGACCTTGTTGAGTGACAAGAAGAAGGCAAGGCTAAGGGCTGATACCTGGCCCGTGCTCATGGACATCACCGCGTCATGGTCGGACTTTTCTGCCGTCAGGAACCGCAGTTGCTTACCGTCCCGGCTATCTAGAAATAGCCCAAGACCGCGCTGGTAGTTCTGGATGAGTCGTCCACTGTAGATGTGGAAAATGAGTTCAATTTCCGAGATGGTTTGGTCAGCATACCTTTGTTCTGCTTTCTTCAAAGTCGTATGCAGCTTGTTGACCTTATCTTTAGCTTTGCCAGCAGCATCGTTCTCGCGTTGGATTTTTTGGAGGTCTTCTAGGCATTTTTGAAGCCTGATGCTCTGCGCTTCATTGGCCTTGAATCGCCCCGGCTTCTCTAGACACTTTTGAGCCGTTCGAAATATTGCTTTTCACACTCTACTGGCGATAGCCCATTGTTGAAACTGTGCCGGCGCTTGGGGTTGTAAAACATTTCAATGTAATCGAACACATCCTGTCGGGCTTCCTCGCGATCCGCATAGGTTCTACGTCGGATCCGCTCGCGTTTGAGGAGCTGGAAGAAACTCTCCGCCACCGCGTTATCATGGCAATTGCCGCGCCTGCTCATGCTGGCCTTAAGCTGGTTTTCCCGCAAAAAATCCTGCCAGTCATAGCTGCTAAACTGGCTCCCTTGGTCGGAATGAACCAGCACTTCTTGTTCGGGTCGCCGTCGCCACACCGCCATCAGTAACGCACTGATGGCCA
>NZ_CAWQWZ010000051.1:0-239632 GCF_963899305.1 Aeromonas sp. MR19
GCTCACGCTCTTCCGGCGCCTTGTCGATCTGGTCGAAGGCGAAAGCTTTACCACCGAAGTGCTTGGCCAGCACGTTGGTGATGGCGGCGGTCAGGGTGGTTTTACCGTGGTCAACGTGGCCGATGGTACCCACGTTAACGTGCGGTTTATTACGCTCAAATTTTTCTTTAGACATGATCGTCCCTCTAAACTAACGCTGAGTACGCGGTGGCAAGCTAACCACAGAACAGTTTATATGATGGATTTGAATCTGGTGGGGAAGAGAGGTTGGTGCTGACAGCCAGGTTCGATTGCCGAACTCACCCTGAGGTGTGACTCTTGGTATCGCCTGAGCCGTATCAGCATCTTGGAGCGGGCAGCGGGAATCGAACCCGCATCATCAGCTTGGAAGGCTGAGGTAATAGCCATTATACGATGCCCGCATTTCTCTAACCCAAAGAACTCAAACCGCAGAGAAATATGGTGGAGGGAGAAGGATTCGAACCTTCGAAGGCAGAGCCGTCAGATTTACAGTCTGATCCCTTTGGCCGCTCGGGAACCCCTCCAGTGCATAAATGCCACAACGGTAATTCTGCTTGCACCCGTTGTTTTGTCGCTTTTGCCGGGCAAATAGGCGACAGACATCCAAGCGTCGCGCATTTTATTGTAAGGATTTTGGGGATGCAACCATTGCGCCTTGCAAAATGTGCATTATTGCCGGGAAGCATGCAAAAAAGGACTCACTCTCTCCTCGAATCCGCCGCGTCTCTTGTCGCTCCCCACCCCTTGGTGTATGGTCGCCCTGCCCAAGAAACAGTGATGACACCATGACGACAGAGCATAACCCCTATCTGCAATTCACCCGCGAACAATGGGCGTTATTGCGCGATGCTGTCCCCCTGACCCTGACCGAACACGATCTGCAGACCCTGCGCGGGATCAACGAGAAGGTGTCATTGCAGGAGGTGGAAGAGATCTATCTGCCCCTCTCCCGCCTGCTCAATCTCTACGTCAAGGCCAAGCAGCGCCGCAGCCGGGTGCTGGAGCAGTTCCTCGGCCAGTCGCGCGGCAAGGGCACCTACATCATCAGCATCGCTGGCAGCGTGGCGGGGGGAAAGAGCACCACGGCCCGCATCATGCAGGCGCTGCTGGAGCGCTGGCCCGAACACCCGAGGGTGGAACTGGTCACCACGGATGGCTTCCTCTATCCCAACAAGGTGCTGGAAGAGCGCGGCCTGATGCGTCGCAAGGGCTTCCCGGAATCCTACGACATCCGTCATCTGGTCGAATTTGTCGCCAATATCCGGGCCGGCCACGAGAAGGTCGAGGCCCCCGTCTACTCCCACCTCATCTACGACATCATTCCTGATGAGAAGAAGGTGGTGGAGCAGCCTGACATATTGATCCTGGAAGGGCTCAATGTGCTGCAAAGCGGCATGGATTACCCGCAGGAACCCCATCGCGTCTTCGTGTCGGATTTTGTCGATTTCTCCATTTATGTGGATGCCGAGGCCGAGTTGCTGCGTACCTGGTATGTCGAGCGCTTCCTCAAGTTCCGCAGCGGCGCCTTCTCGGACCCGGACTCCTACTTCCATCACTACGCCAAACTGGCGGAGAGTGAAGCCAGCAAGATTGCCAACACCATATGGCAAGATATCAACTATCTGAATTTGCAGGAAAACATCCTGCCAACCCGGGAACGGGCCAACCTGATCCTGACCAAGGGCCACGAGCACGCCATCGAGCAGATCAAGCTGCGCAAGTGATGGCCGAGGCACACAGTACCTGAACGAAGAGGGGGCCCGCAGGCCCCCTCTTTCATTGCTGTCGCTGTGACAAGGACTCAGTCGCCCCGGCGCAGGGAGATTTCCCCCCCCAGATAGAATCTTGTCCCTTCACCTGTCTCCAGGCGCAGGGCGCCGCGATCGTCTATGCCGCGAGCCACCCCGCGGATCTCCTGCTCCCCCATCAGGAGCCGCACAGGTCGGCCGGCGAAGTGATCGAGCCGGTTCCAGTCGTCGACAAAGCTGGCCAGGCCGCTCTGCTCGAAGGTGACCATGGCCTGTTGCAGGTGCTCGAGCATGCGGGCGGCCAGCAGATTGCGATCCACCAGTTCCGGTTGTATGTGGCGCAGCTCGGACCAGGCCTGATCGATCCGTTCCCCCTCCCGGGCCGGCATCGCCAGATTGAGGCCAACCCCGATCACCAGGTTGCAGCTGGCACCGGCGCTGCCGCTCATCTCCACCAGAATGCCCGCCAGCTTGCGGCCCTGATAGTAGAGATCGTTTGGCCACTTCAGCTCGACCCCCGGATAACCGAGCGACTCCAGCGCCTGCACCACGGCCACACCGACCGCCAGACTCAGGCCCATGGCCGCCGCCATGCCCTGCTCGAGCCGCCAGTACATGCTGAGGATCAGCTGGCAGCCGAAGGGAGAGACCCAGGGCTTGCCACGGCGACCGCGCCCCGCTGTCTGGCACTCGGCCAGACAGCTCTCGCCGGACTGCAGCTGGTTGACCCGCTCCAGCAGGTACTGGTTGGTGGAGTCGATCACCGGGAAGCAGTGTACCGGCGCCATGGGGGCCATCGCCTGCAACTGCACCTGATCGTACAGCGCCATGGGCACCGCCAGCCGATAGCCCTTGCCGGTCAGGCTGAACAAGTCCAGCCCCAGCTCCTTGAGCGCGGCCATGTGCTTGCTCACGGCCGCACGACTGATGCCGAGCTGCTCGCCGAGCTGCTCGCCTGAGTGGAACTGACCATCGCTGAGCAGGGTGATCAGCGTCTGTCTGGTGGGAGTCAGCGTCATGCCAGTACCTCATCGAGCCAAGTCTCACCGGTCAGGCCCATAAAGCGCACCTCGTGCTCCAGCACCACCCCGAATTTCTGTTCCACGCTGTCGCGCACATGGGCCGCCAGGGCGATGAGCTCCATGGCGCTGGCGCCCCCCAGGTTGACCAGCACCAGCGCCTGCTCCTGATGGACGGCGGCGCGGCCGATGGCAAAGCCCTTGAGGCCGCACTGATCTATCAACCAGCCCGCGGCCAGCTTGGCCTGCCCCTCCCCGGCCGGGTAGCAGGGCATGTGCGGATATTGCAGCTTGAGCGTGTCAGCCAGCGCCCTCGTCACCACTGGGTTCTTGAAGAAGCTGCCCGCGTTGCCGAGCACGGCGGGATCCGGCAGCTTGGCACGACGGGTGGCGCAGACGGTATCGAAGATGGCCTGCGCGGTGGGTGCGTCCCCAAGCGCCGCCAGCGGACCGTAACCCAGCACCGGCGTCCAGGCCTTGGGCAGGCGCAGGCCGACGGCAGTGATGAAATGGGAATCCTGATACTCATGCTTGAAGATGCTGTCGCGGTAGCCGAAGTGACAATCGGCGGCATCGATGCGCTCCAGCTGGCCACTCTGCCAGTTGAACGCCTCGACATAGGCACAGAAGCTGGCCAGCTCGACCCCGTAGGCGCCTATGTTCTGCACAGGCGCGGCGCCGACCGTGCCCGGGATCAGCGCCAGGTTCTCCAGGCCGTACCAGCCCTGTTGCAGGGCGTGGCACACCAGCTGATGCCACTCTTCCCCGGCCGCCACGTGCAGCAGCCAGTGTTCCCCCTCATCCTGCAGCTGGATGCCCTTCAAACGGTTGAGTACAACCAGCCCGGCAAAATCATTGCAAAACAGCACATTGCTGCCGCCACCCAACACCAGGCGAGGCAGGTCGGTCAGTTCAGGCTTGGTCACGAGTTGCTGCAGGTCGTCGACCTGTGCCACCTCAACCAGCCAGAGGCAATGGGCATCGAGGGCGAGGGTGTTGAGCGTCAACAAGGAGGCGTGAGGGGTGAGTTTCATCTGCGTGTCCCGACAATGGCGAGCGGGCAGTCTACCTTATATTCCCGCCGGACGAAAAATCCGGCCCTCTTTTCGGACTCGATCCGCTGGAGTAGAGTATGCGGCTCCGACTCTTGAGGAAGTACTCATGAACAACCAATTTGCCGTCATCGGCCTGGGACTGTTTGGCAGCGCCCTGTGCGAAGAGCTGCAACGGCAGGATGCCGAGGTGCTGGCGATTGATATAGACGAGAGCAAGACTCGCCAGATCGCCACCCTGTGCAACCATGTCGTCGTCGCCGATGCGACCGATGAGTCCACGGTGGCCGAACTGGGGCTGGCCAATTTCGACATCGTCTTCGTCGCCATAGGTGACAACCTCGAGACCAGCATACTCACCACGCTCGTGCTGAAGGAGGCCGGGGTGAAGAAGGTGTGGGTCAAGGCGCGCGACAAGTTCCACGCCAAGATCCTGCAAAAGGTCGGCGCAGACAAGGTGATCAACCCCGAGTGGGACATGGGTCGCCGGGTCGCCCAGAGCATGCTGGACAACCGGCTGTTCGACTATCTGGAGCTGGGTCACGACATGGTGCTGACCGAGTTCGTCATAGGTCTGCCGCAAAATGGCCGCACCTTGGCCGAGTTGCACCTGCTGCAACAGACCGAGCTGCAGCTGCTGGCCATCAAGCGTGGCCAGGTGCTGCACAACGTGCTTACCGGCAAGATGGAGCTGCAACTGGGTGACATCCTGATCCTGGCTGGCAACAAGCATGCCATCGACCACTGGCTGGAAACCTTATGACACGCTGGCGTAGCAGCTACGCCTTCGCCCTGCACCGGGACGATGAGTCCCGCTGGAGCGAGGCCAAGCTGATCCTGGGCAGTTTCCTGATCATACTGCTGGTCGGCACCCTGTTCCTGGTGCAACCCTCCAGCCACAAGGGCGAGGTCACCTTCGTCAACGCCCTCTTCACCGCTACCTCGGCCATCAGCGTGACCGGCCTAGGCGTGGTGGATACCGGCACTGCCTTCACCCTGCAGGGGCAGATCTTCCTGCTGATGCTGATGGAAATTGGCGGCCTGGGCCAGATGACGATGACGCTGCTGCTGATCGCCATGTTCAGCAAACGGGTCGGCCTGCGCCAGCAGGTACTGGCCAAGGAGGCGCTGGGCCAGGAGGGCTCGGTCAACATCATCCAGCTGGTGAAGCGCATAGTGCTGTTCGCCTTCATCGCCCAGCTGATCGGCACCGCCCTCATGGCGATACGCTGGGTACCCGAGATGGGCTGGGGGCGCGGCCTCTATGTCAGCTTCTTCCACGCGGTATCGGCCTTCAACAACGCCGGTTTCTCGCTGTTTGCCAACAATCTCATGGACTACAGAGACGACCCAGTCATCAGCCTGACCATAGCCGCGCTGATCATCCTGGGGGGGATTGGCTTCACCGTCATCGTCGATCTGGTACGCAACCGCCGCTGGCGCAAGCTGAAGCTGCACAGCAAGCTGATGCTGATCATGACGCCGGCCCTGCTGCTGCTGGGTACCCTGATGTTCTGGCTGCTGGAGCACAACAACCCGGGCACCCTCGGCAAGGCCTCCTTCGGGGGCCAGTGGCTGGCGGCCTTCTTCCAGTCCACCAGCGCCCGTACCGCGGGTTTCAACTCCATCGACATAGGTCAGATGGTACCCGCCTCCCTGCTGTTCATGATGATGCTGATGTTTATCGGTGCCGGTGCCACCTCTACCGGTGGTGGCATCAAGGTGACCACCTTTGCGGTGGTGCTGCTGGCCACCAAGGCCTTCCTGACCAAGCGTCCCCACGTCACCGCCTTCGGCCGCACCCTGTCGCCCCAGATAGTGACCCGATCGCTCGCCATCATCATAGTCAGCACCATGGTGCTGATGCTGGCCATGTTCCTGCTGATGATCACCGAGCAGCAATCCTTCGACAAGATCATGTTCGAGACCATATCGGCGTTTGCCACCGTGGGCCTCTCCACCGGCATCACCGCCGGCCTGAGCGAACCGGGCAAGCTCATTCTGGTGCTGGTGATGATCTGCGGCCGTCTCGGCCCGCTGACCCTGGCCTTCATGCTGGCGCGCCCGAGCGAAACCCGCATCAAGTACCCGGAAGAGGGTGTCTATACGGGCTGAGCCCGCATCCATAAAAAGAAGGGGCCATTATGGCCCCTTCTTTTTCTCGGCATTAACGCCCGGTTCAACGGCTCAGGCCACCTTGGCCTTGGCCGGCCGTTTGCCCGCACTCTTGCGAGCCGCGCCAGCCGTCCCCGCGCTGCTCTTGCGGCGGGTGAAGCGCTGCTTGCTGGCACCCGGCGCCGCCTTGGGCAGGGCGCTGAAGCTGGCGCCTGAATCCTGTCTGGCCCCCTCGATCAAGCCGTTCAACTGCTCCGTCAGCGGCCCCATGAATTGCTGGTAGCTGGCGTGCCGTTCGGCGATCTGGCCCAGGCTCTGCTCCCACAGGGCCGTCATGTCAGGCGTGGTGGCGGTGGCAGGCAATGCCAGGATCAGCGCCCGTCCGGTGGGGGTGCCCTTGATGCTCTTGCCCTGGCGCACCAGAAAACGGCGCTTGAACAGCAGGTCTATGATGCCGGCCCGGGTCGCCTCTGTGCCAAGGCCGTCGGTCTCGCGCAGTGTCTTGCGGATCTCGGGGTTCTGCACGTAGCGGGCTATGCCGGTCATGGCGGCCAGCAGGGTGGCATCGGTGAACGACTTGGGGGCCTGGGTCATCTTCTCCAGCAGCTCGCCCCGCTCGCACAGCAGCTGCTCCCCCTCTTTCAGGGCGGGCAGGGTACCGGCTTTCTCTTCGTCGTCATCTTCTTCCACCCCCAGCAGCGCCTTCCAGCCCGCCTTGAGGATCCGCCGCGCCTTGGCCTGGAAGAGGCCACCCGCGATGCGCAGCAGCACCTTGCTGTCGTTGTACTCGAACGGCGGGTAGAACTGAAGCAGGTATTGGCGCGCCACCAGACCGTATATTTTGGCCTCATCGCCGCTGAGGCTGGCCTCGTTGCCGCGCTTCTCGGTGGGGATGATGGCGTGGTGGGCATCCACCTTGCTGTCGTTCCACGCCTTGCTGCGGATCTTGCCGTCCGCCTCGCTCACCGCCCTGGCGAGCGCCGGCGCGGTCGCGGCTATGGCATCCCGTACCTGGCCGGCGCGGTTGAAATGATCGCTCGGCAGGTGGCGACTGTCGGATCTCGGGTAGGTGATGAGCTTGTGGCGCTCGTAGAGCCCCTGACACACATCCAGCACCCGCTTGGCATCCATGCCAAAGCGTTTGGCGGCATCGATCTGCAGGCTGGAGAGGTTGTAGGGCAGCGGCGCCGCCTGTTTGCGGGCCTGCTCCTCGACCTCTTCCACCACGGCTGGTTGGCCATTGATGCGACTGACCACCTTCTCGGCCAGTGCCCGGTTGAGCACCCTCCCCTCCTCATCCTGCCAGGGCAGGCAGGCCTCGGAAGGCAGCCACTTGGCGCTGAAGCGCTCGTTACCTTCGGTCACCACATGGGCCAGCACCTCGTAGAAGGGCTTGGGCACGAAGGCCTCTATCTCCAGATCCCGCCGCACCACCAGCCCCAGCAGCGGGGTCTGCACCCGGCCGACCGACAGCAGCTCGCTGCAACCGCCCTTGCGGCCGAGCAGGGTGTAGGCCCGGGTCATGTTGATGCCATAGAGCCAGTCGGCGCGACTGCGGGCCAGCGCCGACACCGCCAGCGGCACGAACTCCTTGTTGTCCCTGAGCTTGTCGAGGGCACGGCGCACCGCCGGCGGGTTGAGATCACTGATAAGGCAGCGCTGCACGGGCCTGGTCTTGGGGTAGCCGAGAAAATCGATCACCTCGTCCACCAGCAGTTGCCCTTCCCTGTCCGGGTCACCCGCATTCACCACGCAGTCAGCCTGCTTGATCAGCCGCTTGATGACGGTGAGCTGGGTTTTGGTCTTGGGCTTGGCCACCAGTTGCCACTGGGCGGGGATGATGGGCAGTTGCTCCATGCGCCACTGCTTGAAGGCGGCGTCGTAGGCATCGGGCTCGGCCTGCTCCAGCAGGTGGCCGATGCACCAGGTCACCACGTCCCCCTGGGCTGTCTCGATGAAACCGTCCCCCTTCTTGTGGGGCTTGGGCAACACATCGGCAATGGCGCGGCCCAGACTGGGCTTCTCGGCGATAAAGAGTCGCATGGCAAACATACCTGAATACTGTATATGCGAACAGTATATACCGAGCCTTTTGCAAAGCCCAAGCCCGGCCACCCGTGGATCCGGTGATCGCGAGCACGCTGTCGGTCAGCGCCGCGACTCGGGGTCAAGGATGCAACTACCCTTGAGGATGCTCATGCGAGCCAGATGATGAAACCTGGCCCGAACGAGTGCGAACAGGATGATAAAAGCGCTGAAGTTAAATTAAATTCAATTAAATGATAAAATACAAAATAATAAATGCATTTAAAATAACAATACGAAATAAAAATCATGATAGAGGTCAAGCCACTACCTCTCCCTAGCTACTACTATATTGGTAATATTTGATCGTAGGAAAACGCCGCCATGCTTGGAAAATTATTGAGAAAGACCTGGTTCTGGCTCCTGCTGCTCGGGGCCCTGCTGGGCGTCGCGGCATTGGGTGTCACAGTGACAGTGATGCATAAAACCAGTTCTACCGAGTTCTGCGTCTCCTGCCACTCCATGCAGACACCGCTGGCCGAGTATCAGGGCAGCGTCCACTTCCAGAACGTGAAGGGCATCCGGGCTGAGTGTGCAGACTGCCACATCCCCAATGAACCCAGCGCCTATCTGTGGACCAAGATCCGCGCAGTGAAGGATATCTATCACGAAGCGATCGGCACCCTGGACACCCCGGAGAAATACGAATCGCACAAGCTGCGCATGGCCCAGTCCGTCTGGGACGAGCTCAAGGCCAACGATTCTGCCACCTGCCGCAGCTGCCACAGCTACGCCGCCATGGACATTCTGGCCCAGCGCCCCAATGCCCGGGCCGAGCACCCGGTCGCCATCAAGGAAGGCCAGACCTGCATCGACTGCCACCGCGGTGTCGCCCACATCATGCCTGACATGAGCGAGCTGGCCGCCGCCGGCGCGAGCGAGCTGGCCCAGGCTGCCGCCCAGACCCCGACCAGCGTCACCACCCGTTACGCCATCGCCACGGCGCCGCTGTTCCTCGATGCCGCCGCCAAGACAGACGAAGGCACCCTGATGCCCTCCACCAGGGTGGAAGTGCTGGCCAACGAGAATGGCCGCGCCCAGGTGCAGATCGAAGGCTGGCAGCAGGACGGCGTGAGTGAAGTCTTCTACGCCGCCCCCGGCAAGCGGATCCTGAGCGTGCTGGTCGGTGATGCCGCCAAGAAATCCCTGGTCACCGGCCAGAGCGAAACCGACAGCGCCACCAACCTCACCTGGCATCAGGTCACCTTGACCGCCTGGGTGGATCAGAGCCAGCTCATCGGCGATCAGGGCAAGCTGTGGCAATACGCCTCCACCCTGATGTCCAACAACTGCACCGGCTGCCACGGCCTCACCGCGCTGGATCACTTCAATGCCAACCAGTGGATCGGCGTCATCAAGGGGATGGAATCCCGTACCTCCCTGACCCCGGAACAGGCTCGCATGTTGACCCAATACGTCCAGAAACATGCCAGTGACATGAGCGCGGCGCACTAAGGCTGGCACAGAGGAAATCGTCATGACTTTTTTTACCGATAAGAAAACCAATCTGTCCCGCCGCAACCTGCTCAAGGGGCTCGGCGCCTGCGCGGCCCTGCCGCTGCTGGCCGGCATCTTCCCGAAGAGCGCCCTGGCCAAGGCCATCAGCACGGCGCTTGAACAGTTCCCGACCCTGGTGCCGGCCCAGAAGGGCATACTGACCGGCGCCCACTGGGGCGCCTTTGAAGCCATAGTCGAAGAGGGCCGCATGGTGCGTGTCCAGCCGGTGGCCGATGATCCGGCGCCGAACGATCTCATCGACATGGCCCCGTTCCAGGTTCACGCCAAGAACCGCATCAAGTACCCCATGGTGCGCAAGAGCTGGCTGGAGCAGGGCCCTGGCGCCAAACCCGAGCTGCGCGGCGCCGACGAATGGGTGCGAGTGAGCTGGGACAAGGCCATCGAACTGGTGGCCGGCGAGATTGGCCGGGTGCAGAGCGACTTCGGCCCGCAGGCGATCCACGCCGGTTCCTACGGCTGGAAGAGCGTCGGCATGTTCCACAACAGCCGCACCCTGCTGCACCGCCTGATGAACCTGGCGGGCGGCTTCACCGGTTATGCCGGTGACTACTCCGCCGGCGCCGCCCAGGTGATCATGTCCCACGTCATGGGCTCCATCGAGGTGTATGAGCAGCAGACCGCCTGGCCGAACGTGATCGAACACGCCGAACTGGTGGTGCTGTGGGGCGTCAACGCCCAGGTAACCCTGAAGAACAGCTGGAACATGCCGGACCACGAGGGTCAGGCCGGCTTCCAGGCGCTGAAGGAGAAGGGTACCCGCATCATCAGCATCGACCCCGTCTACAACGAGACCGCCAAGCTGGCCGGGGCCGAGTGGATTGCGCCGAACGCCTATACCGACGTGGCCATGATGCTGGGGGTGGCCCACACCCTCTATACCGAGCAGAAACACGATCAGGCCTTCCTCGACCGTTACACCAGCGGCTTCGACAAGTTCCTCACCTACCTGCTGGGCAAGGAGGATGGCCAGCCGAAGAGCGCCGAGTGGGCGAGCACTGTCTGCGGCGTCGATGCCGCCGTGATCCGTCAGCTGGCCCTCGACATGGCGTCCAAGCGCACCATGATCATGGCGGGCTGGGGCATGCAGCGTCAGCATCACGGCGAGCAGCCCAACTGGATGCTGGTGACCCTGGCCGCCATGCTGGGCCAGATCGGCCTGCCCGGTGGCGGTTACGGCTTCAGCTACCACTACTCCTCCGGTGGCAGCCCCACCGCCAAGGGCGGCATACTGGCGGGTATCTCGGCCGGCAACGCCCCCAAGAACAGCCCGGCGCCGATCCCGGTGGCCCGCATCGCCGACTGTCTCGCCAATCCGGGCAAGACCATCGACTTCAACGGCCGTCAGCTCAGCTATCCGGACATCAAGCTGGTCTACGTGGCGGGTGGCAATCCCTTCCACCACCATCAGGACACCAACAACCTGCTCAAGGCCTGGCGCAAGCCGCAGACCGTGATAGTCCATGAACCCTACTGGACCGCCACCGCCAAGCACGCTGACATAGTGCTGCCGGCCACCACCAGCTACGAGCGCAACGATCTGGAGATGGGCGGCGATTACTCCCAGCGCTACGTCTTCCCCATGCACCAGTGCGTGCCGCCCCAGCACGAGTCACGCAACGACTTCGACATCTTCAGCGCCATCGCCGCCAAGCTGGGCCTGCTGGAGGCCTACACCGAAGGCAAGGACGAGATGCTGTGGCTCAAGCAGATGTATGACGGCATGGCCGCCCAGGCTCGTGGCGCCCGGGTGGCACTGCCGCCGTTCAACATGTTCTGGGAGTCCAACAACTACATCCGCTTCCCCATTCCGGAGGCGAACCGCCAGTGGATCCGTCACGCCGATTTTCGCGAGAACCCGCTGCTCAACCCGCTCGGCACCCCGTCCGGCAAGATCGAGATCTTCTCCAATACCATCGCCGGCATGGGCTATGCCGACTGCGCCGGCCATCCCAAGTGGTATGAGCCCAAGGAGTGGGTGAAGAGCGAGACCGCCAGCCGTTATCCGCTGTCGCTCAACACCTCGCACCCGACCCAGCGGCTGCACTCCCAGCTGGACAACACGCCGCTGCGGGACAAGTTCGCCATCGCCGATCGCGAGGCCATCCTGATCCACCCGGATGATGCCAAGGCCCGTGGCATTCAGGATGGGGACCTGGTGCGCGCCTTCAACGATCGCGGCCAGATCCTGGTGGGCGCCCTGGTGTCGAAAGACATACGTCCAGGTGTGGTGCGCATCTGTGAAGGGGCCTGGTTCGACCCGGCCAAACCGGGTGAGGCGGGGGCCATCTGCAAGAACGGCAACGTCAACTGCCTGACCTTCGACGAGGGCACCTCCAGCCTGGCGCAGGGCAACTGCGGCCACATGGCCCAGCTGCAGATCGAGAAATACAGGGGCCCGGCACTGGCCAATACCGCTCACGCGGTGCCGGCCAACGGCTGAGTTCACTCTCGACCAACAAAAACGGCGCCATCAGGCGCCGTTTTTTATTGCAGTCAATTTGCTGTGGCAGTGGTGACTCAGAAGTCCCCTTACTGCATGTACTCTTCCGCACACTCAACTCATGATGTGACCAGAGCGGACGGGAATACTCAGAAGTCCCTTTCCACCATGTACTCTTGTGCACACGCCACCCGCTCTGCAGCCGGAGCACGGACAAGGTGACTCAGAAGTCCCCTTCCTGCATGTACTCTTCCGCACACTCCACCAGCTGAGGCCAGAGCTCTTCCGGCACCCAGGCATCCGGGTCATCTTCGTCGCCGTCGTACTGGGTCCAGAAATAGCGCCGCAGGCCGGCGGCGAAGTCGTCGCTGACCTCGGCCAGCTCGGAGAGCGGTCCCAGCCAGGCGATGCGGCGCAGGCCGGAGGCGAGATCGTTGAGCGCATCCACCAGACCGCGATCGTCTCTGATCTGCTCCACCAGCAGGGTGAAGCGCTCGCGGGCACTCGCGATTTCGTCTTCGTCCAACTCACCCACATCGGCCAGCAGATCGATGAAATCTTCCAGCAGGAATGCGATCAGGCTATCTCTGTCCTCGAACCACTGGAGCTGAGCCCCCTTGATCCCCAGTACAGAGGAATCGAACGAGTCATCAAGATGACATAGTGCCCATGGATCGTCTGTCATTGCTACCCTTCCTCAGGCTTGAACAAGTGTCTTATCTTATGCTTGGCCCGCTCCCCGTGCCACCTTGAGCGGTGGCGGGGAGCGGACCACCCTAATTCCATTGCCCCATGACGAGGCTTGATAATACTAGGCTCTCTACCCAGGCCACCTTGGGCGTTGGCGGGGAACGGGCCACCCCAATTATTTCATCCGCCCTATAACCGGCTTGATCCCTAGCTATCCACCCTTGCCACCTTGGGCAGTGACAGAGACGCCGCCAGGCCACCCAATTCCGCCCGGCCCATGATGAGATTGCCTCTATAGGCCTCGGCCAGATCGGAGACTATGTTGAGGCCGAGCCCGGAGCCCGGCACCTTCTCGTCGAGCCGCACCCCACGCAGCACCGCCTTGGCGATCTGATCCTCGCTCATGCCGGGGCCGTCATCCTCGATGCGCAATGTGATCCAGCCCCCCAGCTCGGCGCTGGAGATGCGCAGCTGGCCGGCCGACCACTTGAAGGCGTTCTCGAGCAGGTTGCCCACCATCTCGTCGAAGTCCTGCTCCTCCACCCCGACCGCCAGATTGGCCGGCACCTGCAGATCCACCTCCCTGCCCGGGTAGAGCCGGGAGAAGGCGCGGCAGATGTACTCCACTCGCGCCCGCACCGGGGTCGACACCCCGAGGATCTTGGCGGCGCCCGTCACCCGGGCCTTGCCGAGGTGATAGTCGATGTGGCGCTGGATCTGGTCGAGCTGCTCGCCGATGGCGGCCTGATCCTCGGGCGACAACTGGGCCACCTGATTGCGCATTATGCTGAGCGGCGTCTTGAGGGCGTGGGCCAGATTGCCGGTGTGGGAGCGGGCCCGTTGCAGCAGCTCACCGTAGTGGTGCAGCAGGCGGTTGATGTCCTCCACCAGCGGCTGGATCTCCAGCGGGTAACGCAGCCGAAATCCCTCCTGATGCCCCTGATGCACCCGCCCCAGCTCGCGGCGCAGCAGATGCAGCGGGCGCAGACCATAGACGATCTGGAACATGAAGCCTAGCACCAGGCCGGTGGCGGCAAAGCCGAGGCCGAGGAACAGGCTGATCCGGGTCTTCTTCAGGGTCTGGGTCAGGGCGCTGCTGTCCTTGGCCATCACCAGGGTAAACACCTTGTCAGAGCCCGGCAGCAGCACGGCACGGGTCATGATCAGCAGGGGCTCCTTGTTGGGCCCCTTGCCGACGAACAGATCCGGATCGCCAAACGCCGACTTCAGGCCGTGCACGTCGAGGTGCACATCCCACAGGGAGCGGGAGCGGCTGACCACTGCATCCCCCAGCTCCAGCTGCCAGTAGTAGCCGGAGTAAGGTTGACGGAAACGGGGATCGGCCATGGGCTCGGTGACTATGGGCAGGCCGTCCGGCTGGATCTCGAGCCGGGAGAGCAGATCATAGAGCTGCAAGCGCAGGCCGTCGGCTTCCGCCTCCTGCCAGTAGTTGCGCATCATGGTCTGCAGGCTGAAACCTGTGGCGAACAGGAAGAGGCCGCACCAGACCAGGGCTATGACCACCAGCCGCCCCCGCAGGGTCCGTACCAGCCTCATTCACCGCACCCTGGCAGCGATTGCATCAAGGCCTGACTCATTCGTTGATCCGGTATCCGAGGCCACGCACAGTCTCAATCAGATCGGCGTGGGTCTTCTTGCGGATCCGGCCGATGAACACCTCGACGGTATTGGAGTCGCGATCAAAATCCTGGGCATAGATGTGGTCGATCAGCTCGCTGCGCGACACCACCTTGCCCCTGTGCTGCATCAGATAGCCGAGCACCCGGAACTCGTGGGCGGTGAGCTTGATGGGGGTGCCTTCGTACCACACCTGGGAGGCCGCCATGTCGAGCCGCACTCCGCCAATCTCCAGGATCGAGCTGGCATTGCCCGCCGCCCGGCGCACCAGCGCCTGCACCCGCGCCACCAATTCGGCCACCTGGAACGGCTTGGTGAGGTAGTCGTCGGCACCGGCATTGAGCCCTTCAATCTTCTCGTGCAGCTGGCCGCGGGCGGTCAGCACCAGCACTGGGGTATCTATCCCCTTGCTGCGCCACTCTTTCAGCACGCTCAGGCCATCGCGACCCGGCAGGCCGAGATCCAGGATGATGGCGTCATAGGGCTCGGTCTCGCCGAGAAAGCCGGCTTCGTTGCCATCATGGCAAAGGTCGGTCACGAAACCGGACAGACGCAGCTGTTCCGCCAGCTGGCCCGCCAGTGTCTTCTCATCTTCAACTATCAGAATGCGCATAAATGGGTATCCAAAGCAGGGTTACACTTGCGTCAGCGGAGAGGGGGTCGGGCAGCCATGTCTGCCAGAGCGCCCAACCGGGTCACTCTTCTTCCGGTGGAGGGCGAGGCTCGAACAGCCGCTCTAGATGATGGCCCTTGAGCCACACCATCTCCAGGTTGTCGGCGCGATAGCCCACCTTGATGACGCTGTTCTCGCTGTCGATGAGCTTGAGCTCATACAACCAGATGCCATCCTCTTCCCCCAGATCGACGCGCAGCACGCGCACCGGCAGGCGAGAGGCCACCTCCATCACCTCATGAAAGGGCCTGATCCGACCCTCGCTGACAGCTTGTTGCAGCAAGGCCTCGTTCGGCGTGGTTGCCTGCGCCATCACGGGCAGCAGCAACCCAAGCAGAGACAGGGCTCTATTCATGGATGATTCATCTCCAAAAACCTAACATAATGCCGTTTATAGTCTGCCAGCCATGAATCCGGAATGAATATGATCCCACGCAGTATCCTGCTGATCCTTTGCCTCTTTTCCACCCTTGGCTGGGCGGCCCAGACGCGTCTCGACATGCCGGCGTTGGTCAAGCTGCTGTTGGCCCAAGGGTACCACGACATTCGGGAAGTGGAGCTGGAAGGGGATAAATTCGAGGTAGAAACCCTGGACGCCCAGGAGCAGCGAGTGCAACTGCTGGTCGATGCCTACAGCGGGGAGATCACCAAAAAAGAGGCCGACTAGGCCTCTTTTGCTATGTGCGCTGCGCACGTTGGATGAGCGCGCGACGAGTCACGCCTCTTTCAGTTTTTGTGGCTGACGCTGGCGCCAGGGGCGCAGCAGCTTGTCCCGCCGTGGCCACAGCAGGGCACAGGCCAGCAGCAAATAGATGAGCGGCTCCTGCCAGCCACTCTTCACCGACCACCAGTAGTGCACAGGCACCAGCAGGGCCACCGCATAGATCCAGTTGTGCAGCTTCTGCCAGGCCGGCCCCATAATCCGCAGCAGGGCCGGGATCGAGGTGATGCTCAGCGCCACCAGCAGCAAGAGCGCCAGCGCCCCCACCAGTATGTAGCTGCGCTTCACCAGCTCGCCGCCAATCAGGCCCCAGTCGAACTGCAGATCCAGCCCCAGCCAGACCATAAAGTGCAACCCGGCCCAGGCCGCGCACCAGAGCCCGAGGGGGCGGCGCAACTTGATGAGCTGGCCCTGCCGCCAGCGTTTGGCCAGCGGTGACACCAGCAGGGTGAGCAGCAGCAGATGCAGCGCCCCCTTGCCGAGATAGTGGGTCAGCCCCTGTACCGGGTCTCCTCCCAGCAGGCCGCCGGGCACAGCCACCAGCAGCCAGAGCAGAAACCCCAGCGAGGCAAGGTGTACCAGCAGGCGCAAGCCGTTGATATGGGCTGTTTTCAGCCTCGGCGTCATATCGCAGTTCCCGTTATGTTTTTCCCACCCCTCATCCCCAACCCTTCTCCCACAAGGGGAGAAGGGGGCAAGACACCGTTCGGGCAGAGCGTCAGTTTCAATACCATTTGCGCAGATCCATCCCCTGATAGAGGGAGGCCACCTCGTCGGCATAGCCGTTGAACATCAGGGTCGGCTGACGCTTGGCGCCGAAGATGCCCCCCTCGCCGATGAAGCGCTCGCTGGCCTGGCTCCAGCGCGGGTGATCCACCTGCGGATTGACGTTGGCGTAGAAGCCATATTCGTTCGACGCCAGCAGATTCCAGGTGGTGGGCGGCATCTCTTCTACCAGCCGGATGGAGACGATGCTCTTGATGCTCTTGAAGCCGTATTTCCAGGGCACGACCAGCCGGATCGGGGCTCCGTTCTGGGCAGGCAGCGTCTTGCCGTAGAGCCCCATCGCCAGGAAGGAGAGCGGGTGCATCGCCTCGTCCATGCGCAGCCCCTCCACGTAGGGATAATCGATGCCGCCACCGAGGGAGCGGGAGGCCTGTCCCGGCAGTTGCTCGGGGTCATACAGGGTCTCGAAGGCCACGAACTTGGCGCGACTGGTGGGCTCGGCACGGCGAATGAGGTCCGCCAGCGAAATGCCGCTCCAGGGCAGCACCATGGACCAGGCCTCCACACAGCGCAGCCGGTAGATGCGCTCTTCGAGCGTGCTCTTGTTGATGAGATCCCACACGTCCAGCGTAAACGGCTTGGCCACCTCCCCCTCCACCTTGAGGGTCCAGGGCTCGGGTTTGAGGTAATGGGCATTGCGGGCCGGGTCCCCCTTGTCGGTGCCCAGCTCATAGAAGTTGTTGTGGGTGGTGGCCTTCTCCTCCGGGGTGATGATCACGCCCTCGGGCCGGGCAGCGGCATGGATGTTGAGCGGCCTGGTCGCGGCGGCGGGGGTTGGCTTGTCGGCGGAGAAGAGATCGAGCACGCTCGCCTGAGTGGGAAACGCCAGGGTCGCGGCCCCCAGCCCGAGTCCCTTCAGGATGAGGCGACGATCCTGATAGACGGCTTCCGGGGTGACATCCTGCTCGGTGGGATGGTGGGAAGAGCGGCGCTTGATCAACATGAAAAACTCCCGGGGCTATGAGGGTGATAACCATAAGACCCGCCCCGGCCGAGTTTTATTTCACACAAATTTACATGAGTTGGTGCAGGGGTAGGGCCTTGGCCATGGTTCCGACCAGGAACAACACTACGAACACCAGCAGAGGAACGATCACATTTGGCACCATCAGACTCACTCCATGAGCAGGACAGGGCCTCTAACTATGGTGCAGGGCCAAAGACGCCACCAATGAATTTTTTTCGCGAGCGCAAGCGTATTCCTGAGTTGAAATAAGTGATGAAGATCACACACAATTCCGCCCCTGCTTGCCGCCCCCCCTGCGAGGGGTAGGCTCCCCCTTTTTCCAGATGTCACTACTTTGAAGAGTCACACCATGAGCCCATTGATCGCCATCGCCATCACGACCGGGATCCTCTCCGCCATCTGGGGCTGGGTTGCCGTCGCCCTCGGCCTCATCTCCTGGGTCGGCTTCCTCGGCTGTACCAGCTACTTCGCCTCCAGCGGTGGCTACAAGGCGCTGCTGCAAACCATGTTGTGCAATGTGAGCGGCATGCTGTGGGCCCTGCTGCTGATCCACGGGGATGCCTGGTGGGGAGCCGGTGTGACGGGTTACATGATGACGGGGCTGGTCGCGACCCTGATGTGCGTGCAGGCCAAGCAGCAGTGGCTCGGCTACATTCCCGGCACCTTCGCCGGTTGCTGCGCCACCTTCGGGGCGGCGGGAGAGTGGCGACTGATACTGCCTTCCCTGGTGATAGGCGCGCTGTTCGGTTACCTGATGAAGGCGAGCGGCCTCTGGCTCTCCCAGAAAACCCAGAAAGCCCAGGCCACGGCTGGCGTCACCGACCCGGCCTGAACCTGCCGACCAGGCCGATTCGGTCTGAACCAAGAGGGGCGGTCCGTCATCGACGGGCCGCCCCTCTGTCATTTATCCCTTCGACTTGAAGTTCGCGGCTTCAATGCCGTGCCGATTCAACAGCTTGTAGAAATCGGTGCGGTTTCTGCCCGCCATGTTGGCCGCCAGGGTCACGTTGCCCTCTGTGGTACGCAGCAGCCGGATCAGATACTCCTTCTCGAACTCGGCCCGCGCCTCGTTGAACGAGGGGATGCCGCCGCTGCCGCCGCTCAGGGCGGACTCCACCATGGCGGCGCCGATCACCGGGCTGCAGCAGAGGCTGGCCAGCTGTTCCACCACGCTGTAGAGCTGGCGTACGTTGCCGGGCCAGCCCGCCGCGGCCAGCAGGGCCAGCGCCTCCGGCGAGAAGCCGAGGGCGGCGCAGTCGCCGTGACGGCTGCGATATTCGTCCAGCGCCTGTCTGGCCAGCAGCGGAATGTCTTCGCTGCGGGCACTGAGGGGCGGCAAGGTGATGTTGGCCACGTTGAGGCGATAGAAGAGATCCTCCCGAAAGCGCCCCTCCTCCATCGCCGCCACCAGATCCTGATGGCTGGAGCTGATGACCCGCACCTCGGGGATGCCCTGACCGTACTCCTGCAGCACCTGCAGCAGCTTGGCCTGCAATGACTCCGACAGATCCCCTATCTCGTCCAGAAACAGGGTCGCCCCCTTGGCCTGCTCGAACAGACCGGACTGACCGTCCTCGCCGAACAGTTGCAGATCCAGCGCGGCCCACGGCAAGGCGGCGCAGTTGATGGCGTGCAGCGGCTTGTCACGGCGACTGCTGGCCTGATGCAGCGCCTGGGTCATCACCCCTTTGCCGGAGCCGGAAGGACCCATGATCAGCACGGGCACTTCCATGCCGGCTATGCTGTTGGCCTGGATCAGCAACTGTTCCATCTGCGGGTTGCGGGTCAGGATCAGCGATTGCCAATCCTGCCGCTGCTTTGGGCGAGTCAGGCTCAGCGCATGTTCTATGGTGGCAAACAGCTCATCCTTGTCGATGGGCTTGGTGAGAAAGCTGAATACCCCGGAACGGGTGGCCTGAATGGCGTCGGGTATGGTGCCGTGAGCTGTCATGATAATGACCGGCAGCCCCAGCCACTGGGACTGGATGCGCTCGAACAGCGCCAGTCCGTCCATGCCGGTCATGCGCAGATCGCTCAGCACCAGATCGGCCCGCTGCTGGCGCAGTCTGTCCAGCGCCCCTTCGGCGCTGTCGGCGGTATCCACCTCGTAGCCCTGGCTGCGCAGGCGCATGCTCATCAGTTTGAGCAGGCTGACATCGTCGTCGACCAGCAGGATGCGACTCATTTTAGCGCCTCGCCATTGCCGTTCAGCTTGCGCTGATTGAGCTGTTCATCGATGGCGGAGAGCTGTTCGATCTGGCGGCGCAGACGCTGCACCTCCTGACTCTGATCGTCACGCCGACTGTCACGGGCCAGCAGCTCCTCGCCGAGGGCAATCCAGCTGCGCAGGAAGGCCTGGGCATCCAGCCCCAGCTCGGGCAGCAGGCTCTTGAGTTTGTCCAGTCCGGCCCGGCGATTTGCCACCGACTCGGACGGATGGGTGTTGACCATGGCCAGGCTGACCCGGCTCTCGATGTCGCTCGCCCCCTTGAGGCGCTGACGCTCCTGCACCCGCTGCTGGGCATGGCTGGCCAGCAGCCAGTCCGAGTACTGCAGGCGCACCTGCATCTCCTTGTTGGCAAACTCCATCCGCTTGGCGAGGGCGAGATCCGACGACGCCGCCGGTTCACCCGCGGGCAACAGGGAGCAGCCTGTGAGCAGACCCATCATCAATACCGGAACAACACATTGTTTCATCTTAGGCTTCACTTCAACGTCAACCGGAAACAGACATCCGCCTGTTCATCTTCAACCAATACCAACTCGCCGCCCAGGCTCATCGCCGACTCGCGAGCGATGGAGAGCCCCATGCCGGAGCCCTTCAACAAACCTTGCCGCACTATGCTGCCCTGCTCGAACGGCTCGAAGATCCGTTCCCGCTCGGCCACCGGAATGGAGGGCCCTTCGTTGGCCACCTCCAGCCAGCCGCCATCGGCATCCTGCCCGGCGCGGATCCAGATCTGGCCGCCCATGGCGCCATAACTGACCGCGTTGGAAAACAGATTATCGAGGATCAGCCGCAAGCGATACGGCTCGGCCTGCAGCATGATCGGATCGGTCGGCAAGTGTACACTGATTTGTTTGGATTCCAGCGCCAGCCGGTACTCTGCAGACAATTCTGACAACAGGGGCGCCAGCGCCACCGGAGTCAGGCTGAACACCTCCTGCTGGCTGAGGCGGTTGAAATCGAGCAGGCGTTCGATCAGGGTCTGCAACCGGCGGCTGTTCTCCTCCAGCATCTGGCAGATCTCCTGCTGATCCGGGGTCAAGGGCCCTACAAGCTGCTCTGAGAGCAGATCCGCCCCCTCCCGCAGCACCGCCAGCGGGGTCTTCAACTCGTGGGAAACGTGGCGCAGGAACTGGTATTTCTGCTGCTCCAGCTCCTTCAATTTGTCGTGCAGCCAGCCGATCCGCTCCCCCAGCAACACCAGCTCGGCCGGCCCGTCCACCGGGCGCTTGTCCGGTTCCACACCGGCACCCAGGCTCAAGATCCGCGACTCAATCTGACGTACCGGGTGGATGATCAGATAGGTAAACAGCAATACCAGCAGCAGGCTGAGTACGGCCACGAAACCGCTGACCCACCAGATCTCCGTCATCAGGTCGGCAATGGTGGCTCGCACCCGGCTGACATGCTCGTCTACCTGGCTGCGGGTGATGATCTCAAGCTGCTGATTAACATGGTTAAAATCATCAAACTTTGGACTGGTCGACTCGGCCTTGGCACGGGCCAGATCCTGCAGGCTGTCGAGCCAGGTCAGTGCCTGCTCGAGACCCGTGTAGGCCTCGGCATCCGGGATCGAACTCTGATGGGCGGCGAGCAGGCCGCGATAGCTCGCCAGCTGCTGCTGATAGCTGGCCAGGATGCGATCATCCCCCAGCACGGCATAACGACGAAGAGTACGTTCCAGATCAATGGCTTGGGTAGTGAGCAGCGTCGCCCGCCGGGTATCGCGCACCGCCCGTTCCAGCTCGTCGCTGGTCAACTGGCTGAGGTGTTCGAGAGCCTGGCTGTCGTGCCAGATCATGCCGCCCAGCGGCATCAATACCAGAACGAAGCCCATCAATACCACTTGCAACAGGGAGCGTGGACGTACCTTGGTCATCTTGGGCTGTCTCGATTCATCATGGGTGGGCCAGCATATCCGCACTCCCCCAAAAAGCAAAACCGGCCAGGAGGCCGGTTCATACTGCAAAATGAGGGATGGGGTTCACGCCAGACCGACGGATGCCACACAGATAATCAGGATCATCGCCAACGCGCCAGACGCGGTCAACAGTGCCCACTTCAGTTCCACACTCATGCAAACCTCCTTTCTTGCCAACATAGAGCCTGATCACAACAGACAATTTGATGTTAATGCATAGTTAATCCGATTACCGTGAGCCGTGTATACATTTCAGATGAGCCCTACTCAAGGACCGATGAAGATGTTCTATCTGTGCAGCATTGGATCGAATCTGGATCCCCACCAGCATGTCAGCCAGGCGGTCGGTGAACTGCTCGAGCGTTTCGGTCGCCTGCAACTGAGCTCGGTGATCCAGACCAAGCCGGTGGGGATGCACTCCCGCCACGACTTCCTCAACTGCCTGTTCGTCACCGAAAGCACGCTGACGCCCCTGCAGCTGAAAACCGTCTTCATCGCCATGGAGCTGGCGCACGGCCGGGATCGCAGCGATCCGAACTGCAAGGTGCTCGACCGGCCGCTGGACATCGACATTCTGGCCAGCAACCCGACCGATGACTTCGCCGCCACCCGGGTCGATGCCTACCTCAACGAGCTGCTGGCCGAGCTGTATGGGCAGGGGGAGGTGCGCGATCGCAAGGTCACCTTGCCACTGCACACCCGGCTGATGGCGGGCAAGGTGATCGAGGAGCAGCAGGTCGGCCTCACCCCCCTGGCCCTGCAACAGGCGGCAGAGGCCTCTGTCGCCCGGAGCTGAGCGCCTCGCTCAGGGCTCAGATGACGGCCAGGCTGCGGCCGCCATCGACCCGGATGCTGGCTCCCGTCATGTAGTCGTTCTCCATCAGCAACTGCACCGCCTGCCAGATGGGCTCCAACCCCCCTTCCCGCGCCAGCGGCGTTTTCGCCAGCACCTGCTGGCGCCACGCGTCGCCATGTTCGTCGAGAAACAGGATGGGGCCAGGCTCTATGGTGTTGACCCGGATGGCGGGTGCCAGTTCGCGGGCAAAGCTCATGGCAAGGGAGTGAGCACCCGCCTTGGTGGCCACATAGCTGGCAAACTGGGGGGCCGGGGCGTGAATATAGATATCCGTGATGTGGATGATGCCGGCATTGGCGTTGCACGCCAGCTGGGGCGCCAGCGCCCGGTTGAGCTGGAAGGGGGCCGCCATGTGCACCCGATAAAACTGCTCGAACTGGGCCAGTTGCACCGCCGGATCCGCGGCCTGGGGCTCGAAGGCCGAGGCGTTGTGGATCACCAGCCCCAGATCCTGATGGGCGGCCAGCACCTCGATCAGCCTGCCGACCTCCTCTTCACGAGCGAAATCCGCCTGCACCAGCTCGACCCCGAGCGCCGCCAGTCTGGCCAGCTCGGGCCGCTCGCTGCGATAACTGCCCGTCACCTGCCAGCCGGCCGCCACCAGTTGCTCGCACAGATAGAAGCCGAGCCGGCGGCCACACCCCGTCACCAATGCACGCATAACCTCTCCTTTGTCATTGCTTGCCGACCCGTGGCAGGGCCCTGCCTATCAATCTCCACGGCACAAGCCATTGGCCCCGTCCGCCGCCCAGCGGCCATAGTGACACCACTTTACCTCTTTTGGAGCCACCCAGATGCTGCAGATCCGCGATCACATGAGCCGCCTGACCCACTCCCTCACCCCGCAACTCGGCCTGGCCGAGGCGCTGGACAGATTGCACCACTCAGGGCTGAGCGGCCTGCCGGTGCTGGACGAGCAGCAGCGGCTGATCGGTTTTCTCTCCGAGCAGGACTGCATTCCCAGCCTGCTCACCGGCAGCTATCACTGCGATACCCGTACCCGGGTAGAAGATCTGATGAGCCGCACACCGCTCTCGGTCGCCCCGGACGACAACATACTGGAGCTGGCGCGCCAGATGAGCGAGGCCAGGCCCAAGATCTACCCGGTGCTGCAAGGGGGCAAGGTGATCGGCATCATCAGCCGCCATCAGGTGATGCAGGCCCTCAACCGCCAGATGAAGGGCTGCCAGCAGACCTAGCTCTGGTAGCGCCCCTTGTCACCTATGTCGAAGTGCAGGGGCATGCGCCACTTGGCCAGACTGAGCAGGCAGAGCAACAGGCCGCACGCCAGCGCAACCAGGGCGGCGGCCCAGCCGAGCCGGGCCCACTCCAGCCCCCATAACAGCGGCAGCAACAGGGGCACCGCCTTGATGCCAGGAATGGCGAAACAGAACTGCTCCTTGAACGCCAGGCCGGAGAGCGTGGCCAGCACAGCCCCCAGCACCAGCACGTCCGGCGCCCCGCAGGCGCTCAGCATCAGGCCGCCCCAGGCCGTCGCCTGCAGGATGAAGCGAATACGCTTGTCATAGATATGCAGACAGAGCCCGCACACCCCGCTCGCCACCGCCATGGCCGCCAGCCAGATCGCAGGCGGTAAAAAATCCTGCCCAATCAGCAGGCTGGCCCCTCGACACACAAGCAATAAAGCTGCCAGACTCAGGCCAAGGCGATAGAGGCAGACCGACAAGCTGTCGATACCGTCCAGTTCACTTTCGATTTCAGGATTTGCCATCCGGGGTCGTCTCTGTTGAATATCCGGGCCAATATACTTGAATTATGCCCGTGGGCGATTCCCTATTCCGTGCAGGAGATGTGGTTTGCGAAGGTTCATTCTGCTCTGCCTGCTGCTTCCCCTCTGGCTCCAGGCCAAAGAACTGATCATAGGTGGCACGCTGGAGCCGCCGCTGAAATTTCTGGACGGCCAGGCCCGCCCCTGCGGGCTGGATGTGGACGTGGTCACCGCCATCTTCGGCAAGCTCAAGGTCCCCATCAGGATCGAGCTGACCGACTCGGGCGCCCGCCTCACCCGCAATGCCGAAACCGGCGCGTATGACCTGGTGATGACCCACTCCTACAAGCCGGAGCGAGAGCGCTATCTGCTCTACCCGCAGCAGGCCCACCTGCGCCACAGCTGGCACTTCTTCGTGCGCAAGGCCGACATGATGAAGATCCGCTACGACACCCTGAGCGATCTCAAACCCTGGCGCATCGGCGTCACCAAAGACTTCTCCTACACCCCTGAGCTGACGGCGGCCCTGGCCGATCCGGCCTATCACTTCCAGGAGATCCCCATCAACCAGCTGCAACTGCGCAAGCTGATCGCCGGACGCATAGATGCCGTGCCCATGCCGCTGGTCACCGCCTTCGCCCAGATCAAGGAGGAGGGGCTGGAGGGCAAGCTCGACTACCTGCCCAAGCCGCTCAAGGCCAGCCCCTACTACACCGTCTGGACCAAGGCCAGGGCCGATGCCGGCACCCCGGCCCTGATGGCGGCCTATGATGCCGAGCTGTTGCACATGAAGCGCGACGGCAGGCTCAAGGCCATCTACGACAAGTACGGCATCCCCTATATCGAACCCTGATCCCGGCGATCAGGGCTTCACATCACGCAAGATCGGATTCTGCAGTGAAATCAGGGTTTCGCATGTGAAATGGATCTCGCGCGTCCCTCCCCACGCAACAGACCTCAGGGCTTAACGTCTCGCAATATCGGGTTTTGCAGTGGAATCAGAGTTTCGCATGTGAAATGGATCTCCCGCGTCCCCCACGCAACAAGCCTCAGGGCTTAACGTCTCGCAATATCGGGTTCTGCAGCGAGATCAGGGTTTCCGTCGACTGGATCTCGTCTATGGTCTGGATCTTGTGGATCAGCACAGTCTGCAGCTCGTCGATGGAGCGGGTCATCACCTTCATGAAGATGCTGTAGTGGCCCGTGGTGTAGTAGGCCTCCACCACCTCGTCCAGCGCCTGCAGCTTGGCCAGGGCCGAGGGGTAATCCTTGGCACTCTTGAGGTTGATGCCGATAAAGCAGCAGACGTCATAACCCAGCTTCTTGGCATTCACCTGCACCCGCGTCCCCTCGATGATCCCCGCCTGCTTCATCTTCTCCACCCGCACATGAATGGTGCCCGGGCTGACCGCCAGTTGTTTGGCCAACTCGGCGTAAGGGATCCGCGCATTGTCCATCAGGGCGGTGAGGATGGCCTGATCGAGATTATCGATCCGATAATTTTCCGGCACTTTTTTGCACTCCCGTTGACGATACTTCATTAATAATGGGTTTATTTTGAAGAAAAAAACACACAAAGCCTATTTCTATTATCGAATATTGAATTTACTTGGCAATCTGTTGAAGAATCGTCACATCCAACGGATTTGAGACAGGTATTCAGCATGAAACAGCACTACATTCGCAGCCAGCAACAGATCAGCTTCGTCAAAGAGATGTTCTCCCGCCAACTCGCCCAGCAACTGGGCCTGATGGAGGTGCAAGCCCCCATTCTGAGCCGGGTCGGTGATGGCACTCAAGACAACCTCTCTGGCCACGAGAATGCGGTGCAGGTCAAGGTGAAGACCCTGCCTGAACACAGCTACGAGGTGGTGCACTCCCTGGCCAAGTGGAAGCGCCAGACGCTCGGTCGCTTCGGCTTCGGCCCGGGCGAAGGCATCTACACCCACATGAAGGCGCTGCGTCCGGACGAGGATCGCCTCACCCCCATCCACTCCGTCTACGTGGATCAGTGGGACTGGGAGAAGGTGATGCCGAGCGAGCGCCGCGATCTGGCCTATCTGCAGGAGACGGTGCGCGGCATCTGGGCCGCCATCAAGGCTACCGAGCGCGCCGTCTGTGCCGAACACGCGCTGACCCCCTTCCTGCCAGGCGAGATCCAGTTCCTGCACAGCGAAGAGCTGCTGACCCGTTACCCGGATCTCGACGCCAAGGGGCGCGAACGCGCCATCGCCAAGGAGCTGGGTGCCGTCTTCCTCATCGGCATAGGCGGAGCCCTCTCCCACGGCGAGCGCCACGATGTGCGTGCCCCTGACTATGACGACTGGAGCAGCCACAGCGAGCTGGGGCTGGCCGGCCTGAACGGTGACATCCTGGTGTGGAACCCTGTGCTGGAAGACAGTTTCGAGATCTCCTCCATGGGGATCCGGGTAGACGCCGAGGCCCTGCGCCGCCAGCTCGCCATCACGGGCGATGAAGATCGCCTGCAATACGACTGGCACCAGGATCTGCTGGCCGCGCGCATGCCGCAGACCATAGGCGGCGGCATAGGCCAATCCCGTCTGGCCATGTTGCTGCTGCAAAAGGAACACATAGGTCAGGTGCAGGTCGGCGTCTGGCCGGCGGAGATGAAAACCGCCATCCCGGGCATGCTGTAAGCAATTCAATGGGTCTAGCCTGCGAGCCGCGGCACGCGGGTCAGGCCTGACAGGTGTGTGGCCGCCCGGGATGAGAGAGCGCATCACGGGCATGCTGTAAGCAGAGTGGGCATCCCTGATGGCCCTCTGCGAAACCGGGGCTTGCCCCTGCGACCCGCTCAACCCACGTCAGGTCGCGTCACTACATTCCTCTCGGCAATCTTCGGATTGCCGCTTTTTTATGGCGGGAATACATATGTGAACCCCGCACCTATGTTGGTCTGCCGTGGCAGCCCCGCCTTCCGTTTGCCGGTGCAATGGCAGGCAAAGAGGCTCTCCACGCCCTCCTGTTGCAGATACATACCCAGCGCCGCCGCCCGCTGCGGGCCGGAAAATTTCAGGTGCAGACCACCTATGACGGCATGCACCCGCTCATCGCCGCACACCTCCTTGGCCCACTGGACGATGTTCTCGGCCCCTGAGTGGCCGCAGCCGATAAAGACGATAAGGCCTTTGGAACTCTTATAAGCCAGCGCCGAATCATCGCTGATAAGGTCTTTCTCCACTCGCCCGCCCCGCACCATGTAACCCAGCAAGGAGGGTTTGGCTTGCTCCCGTCGCAGTATGGATCCCAGGAACACCAGCCGCTCGGACAACCAGACCGGCTCGGCAGAGCTGCGGGGCAGCAGCCCTCTGGCCACCAGAGCCTCCGGCGCAAGATCGCCCGAGAGTCGATAGAGGTTGTGGCGCCGAAACGGCCAGGGCAGGAAGTAGCCCCGCTCATGGAACACATCCGGACAGGCGATCAAGGGGACAGGATCGGGATAGACGGGCAGCGAGCCGATACCGCCCACATGATCGTAATGACCGTGGGAGAGCACCACGTGGGTGAGGGAGGCGAGATCCATCCCCATGACCCCGGCGTTATGGCGCAAGGCCCTCCCCCTCCCGCTGTCAAACAGCACCTTGAGGCCATCGCACTCCAGCAGCAGCGCCAACCCTTTCTCCGGCAAGCAGCCGGGCTGATGCACCTCGTCATCGACCAGTACAGAAAACTTGAGCATGCCACCTCCCCACAAAATAAAACGCAGGCACCAGGCCTGCGTTTTTCATCGACAATCCCGTTACTGGGTCATGGTCAGGCCGTTGCTGTCGGCCCCCAGCAGCAACTTCTTGCCGGGAACGATGCGACCGGAGAGCAGCGCCTGAGCCAGCGGGTTCTCCACCTTGTGCTGGATCGCCCGCTTGAGGGGCCGTGCCCCGTAGACGGGGTCAAACCCGGCGTGCACCAGCTTCTCGAGCAGCGCCTCGCTCACCTCCACCTCGTAACCCTGAGCCTCCAGACGGCCCATCAGACTCTTGAGCTGGATGCGGGCGATAGACTTGATGTGAGCCTCGTCGAGGGGGTGGAACACCACAGTCTCGTCGATCCGGTTGATGAACTCGGGCCGGAAGCTGCGGGTCAGCACCTCCATCAACATGGCCTTCATCTCGTCGTAATCCTTCTCGGAGTGGTGCTCCTGGATCAGATCCGACCCCAGGTTGGAGGTCATGATGACGACCGAGTTGCGGAAATCGACGGTACGACCCTGACCATCGGTCAGGCGGCCATCGTCCAGCACCTGCAACAGGATGTTGAACACATCCGGGTGCGCCTTCTCCACTTCATCGAGCAGGATCACAGAGTAGGGGCGACGGCGTACCGCCTCGGTCAGATAACCCCCCTCCTCATAGCCCACGTATCCCGGAGGTGCACCCACCAGACGGGCCACGCTGTGTTTCTCCATGAACTCGGACATGTCGATCCGCACCATGGCGTCCTGGGTATCGAACAGGAACTCCGCCAGCGCCTTGCACAGCTCGGTCTTGCCCACCCCGGTGGGACCGAGGAACAGGAAGGAGCCGATGGGACGGTTCGGATCCGAGAGCCCGGCACGGGAGCGGCGAATGGCGTTGGAGACGGCTTCAACCGCTTCCTCCTGGCCTATCACACGGCTGTGCAACTGATCTTCCATCCGCAGCAGCTTGTCGCGCTCCCCTTCCAGCATGCGCGCCACAGGAATGCCGGTTGCACGGGCCAGCACGTCGGCTATCTCCACGTCCGTGACGCGGTTGCGCAGCAGGCTGGTCTCCTGCATCTCGGCCTGGGTGGCGAGATCCAGCTGCTTCTCCAGCTCGGGAATACGGCCGTACTGCAGCTCTGACATGCGACCGAGATCGCCGGCACGGCGCGCCACGTCGAGATCCTGACGGGCCTGCTCCAGTGCCGCCTTGATGTGCTGGGTACCGGCAAGGGCAGCCTTCTCGGCCTTCCACACCTCATCCAGCTCGTTGTATTCCCGATCCTTTTCGCCAATCTCCTGATTGATGAGATCCAGTCGCTTGCGGCTGGCGTCGTCATCCTCTTTCATCAGCGCCTGCTGCTCGAGTTTCAGCTGTATGATGCGCCGCTCCAGCCGGTCGAGGGACTCGGGCTTGGAGTCGATCTGCAGCCGGATGCTGGCCGCAGCCTCGTCGATCAGGTCGATGGCCTTGTCTGGCAACTGGCGATCGGCGATGTAACGGTGCGACAGCTGGGCCGCCGCCACGATCGCCGGATCCGTGATCTGCACATGGTGGTGCAGCTCGTAACGCTCCTTCAGGCCGCGCAGTATGGCGATGGTGTCCTCCACGCTCGGCTCCTCCACCAGCACCTTCTGGAAGCGGCGCTCCAGCGCGGCATCCTTCTCTATGTACTGGCGGTACTCATCCAGGGTGGTGGCACCGACGCAGTGCAGATCGCCACGGGCCAGCGCAGGTTTCAGCATGTTGCCCGCGTCCATGGCCCCTTCGCCCTTGCCGGCGCCGACCATGGTGTGCAGCTCGTCGATGAAGAGGATGACGTTGCCCTCCTCCTTGGCGAGATCGCTCAGCACGGCTTTCAGCCGCTCTTCAAACTCGCCGCGGTACTTGGCACCGGCCACCAGGGCGCCCATGTCCAGGGAGAGCACCCGCTTGTTCTTGAGCCCTTCCGGCACTTCGCCGTTGATGATGCGCTGGGCCAGCCCTTCGACGATGGCGGTCTTGCCGACGCCGGGGGCACCGATCAGCACAGGGTTGTTCTTGGTACGGCGTTGCAGCACCTGGA
Source organism: Aeromonas sp. MR19 (assembly GCF_963899305.1). Lineage (NCBI taxonomy): Bacteria > Pseudomonadati > Pseudomonadota > Gammaproteobacteria > Aeromonadales > Aeromonadaceae > Aeromonas > Aeromonas sp. MR19. The sequence continues at coordinate 29,970 of NZ_CAWQWZ010000051.1, forward strand.
TGGTACGGCGGATCTCTTCATCGCGACCTATCACAGGATCCAGCTTGCCGATCTCGGCCCGCTCCGTGAGGTCTATGGTGTACTTCTCCAGCGCCTGGCGATTCTCCTCGGCGTTGGCATCTTCGATCTTTCTGCCACCGCGCACCTTGTCGATGGCGGCTTCTAGTTTCTCCTTGCTCAAGCCCTGGGCACGCAGCAGCTCGCCCAGGTTGCCCTTCTCGTCGAGAGCGGCCAGCACGAACAGCTCGGACGAGATGAACTGATCCTTGCGCTGCTGAGCCAGCTTGTCACAGACGTTGAGCAGGCGACCCAGGCCGTTGGAGAGCTGCACATCGCCCTCCACGCCGCTCACCTTGGGCAGCCGATCCAGCTCTTCGCCGAGGCGAGAGCGCAGGGCATTGATGTCCATCCCGGTCAGGGTGAGCAGTGGACGAATGGAGCCGCCGTCCTGATTGACCAGGGCGGTCATCAGGTGGACGGGTTCGATAAATTGATGATCACGACCCAGTGCAAGAGACTGGGCATCGGAAATAGCAACTTGGAATTTGCTGGTCAGGCGATCGAGGCGCATCGCACTCCCCCTTTCAGACAGACGCCGCTCATGCGGCAAACAACATGACTTTCTGACAAGAAAGATGCGGCCCGTACGGGTTATTTCAAGGGCCTGGCCTGGTTATTTTTTCTGCAAAGCGGGGAGAAGGCAGGATCCCCGCCCCTCTCACGCTGATCTGGTCGTGAGAAGAGCGGGGTGATGGCTGACCGGGTGCTTGTCAGGCTCTTAGCGGGCCAACCAGATGACGGAGGCCATTCGGCCGGTCTGACCGTCGCGACGATAAGAGTAGAACCGCTCGCCATCGCCGAAGGTGCAGAACTCGCCGCCGTAGACGGCGCTCACACCGGCCCGGGCGAGGCGCAGCCGGGCCAGCCGGTAGATATCCGCCAGCCACTTGCCCTCGTTGGGGGAAGGCACAAAGGCAGCGGCGGCGTCGGCCTGCTCCGCCATAAAGGCGTCGCGCACCTCGCCCCCCACCTCGAACGCCGTGGGGCCTATGGCAGGGCCAAGCCAGGCGAGAAGATCGCGAGGATCGCAACCCATGGCCGCGATGCTGGCTTCCAATACGCCTCCTTGCAGCCCGCGCCAACCGGCATGGGCGGCAGCCACCACAGTGCCAGCCCGATCGCAAAACAACACGGGAAGGCAGTCGGCGGTCATCACTATGCAGGCCTGCCCCGCCTCATGGGCGCAAGCCGCATCGGCATCCGGCACGGCATCATACTGGTTGCTGACCGGATGCACTGCGGTGCCATGCACCTGATTGAGCCAGTTGAGGGGGCCGGGAATATCCGCAGCCTGTTGCAGGCGGGCACGATTGGCCTCGACCCGCACCGCCGCGTCCCCCACATGGGCGCCCAGATTGAGGCCGGCGAAGACCCCTTCACTCTCGCCGCCATCCCGGGTGGTCGACAGGGCTCTGACACGAGCCGGTGCCGGCCAGTCGGGTTCGATCCATTTCATCTGTGGCTCCTTTCATTTATTCATATAAAAACGGGGCTCCTTAGCTGTTGCCAGTCAAGGAGCCCCGTTTCAGGCCTGATTCAAGGGCAGGGCTACGGCAGGAATCGTCGCAGAACCACCCTCTTCATCAGTTCCAGACCAGATCGTCCGGATTGGCCAAGGTGTCAGCGCGCAGCACTTCTATCAGAGCCACCATGTCCTGCGGCGTCTCGGAATGCCACTGCATCACTTCACCCGTGATGGGGTGCGCCAGTTGCAGCATGGTGGCATGCAGCGCCTGACGATTGAAGCTGCGCAGCATCTGGGTCAGCTCAGGGGTCGCATTGCGCAGCAGGCGCAGACGGCCACCGTAGGCGGGATCCCCCACCAGCGGATGCTTGATGTGAGCCATGTGCACACGGATCTGGTGGGTACGACCGGTTTCCAGACGCAGACGCAGACGGGTGTGGCCACGGAATTTCTCGTGTACCCGGTAGTGGGTCACGGAAGGACGGCCATTGGGCACCACAGCCATGTGGGTACGCTGGGTCGGGTGACGGCCGATAGGCGCATCCACTGTACCGCCTGCGGTCATGTGACCGATGGCGATGGCTTCGTACTCACGGGTGATCTGGCGCGCCTGCAGCGCTTCCACCAGATGGGTCTGGGCGGGCACTGTCTTGGCAACCACCATCAGGCCTGTGGTGTCTTTATCCAGACGGTGCACTATACCGGCGCGGGGCACCTCGGCGATGCCCGGATAGCGGTGCAGCAGGGCGTTGAGTATGGTGCCATCCGGCGTGCCTGCACCCGGGTGAACCACCAGACCGGCCGGTTTGTCGATCACCAGAATGTGTTCATCTTCGTAGACGATGTTGAGTGCTATGTCCTGGGCATCCCAACGGGTGTCATCTTCCAGCTCGACATCTACATGCACCTGTTGCCCGGCCAGTACCTTCTCGCGCGGGGTGTTCGCAACCTGACCATCCAGGGTCACTCTGTCCTGTAAAATCCACTCCTTGATGCGGGTTCGGGAGTAGTCTGGAAACAATTCGGCCAGGGCCTGGTCGAGTCGCTGCCCGAATTGGTGATCCTGAAATTCGCCTGTCAGTTCAATATGCTGGCTCATGTATGGTCTCTTGAGCGGGGGGTATCAATTCGAAATAATCCGGGTATTCTAGCTTTTCTTTTAGCCAAGCATAACGGATACTTTGCCAATTTCGTGGAAATGGACCGGATGTTGTTGATGGGAAAGAAGTCTCACCTGCTGATGTCGCTCGCCTTGGTTGCTACCTTGATCACGGGCTGTTCCAGCACCAAACCCAAGGTCCCCGACGAACCGCCGGAGACCCTGTACCAGAAAGCACGCCTCAAGCTGGATGCCGGTAACTACCTGAATGCTATCGAATTACTGGAAGCATTGGACTCGCGCTATCCTTTCGGCGCCTACTCCAACCAGGTACAGCTTGACCTCATTTACGCCTACTACAAACAGGACGATACCGCCCAGGCGATCGCCAATATCGACCGTTTTATCCGCCTCAATCCGGCGCATAAAAATATCGATTATGTGTTCTACATGCGCGGCCTGACCAACATGGCCGGCGATTACAACTTCTTCCAGGACTTCCTGGGCATCAATCGGGACGATAAAGACCCCTCTTATGCCCGTCAGGCCTTCCAGGACTTCAAGACCCTGTTGCAGAACTATCCCAACAGCGTCTATGCCGCCGATGCACGTGCTCGCATGATCGGCCTGAAGAACCGCCTTGCCCGTTACGACCTGAGCGTGGCCGAGTACTACGTGAAGCGCGATGCGCTGATCGCCGCCGCCAACCGGGCCAAGCTGATTGTCGAGACCTATCCCGACACGGCCGAAACCGAGAAGGCGCTGGAGATCATGGTCGAGTCTTACGACACGCTGAAGATGCCGGCCCTGGCCCAGCATGCCCGCGAAGTGCTGGCCAAGAACTACCCGGACAATCGTCTCGGCCGCGGCTGAGTTCAACGGCCAAACCGGTCGCAACAAAAAACCGATGCCCAGGCATCGGTTTTTTTATGTCAGCCATTTACCTGCAGAGTGCAACTGGCATGACGGCGCCGTGTATGCGCCGCCATCTTCAGTCAGCTATTTGGCCACATTGCCCGCCACGTTGAGCACGTCCCAGGTGCGGGAGAAGGGCGGGGCGTAGGCAAAGTCCAGCATGCCGAGCTGCTCCGTGGTCACTCCCATGGTGATGGCGACCGCCAGCGCATCTATGCGGTGGACAGCCCCCTTGCGACCCAGGATCTGCCCCCCCAGCAGCCGCTTGCTGCCCGCCTCATAGACCAGCTTGACGTGGATATCGGACTGGCCGGGGCAGTAGTTGGTGTGGCACTTGTCCTTGATGACGACGGTGCGATAGTCGACACCCATCGCCTTGGCTTCTTGCTCAGAAAGACCGGTGCGACCCGCCTCCAGCCCCAGCACCTTGAGCGCCGCGGAGCCCAGCGTGCCCGGGAACACCTGTTCGGCCCCGGCCAGGTTCTCGCCCACCATGCGGCCCAGCTTGTTGGCTATGGTGGCGAGCGGCACATAAACCTGCTGCTGTTTGACGCTGTGCCAAACGCTGGCGCAGTCGCCGGCAGACCAGACGTTGGCCAGCGAGGTGCGGCCCTGCCTGTCCACCTCGATGGCGCCATTGGCCAGCCGTTTGATGCCGGTGTCGGCCAGGAACTCGGTGTTGGGCTTGACCCCGGTACAGACCACCACTATATCGGCCTCATACTCGCCCTGGCTGGTTCGCACGCCCGTGACCCTGCCATCCCCCAGCAGAGCCTCAACCCGCTCACCCAGATGGACACAGACCCCCTGCTCGCGCAGTTCGGTTTCTATGTGCTGGGTGATTTCGCTATCAAAAGCGTCGGGAATGACCCGATCCGCCAGCTCGATGAGCCGCACCTCTTTACCCTGATGCACCAGGGCCTCGACTACCTCCAGCCCGATGAAGCCGGAGCCGATCACCAGGGCGCGGGTATTGCGCTTGTCCTGCACCGCCTCCTTCAGCGCCAGCCCGTCGGCCATGCGGCGCAGGCCGAACACCCCCTGCTGCTGCAGGCCGGGGATGGGGGGCATCACTTCACGGGCACCTGTGGCTATCATCAGCCGATCGTAACGATCGGTGAAGGTGTCGCCCTTGTGCTCCACCCGAAGGGTATGGGCGGCCGCATCGATACCGAGCACCCGGTGGCCGGTCTTGACCTCTATCCCCTTGGCGGCGAACTGCTCCGGGGTGAACTCGGCCATGTAGCCCGGCTCCTGAAACTCGTCGCCGACGAAGTAGGGCAGGCCGCAGGCGCCGAAGGAGATCACCTCGGAAGCCTCGTACACCACTATCTCGGCATCCTTGGCCAGACGACGGGCCTTGGCCGCCGCACTCATACCGGCGGCTTCGCCACCTATGATCAGGATTCTCATACTTTCTCCTTTCAATGGCAGAGGGAGGGCATGCCCTCCCTCTGGTCTATCGATGGGCAGGGGCTGGCCCCTCCCCTGGCAAGCGGATCAGATGGTGGACTCTTCGCCGTCCAGACACACCTCGTGCTCGCTGTTGAACACCGCCATGTCGGTCTCGCCCAACAGGCGGCTGGTGACAGTACCGGCCGTGATGGAGCCGGAAACGTTCAGCGCGGTGCGGCCCATGTCGATCAGCGGCTCGATGGAGATGAGCAGGCCCGCCAGCGCCACCGGAAAGTCCAGGGCGGAGAGCACGATCAGCGCGGCGAAGGTGGCTCCGCCACCGATCCCGGCCACCCCGAACGAGCTGACGGTGATGATGGCGATCAGCGTCATGATGAAGCCCGGATCCATGGGATTGACCCCCACGGTCGGGGCTATCATCACCGCCAACATGGCCGGATAGATGCCGGCGCAGCCGTTCTGGCCTATGGTCGAACCGAACGAGGCGGCGAAGTTGGCGATCCCCTCCGGAATGCCGAGTGCCTTGGTCTGGGTCTGCACGTTCATCGGGATGGAGCCCGCACTGGTGCGGGAGGTGAAGGCAAAGGCCAGCACCGGCATGATCTTCTTCAGATAGCGGGCCGGGTTGATGCCCACCAGGCTCACCAGCAGCAGGTGCACCGCAAACATGATGGCGATGGCGCCGTAGGAGGCCATGACGAAGCTGAGCAGGTTGAGGATGTCGGCGTAGTTGGAACCGGACACCACCTTGGTCATCAGCGCCAGCACGCCATAGGGAGTGAGGCGCAGCACCAGAGTCACCATCCGCATCACTATGACGTGGGCAACCTGCATGAAGTGGCCGAAGCTCGCGAAGATCTCGGGCTTCTTGCGGGCGATGCCGGTGGCTGACAGGCCGATGAAGATGGAGAAGATCACCACGGCTATGGTGGAGGTCTTGCGCGCCCCCGTCATATCGAGGAAGGGGTTGGCCGGGATGAATTCCAACACCATCTTAGCAAAGGACATTCCCTCGACGCTGCCGAGTGTGGTCTGCAGCGCGGCGCCACGAGCTGTCTCGGCGGCGCCGGCGGTGAGTCCTTCAGCGGTCAGGCCGAACAGGTTGGACATCAGTATGCCCGCCCCGGCGGCGATCATGGTGGTGAAGATCAGCACGCCTATGGTCATGGCGCTGATCTTGCCAAGGGCGGTACCGCCGTTGAGCTTGAGGATGGCGCCTATGATGGAGACCATGATGAGCGGGGTGATGATCATCTGCAGCAGCTTCACATAGCCGCTGCCGACGATATCCAGGTAGTCACCGGTCTGCACCAGCACGCTGGAGCCGGCACCATACAACAGTTGCAAGGCGGCGCCGAACAGGATGCCCAGCCCCAGCCCCGAGAAGACCCGGCGGGTGAAGCTGACGTGGGTTTGCTGCAACCGATAGAGAAACAGCAGCAACATGACCAGGATGGCCAGATTACCTATAACGCTAAGAGTCATGACGATATTCCCCAAAATAATCGGGCCGGGCCCGAGGTATACGGACGAGTGTCCAGTGCACACTCCTCCCTGAAACGTGCCGCATCGTGGCGACTTGCCCCCCGGTGCAACCGGGGTGACACAAAACCGGGCCGCGCCTGGCAGGCGCAACCCTGACATCGACCGCATCGGACGCCCCGTGGCCGGGGCGGCGTCAGCAGACAGAAAAACAGAGGGTGGCTTGCGCCACCCCTTGCATCACTGGGCCTTGCCCTGTTGTTTGGCCCGCATGATGTTGATGATCTCGATATCGGTATCCAGCATCCCCAGTTTGGAGAGACGGCCCAGGTTGGCTATGGTCTGATCCACGTCGTCGGAGACTATGCCTTCGCTCTGGGGTACGTGCAGATTGTTGATGGCCATCAGCGACGATTTGACCGCCGCCGAGGTGGAGGTAGAGACCTTCATGGAACAGGCACTGCCCGCGCCGTCGCAAATGATACCGGAAACGTCACCGATCATGTTGTTGATGCAGTGACTAATTTGCTCGAACTGGCCGCCCAGCAGCCAGGTGATGGCGGCCCCCGACCCCATGGCAGCCGTGCTGGCGGCGCAGAGGGCCGACAGCTTGTTCTGATGGGTCTTGATGTAGATGGCCACCAGATGGCTCATCACCAGCGCCCGGGTCAGCTGCTCGTCGCTCGCCTTGAGGAAGCGGGCGGCGGCGACCACCGGCATGGTGGCGGCTATGCCCTGATTGCCGGAGCCGGAGTTGGACATGGCGGGCAGCATGGCGCCGTCCATGCGCGCATCGGAGGCCGCCGAGGAGAGCCGCATGGCCAGCGTCATCAGATCGTCCGAGAGCAGCTTGCGCTCCACCTGCTCGGTCAGGATCTTGCCGATCTGCAAGCCATAACCCTGCAGCCCTTCATCCGCCAGCGCCTGGTTCATGGTGGCCGCGGCGCGAATGAAGTCGATCTCCGCCAGCGGCACCTCAAGCGCAAACGCCACTATCTCGCGCAGCGTCATGGCGGGCTTGCCGGACTTGGCGGGCTGGATCTGCACGCCGGGGGCGCTGGCCTGCTCCATCAGCACCTCGCCGTCCAGCTCCATCAAGACGATGCGGGTGTGGTCGGTACAGATCACCACACGGGCGCTGTGGCCCTCCACCTCCGCCAAGACCTCGGCATAGAGCACGTCAGCCACATCCTTCACGTCCACCTTGATGATGGGCAGCAGCGCCTTGGCAGCCTCCACCTGGGCCGGGGTCAGGGTATTGAGCACCTCCAGCCCCGCATCCGGGTTGCCCCCGGTGAAACCGACCGCCGCCGCCACCGGCAGCCCTATCATGCCGGTGCCGGGCACGCCGACCCCCATGCCGTTCTTGAACAGGTTGCCGCTGACCCAGACGCTGACGCGAGTCGGATCCTGCCCCAGCAGCTTGCGGCAGTTGGCCGCCGCCAGCGCCACCGACATGGGCTCGGTGCAGCCCAAGGCCGGCACCACTTCACGCTTGAGCAGGGTAATAAAGTCGGTCCATTGTGCTTTCATTGCGATGTTTCTCATGTTCATGTCGCCCACGGGCGGGCTCTTATTGTTCGGTCAGATCCGCTTTGCGGTTGCGGATATGCAGATAGACGGTATGACGGGAGATGCCGAGCATCTCGGCCACCAGCTGGGCGGCATCCTTGATCTCGAAGATGCCCATGTCGTAGAGCCGGTGCACGATCGCCTTGTTGCGCACGCTGCTGCCGAGGCTGGCATCCTGATCCACCTTGTCGATCACCTGGGCCACCAGATCGTCCACCGAGCTGGCGAAGGTCTCGTTGTTGAGCGGCGCCGGCGCGGCGGGCAACGAGAAGGTATCGAGCAGGGCGCCGAGCGGCGTATCCAGGCTGAAGTTCACGCACAGCATGCCGACGGGTTTGCCCTCCCGGTTGCTGATGGTGATGGAGGAGGACTTGAGCAGCGCCCCCTCGCGAGTGCGGGAGAAGTAGCTGCTCCACTGACTGCCCGCCGCGCTCTGCAGCTTGTTGAGGGCGAAGTCGGTGACGGGTGCTCCCTCCTCCCGGCCTGTGATATGGCCGTTGGCGATCTTGATGACGGAGGCGTGCAAGCTGTCGAAAGCGTGCAGCACCACTTCACAACCCGGGCCGAACAAGGCGGAGAGCGCCTCCACGGCGGGTTCGAAGCTGGCGATCAGGTGGCGCTCTTCATCGGTCAGCGCACTGGCTTGGCGTAATGGGGTGGCCTGCATCATAGGGGTCATCCAGTCAACTTGGGGTAACTCTAAAGCAAAGGGACTCAAATAAAGTTGAGCCGCATCGCTTTTTCGCAGGCATTATGCCCAACTGGCGGCAAAGCGCCACAGATTGTGAACTGGCGCACAACGGCAGGGTCTGAACGGGTCGCAGGGCTCAACAGACGGAACCTGAACGTCCCGATTCAGAGTCCGTAGCGGGTCAACAGGGCCTGGTACTCTGGGGTCTGCTTGAAGGCCTTGAGGGCGAGGGAGAACTGATAGGCCAGCTTCTCGTGGCCGGGCTTGTGGGTGAAGGCGAGGAAGTTGCGGTTGCTGTCGGTCACCGTCTTGTCGCTATGGCCGATCTGATCCTGCAGCCCCTGCCCCCTGACCAGGTAGCGGCCCACCATCTGGTTCATCACAACGGCATCGAGCCGCCCTGCCATCATCAGGTGCAACTGCTTGATCATGTTGCTCTCCCCCGTCATGGGAACCCGGGTGAACCCGGCGGCGGTCAGGAAGGCTTCGCCATAGGCATAGTCGGTCTGGGTACCGACGCGCAGCCCCTTGAGGCTGGCCAGGCTCTGGTAATCCACGGGTTTGTCCAGGGGGAAGAAGATCACTTCACCGCTCTGGGAGAGGGGTTCATCCGGGTAGTGCAGCCACTCCAGTCGCCGCTCCTCGAAGAAGGCATCGACTATGCCATCCCCCTGCTGCAACCTGGCCTCCTGCAACACCCGCTTCCAGGGCAGCACCTTGACCGTGGTGCGATAACCCATCCGCGTGAGCACGGTGCGGGCCAGCTCCAGATCGGCGCCCCCCAGGCTGCCGTCATCGAGCCGCATCACATAGGGCGGCCACAACTCGGTCAACAGGGTCAGGGTTGGCTGTTCAGCTGCCTGTGCTGCCAAACCCCACCAGAGGCAGATCAGGATCCATCCTTTACGCCATACCATGCCGTTCTCTCCACCCATGCATTGGCTGAGGATATACCAAAAAGTAAGTAATAAAAAAGGAGGCCTGAGCCTCCTTTTGTCTTTCCCGAACCACGCTTACAGCGCTTTCAGGATCGCCTCGACGCTGGCCTTGGCATCGCCAAACAGCATCTGGGTGTTCTCCTTGAAGAACAGCGGGTTCTGGACGCCGGCGTAGCCAGTGTTCATGGAACGCTTGAAGCCGATGACGTTCTGCGCCTTCCACACTTCCAGCACCGGCATGCCGGCGATGGGGCTGCCCGGATCTTCCATGGCGGCCGGGTTGACGGTGTCGTTGGCACCGATCACCAATACCACATCGGTATCGTTGAAGTCCTCGTTGATCTCGTCCATTTCCAGCACGATATCGTAAGGAACCTTGGCTTCCGCCAGCAGCACGTTCATGTGGCCTGGCAGACGACCGGCAACCGGGTGGATACCGAAGCGCACCTTGACGCCGCGCTCGCGCAGCTTGTGGGTGATCTCGGCCACCGGGTACTGGGCCTGCGCCACCGCCATGCCGTAGCCCGGGGTGATGATGACGGAGCTGGCGTTCTTCAGCAGGTCAGCCACTTCCTCGGCGTTGGTCTCGCGGTATTCGCCCATTTCCTGGTCGGCCGTGGAGGCCACGCCGTCGGAGCCGAAGCCACCGGCGATCACCGAGATGAAGGAGCGGTTCATCGCCTTGCACATGATGTAAGACAGAATCGCACCGGAGGAACCCACCAGGGCACCGACCACGATCAGCAGGTCATTGGAGAGCATGAAGCCCGCCGCCGCCGCCGCCCAACCCGAGTAGGAGTTCAGCATGGAGACCACGACCGGCATGTCGGCGCCACCTATGCTGGCCACCAGGTGCCAGCCGAAGGCGAAGGCGATCAGGGTCATCACCAGCAGGGCGAAGGTAGAGCCACCGGCGTTGACGAAGGAGATCATCAGTACCAGCGAGGCCACCACGGCCAGCAGGTTCAGCTTGTGACGGTGCGGCAGCATCAGCGGCTTGGAAGAGATGAGACCACGCAGCTTGCCGAAGGCAACCACGGAACCTGTGAAGGTCACGGCACCGATGAAGACGCCCAGGAAGATCTCGACCAGGTGGATGTTCAGCATGGCGCCGGAGAGGTGCTCGACCTGAGCGACGCTGGCCGCCTGTTCGAACGCCGCCCGGGCCGCAGCCAGAGTCGCATCCAGGTTGGAACCGACGGAAACCACCACCTCGGCGGGAGCAGACGGGTGCAGATCGATGAAGCTGTTGAAGCCCACCAGCACAGCCGCCATGCCCACGAAGCTGTGCAGCACGGCGACCAGCTCGGGCATCTCGGTCATCTCGACCTTGAGTGCCAGCCGCACGCCGATGGAACCACCTATGACCATGGCCAGGATGATCCAGTGCACGCCACTGGTTTCCGGGTTGAAGACGGTGGCGAGCAGGGCGATGGCCATACCCGCGATACCGAACAAGTTGCCATGCTTGGCCGTTTCTTGCTTCGACAGTCCCGCGAGACTGAGGATGAAGAGCACGGCGGCAACGATATAGGATGCTGTTACCAGTCCTTGAGACACGTTAAACCCCCTTAATCCTTACGGAACATCTTCAGCATGCGCTGAGTGACTGTGAAGCCACCGAAGATGTTGATACTGGCAATCAGCACGGCGATAAAGGCCAATGCGGTGACCAAAGTCGACCCTTGCCCGATTTGCAGCAGGGCACCGACCACGATAATGCCGGAGATGGCATTGGTGACCGACATCAGCGGCGTGTGCAGGGCGTGAGAGACGTTCCACACCACGTAGTAACCGACCACGCAGGCCAGGATGAATACGGTGAAGTGAGAGAGGAAGGCAGCAGGCGCCACGGCTGCGACCCAACCGAAGGCGGCGATGCCGAGAGCACCGAACACGAACTTCTTGTTGGACGGCTGCTTCGCCTCGGCCTTCTTGACCGGGGCAGCGGCAGGCTTCTGCGGGGCGGCGGAGACGGCGATGGCGGGCGGCGGGAAGGTGACTTCACCGGCCTGGATTACCGTCATGTTGCGCTGCACCACGTCTTCGAAGTTGATGGCAACCTGACCGTCCTTCTCCTTGCACATCAGCTTCATCAGGTTGACCAGGTTGGTCCCGTAGAGCTGGGATGATTGGGCGGGCAGACGACCCGGCAGATCGGTGTAACCTATCACCTTGACGCCATTGGGGGTCACGAACAGCTCGGTCGGCACAGTGTATTCACAGTTGCCGCCGGTGGCCGCCGCCAGATCCACGATCACCGAGCCCGGCTTCATGCTGTCGACCATTTCTTTGGTGATCAGCTTGGGCGCCGGACGACCCGGGATCAGGGCTGTGGTGATGATGATGTCCACTTCCTTGGCCTGCTGGGCAAACAGCGCCATCTCGGCCGCGATGAACTCATCGGACATGACCTTGGCATAACCATCGCTGGAGGCACCGTCTTCGCTGCCGAAGTCCAGCTTGAGGAATTCACCCCCCATGGATTCGATCTGCTCGGCCACTTCCAGACGGGTATCGAACGCCCGCACTATGGCGCCGAGGGAACCGGCAGTACCTATGGCAGCCAGGCCGGCCACGCCGGCACCTATCACCAGTACCTTGGCAGGCGGAACCTTGCCGGCGGCGGTGATCTGACCGGTGAAGAAGCGACCGAACTGGTGCGCGGCTTCGACCACGGCGCGATAGCCGCCTATGTTGGCCATGGAGGAGAGGGCGTCGAGGGACTGGGCACGGGAGATCCGCGGCACCATGTCCATCGCCATCACATTGATGTTGCGCTCGGACAGCTTCTTGACCAGCTCAGGGTTCTGGGCAGGCCAGATGAAGCTCACCAGGGTGGCACCATCTTTAATTTGTGCGATCTCGGCATCGGTCGGCGCATTGACCTTGAAGATAAGGTCGGCTTGCCAGACGCTCGGCACCACGCTGGCACCGGCAGCCTCGAAGGCGGCATCATCGAAGCTGGCCAGCTGGCCGGCACCGGCCTCGATGGCGACCTCGAAGCCGAGCTTTTTCAGCTGCTCAACGGTGGCCGGGGTCGCTGCGACCCGGGTCTCACCGGCGAGACTCTCTCTCGGTATTCCAATCTGCATGACTATTCCCTGATGGTTAATAAACAATCGCTGCCCAGTGTCGCATTTCTGGCGAAACAAGACATGACCAAAGTGCAGGTCACGGGCCCTTTGTTATGAAAATCAGTAGGCTTTACCTCAACCTCCTGTCATGGCCAGGCCCCCGCTTTTCAGGCGCGAAGGTGATTAGTATCAAATTTTGGAGTTTTATTACAACCGCAGTCCCGATGGTGCGCGTACAGAATTCAGCCCATCCCGGAGCATGATTTAAAAAAACAAACCAAATTAGCGACTTATACCAGTAAAAAGCGCTGGAAAAAGTGATCCAACCAGTCAAAAAAAATGTTTTACCGGCCCTCTATCTTAGCGCTTTTTGTTCTTACGAAATTCACTCCGATCACAGATATCGGGGTGAAAGTGGAAAAAGTAACTGTTTTGTAACAGACAAGGGGCCGATCCCCCGCCAAATGGCAGGATCCGGCCCCTTAAGTTCAATCGTTTCGATCCTGATGCCCTGGCGCGGCGCCCTTACCAGGCCGCTTCATAAATATGCTGGCTCTGTACCAGGTCGATGTCGCCGTGCTCGCCGATGGCGGTCATGCCGTGCTCCGCCAGCTTGCCGATCAGGGTGTCTATCCCCAGCGAGGCGACACCGTAGTCCCGCAGCCGGGTCTTGACCCCCATCCGCTCGAAGAAGTCACGGGTGGCGGCGATGGCACCGTCGATGCGATCCTCCTCACTGCCGCTGCGCAGATCCCACACTCGCTCGGCGTATTGCAGCAGCTTGGCGTGTTTCTGCTGGCGCTTGGCCTGCAGCAGGGCCGGCAGCACCACCGCCAGGGTCTGAGCGTGGTCGAGACCGTGCAGGGCGGTCAGCTCGTGGCCCAGCATGTGGGTCGCCCAATCCTGCGGCACACCGGCCCCGATCAGGCCGTTGAGGGCCAGGGTGGCGCTCCACATGATATTGGCACGCACCTCGTAGTTTTCCGGCTCCAGCAGCGCCTTGGGGCCCTCCTCGGCTAGGGTCAGCAGCAGGCCTTCGGCGAAGCGATCCTGCACCTTGGCGTTGACCGGATAGGTGAGGTACTGCTCCAGAATGTGGATGAAGGCATCCACCACGCCATTCGCCACCTGGCGGGCCGGCAGCGTGTAGGTGAGCACGGGATCCAGCACGGCGAAGCGCGGCATCACGAAGGGCGAGAAGAAGTGCACCTTGTCACCCGTGCTGCGACGGGTCACCACGGCGCCCATGTTCATCTCGGAACCGGTAGCCGGCAGGGTCAGCACGGCGCCGAGCGCAATGGCGGAGCGCACCTCGTTACCCACGGTCTCGAGTATGTGCCAGGGATCCCTGGCCTCGTCGTAGTGGGCTGCGGCGGCGATGAACTTGGTGCCGTCCAGCACGGAGCCGCCGCCGACGGCCAGCAGGAAGTCGATGCGCTCGGCTCGGGCCAGCGCCACCGCCCCCATCAGGGTTTCATAGGTGGGGTTGGGCTCGATGCCGCCGAACTCGAACAGTGTCATGCCGGCCAGCTCGCTGCGGATCAGCGCCAGCAGACCGGTGCGCACCACGCTGCCACCGCCATAGGTGATCAAGATGCGGGCGTCGGGAGGGAGCTGTTCGCGCAGCTGGGCAACCTGGCCCTTGCCGAACAGGATCTTGGTCGGGGTATGCAGGGTAAAATTGTTCATCGACATTGCCTTTTCATGTTCCGAGCGGTCTTGCCGCGAAATGTGATTGCATTTTTCTCCAGACAGCCTCTACCATCAAGGCAACATCCTGCTTGATTCTTGCCTATTTCTACAAAGAGGCCAGAACCACAACAAAAGAGAGACAATGCAGAGCCGCTACGCCGACCTCGCCGCCAAGCTGACCCGTCACGTCACAGCCCCCGGCATCACCCCCTCTCCGGTGGAGCAGGTGAACCTCATCTACACCACCGAGTACCACGGCCGCACCCCTGTGCTCTACCAGCCACGCATGATAGTGATATTGCAGGGGCACAAGGTGGGTTATCTGGCGGATCAGGTGTTTCGCTACGATCCCAACCACTACCTGCTGATGACGCTGCCGCTGCCGTGCGAGTGCGAGTGTTTCGCTTCCCCCGAGCAGCCTCTCATCGGCTTCTCCCTCGAGATCGATCTGGTCACCCTGCAGGCACTCTTGCTGGAGCTGGGCGATGCCCTGCCCGCCCCTGCCCCACAGAAGAGCGGCGTCCACTCTGTGCCCCTGTCGGAGGCCATGTTCTGCGCCGCCGAGCGGCTGATCGACCTGATGGACAAGCCCCACCACGCCCGGGTGCTGGGACCGCAGACGGTGCGGGAGATGCTGTTCTACGCCCTGCACGAGGGCGGCGGCCCGGCGCTGCAGGCGCTGGCCAACCGTCACAACCATGTGGGCCAGATCGCCCGTGTGCTGCGTATGATAGAGTCGCGCTTCGCCGACAACCTCACCATGGAGGAGCTGGCGCGGGAGGTGAACATGAGCGTCTCCGCCTTTCATCACCACTTCAAGGCGGTCACGGCCACCTCGCCGCTGCAGTACATCAAGTCGTTTCGCCTGCACAAGGCGCGCATCATGATGCTGCACGACGGCATCAAGGCCGGTGCCGCGGCGGCCAGGGTCGGTTACGAGAGCAACTCCCAGTTCAGCCGGGAGTACAAGCGCTTCTTCGGCAGCACGCCGACGGATCAGGCCTCCCGCTTTCGGGATGGCCAGCTGCGCATCATCGAAGGATAACCAGAGAGGAATGACTCATGCGTTCACTGCTTTGCCTGCTCACCGCCCTGCTGCTGACGGCCTGTACCGGCGTGGCCGAAGGCATACGCCCCGTCACCGGCTTCCAGCTCGATCGCTACCTCGGCACCTGGTACGAGATAGCCCGCCTGGACCACAGCTTCGAGCGGGGGCTGGAAGAGGTGAGCGCCAACTACAGCCTGCGTGACGATGGCGGCGTCAGGGTGCTCAATCGCGGCAAACAGAGCGATGGCAGCTGGCGCGAGGCCGAGGGCAAGGCCTACTTCGTCGACAAGCCGGACGAGGCACGGCTCAAGGTGAGCTTCTTCGGCCCCTTCTACGGCGGTTACAACGTCATCGATCTGGACCCCGACTACCAGCTCTCCCTGGTGACCAGCTACAACCGCGACTACCTCTGGATCCTCTCCCGCTCCCCCAAGCCGCCGAAAGCCAAGGTGGATGAGCTGATCGCCAAGGCCAGGGGGCTGGGTTTTGCCACCGACCAGCTGATTTGGGTCAAACAGCCGGGATAAGCGCCAGAAATGGCAAAGGGCAGCCCGCGGGCTGCCCTTTCTGTTGATGGAGGTGGCGGGATGATCAGAGCCGGAAGCGGCCTATCTCCTGTTCCAGCCGCTCGGTCAGCGCCTTCAGCTCGGCGGCCTGGGCCGCCTCCTGATTGGCCTGCTCGGCCAGCTCCTGGGAGACATGGCGTATGTTCTCGGTGTTGCGGCTGATCTCGCTGGTGACCGAGGTCTGCTCCTCCGCCGCCGCCGCTATCTGGGTCGCCATGTCGCTGATGGCACCGATCGCCTCGTTGATCTGCCCCAGGCTCAGATTGGCGGCTTCCGCATCCTCCACGCTGGTGCCCGCCAGCTGACGGCTGGTCTCCATGCCCCCTACGGCGCGACGAGTGGTCTGCTGCAGCGTCTCTATCATCTGCTGGATCTCGTCGGTGGAGTCGTGGGTACGGCGCGACAGCACCCGCACCTCGTCCGCCACCACGGCAAAGCCGCGCCCCTGCTCACCGGCCCGGGCCGCCTCGATGGCAGCGTTCAGCGCCAGCAGGTTGGTCTGCTCGGCGATGCCGCTGATGGTGGCCAGAATGCCGCTGATCTTCTGGGCGTGGGCATCCAGCTCCACAATGATCTGGCTGGCATCGGCCACCTCGTCCGCCAGCCCCGTGATACTGCGCTGGCTCTGGCCGACCTGCGACTGACCGGCGACGGCCAGCTTGACCGCATCGCCGGAGGTGGTGGCCGCGAACTCGGCGTTGCCGGCAATCTCCTGGGTGGCGGAGGCCATCTCGGTCACCGCGGTCGCCACCATGACGATCTCGTCCTGCTGCTGGCGCACCCGCTGGCTGCGCGCCTGGGCTCCGGCCGCCTGGGTGCGGGACTGGGCCGTCAGCTCCAGGGTCACATCACGCAGGCGGCTGACGATGCCGTGCAGCCGCGCCACGAACTGGTTGAAACTCTCGGCCAGCTGGCCCACCTCATCCTTGCTGCGGGTATTGATGTGAACCGTGAGATCCCCCTCGCCGTGGGCTATGTCGTGCAAGGCCCCGGCCACCCGCCCCAGATCCTGGAACAGGAGCTTGAAGGTGCTGGTCAGCACCAGGCCGAATACCAGGATCAGGCCGGCACTGATGAGTGACAGCTCCCATAGCAGGCTCTGCAGCGGCGCCATCAGCACATCCTCATGCATCACCATGGCCAGCAACCAGTCGGTGTTGGGAATGGGCAGCACCAGCATCTGGGCATCCCGTCCGCCGATCTGCACCAGCTGCAGGCCGCCCTGCTGGCTCATGCTCACCAGTCGGCCGGCATCCAGCTCAGGTGCCAGATCCTGGCTCTTCTTGAGCGCCAGCGCCTTGTCCGGGTGGGCGACTATGAGGCCGCCCTTGTCCAGCAGCATGGCGTAGCCATCCCCCTGTACCCGCATCGCCAGCACATCCTTGATGAGCTGTTCCAGCGCCAGGTTGGCACCGACCACCCCGGCCAGCCGGCCCTGCTGCATCACGGGCTCGGCCAGGGTCACCACCAGTTGCTGCATGGTCACACTGACATAGGGTTCGGTGATGATGAGCTTGCCTGCCTTGACCGCGTCCTGATACCAGGGCCGCTCGCGCGGGTCATAGTTGCCCTTGTTGAGGGAGGGATCGTTGCGGGTCATCACCCCCTCCTCCGAGCCGTAGTAGGCCAGCCCGAAGCCGCCGGAGCGCAGGGTTTGCTGCAGATGGGGCACCAGTTCGGAGGTCGGGTGGCTGGCGATGACCTCGACCTGGGCGGTCAGGCTCTCGCGCCTGTCCTGCATCCATTTGCCTATCCCCTCCGCGTAGGCGCTGGCATAATTGCGCGCCTCGCTGTCGATGGCGCTCAGGGTCTGGTTTTTCAGGGTATAGAAGGCGGTCATGCCCAGCAGGCAGACCGTGATCAGGACCACGCCAAGACTGGTGGCCAACAACTTGCCGCGAAGGGAGAGATTCATGGGATATCCTTATGGCTGTCTCAATGGCGTCAAACAAAGCTGCACGCCCTGTGTGGACTATATCGACAGAAAATCCCGATCCATGAATTTCAATCCGTTGATTTTAAATAAATCAGTAACTGAACCCTGGCAATGCCCCTCGCCATCCGGCATGGGGAAATCCCCCCAACACCCCGGCTGATGCCCCCCCAGCAGGTGTAAAAAAGGCCACCTCCAGGAGGTGGCCAGCATGCATTCAACCCGCAGAAAAATGCGCTAGCGCACCCGGGCTATGGCGGTGTTGAGCCGCATGTTGCCGGCATCCAGGCTCGGGGTCTGGCCGTAAAAGTCGAACTCCAGCTTGACCCCGGGGCGGAACAGCAGGCAGTGGGTCGAGCCGCCGAAGTGGAACATGCCGAGCTGATCCCCCTTCTTCACCCTGTCCCCCGCCCGCACAGTGATGTCGCAGCTCGACACCTCGGCCATGCCCACAGGCACCACGCACATCAGCCCGATTTTGGGGTTGTCGGCTTCGATGAAGATCAACGCCCGGGTTGCCACCGAGGTGAGGAAGGGCTGCGAGTTGTTGGGGGCGCTGGGATCCGCCCCCTGCGGGTCGACAAAGCCCTCGAACTGGTTCTCCAGATAGTAGGTGCCGTTGACCACGCGCACCTTGCGAATGGTGCCGCTCACCGGGCTGTGCCAGCGGTGATAGCTGAGGGCGCTGAGGAAGGCCTGATACACTGTGCCGCCGTCGAAGCGAGGCGCCAGATCGTCGAAGTCGAGCATGTTGTCCAGCGAATAGGGCTGACCCTTGAGCCAGAACTGATCGCTGCTGCTCACCTCTTTTCTCACCTGCAGCGGCGCCGATTCGCAGGCGTTGACGATGACGTTGTCATCCGCCGGCGCCGAGACAGGCCGCACACCGGGGCGGAAGGTGCGGGTGAAGAACCCATCCCAACTGCCGAAGCCATGATACTCGGCCGCCGGATCGCACTGGAAGATCTGCTCAAAGCTGGCTGGCGTGGGGTTGGTGCCTTCACCCAGGGCGCCGGTCGCCACCTTGACCATCTCGGCCTTGGCCACCTTGCCGAGCCAGGGCACCACCAGTGTCTCATGATCCAGCCGGCTGACCGGCTCGTTCAACACGTAGCGCGAAGCCGGGCTTTGCAGAAACAGCGCCCAGTAATCGAGGATCTTCTTGAACTGCTGGTTGATCAGGGCGTTGGCGAAGAAGTGATAACCGGACTGGGTCGCCATGGGCCAGTCGAGCAGCGCATTGATGGGAAAACCTATGAGGCCGGAGGGTTCGTGCGTCGGAATGTCCTGATACGCCTCGGGGGCCGTGGTCATGATGCCGTTGAGCAGCCCCAGAAACTCCTCGAAGGATCGCACCTCGACCTGACCGAGCGGGGTCAGGTGCTTGTGGCGCCAGGCCTCCTTGAACATGGCTTCGGCCTGGGCGTGCAGCGAAGGGTCGGCGCTGACCAGATCCCGCAGCTCGGCGATGGGCGGCACAAGCGCGCTCGGCTGGTTGGCAACATAGTGCCTGATCCGCCGGATCCAGCGCTCGATATGGGCACTATCCTGTGGCACCCAGCCGCCGGGGCGAGACTTGTTCAGTCGGGTTTCAACTGCCTTGTTCATGAGTCTATCTCCTCAAATGATGTTCACGCCCACAATCCACGGCTTGAGCATTGGCTACCGGTTTGCCATCAACACGCAATGACACCGCCCATGTGGTGTAGCACACGAGCCCGTGAAGCACGATTGCCAGAAACGACAGGGCAAATTGGCGCAATAACGACTAGCGGTCAGGGGCGGTGCGGGATCTGAAGGGAAAGAGGCGCCGGGAACGGGCTGACGCCGCCGTAAAACGGCAACCATAGGAGCAGGTGTGACGGGAGGAAAACCGGGAACGCAGAAATGCGAAAAGCCAGCTCAATGAGCTGGCTTTTCTGAAAATGGCAGGGGCGGCAGGACTCGAACCCGCAACCATCGGTTTTGGAGACCGCTGTTCTACCAATTGGAACTACGCCCCTGCAACAAACGAGGCGAATTATACAAAGCCGGGTTCAAAGGTAAAGGCTTTTTTCTCACTTTCGATGCGATTGCACAAATGACGAGCAACTCGCGGCAATTTGCGCAGCCTGACGGGGTAACTTGCTGTATTTACAGCCTTGTCAGGGTAGGAAAGCCACATAAATGGGGGTAGGGTTAAGTCTGGATCCGGGAGGCTACTCATGCTCAATTACCGCTTGCTCCAACAACTGGCACCGCTCAACTTCAGGGATGAACGCAAGACGGAGTCCCTGCCCGACTATCTCGACCGGGTCGCGCCGCGAGTGCCCTTCATTCCCCACAGCGTGCTTTCCCAGTGGATTTATCGCCATTGGCGCGGTTTTGAGTCCAACTGGAGCTTTATCGACCTGGCCCGTCACCAGTTCAAGTGCGAGAGCTGGCCCACGGAGCAGATCGTGACCCAGGTCAGCTCCCGCCATATGGAGGTGATCGAGCGCTGGGGCGAGATGCTGCGTCACAATCGTTACGTGCGTCGATCCTGGCTCGGCGAATACATGCTGACCCAGGGCACCTGGTCCGAACCCATCATAGTGCTGGCTCCCGCACCGGATAGCCGCTACCCGGACGGACAGCCGCTGCCGCAACCCTATTGCCTGCTGGAAGGACACCACAGACTCGCCTATCTGCGCTGCATGGCCGAAGATGCCCTGCCCCTGCAAACGGAACACAGCGTGTGGGTTTGCCGACCCGTTCACGACACTTAAACGTTTTCCCGCGCAAATCTTGCCTTTGAAATAAATTTTTGACAATTCAAAATGCGACTCTATAATCTGTCCGGTTTTGAAAAAGGTCGAGACAAGACGATGCAGTTTTTGATTCAGAAAACAGCCTTGCAGACGGGTGGAGCGCACCAGAGCGGCCCCGTTGTTTCCGGTTCCCGACCCACAGATCCCCAGTTATTTTTAAAAAAAGCCCCTGTTTCAGGGGCTTTTTTTTGTGCCCGAAAAACCTTCATTGATGTCAAAGGGAATGCAGACGATGACCAATCCACTCTATAAGAAACATGTCATCTCCATTTCGGACCTGACCCGGCCCGACATGGAACTGGTGGTCGCAACCGCACAGCGGTTGAAGGCCGAGCCCGACACCCGCCTGTTGAAAGACAAGCTGGTTGCCAGCTGCTTCTTCGAAGCGTCCACCCGCACCCGCCTCTCGTTCGAGACCGCGGTTCAGCGCCTGGGTGGCAACATCATCGGCTTCGCCGACGGTGGCAACACCAGCGCCAAGAAGGGCGAGACCCTGGCCGACTCCATCAAGATCATCGGCTCCTACTCGGATGCCGTGGTGATGCGTCACCCGAAAGAGGGCGCCGCCCGCCTCGCCTCCGAGTTCTCCCGCGTGCCTGTCATCAACGGCGGTGACGGTTCCAACCAGCATCCGACCCAGACCCTGCTCGACCTCTTCTCCATCCATGAGACGCAAGGTAAGCTGGACGGCCTCAACGTCGCCTTCGTCGGTGACCTCAAGTACGGCCGCACCGTCCACTCCCTGGCCCAGGCCCTCAGCCTGTTCAACTGCCGCTTCTTCTTCATCTCCCCGGAAGCGCTGGCGATGCCAGACTACCTGTGCGAGGAGCTGGAAGAGAAAGGCATCCAGTTCAGCGTGCACGAGACCATGGAAGAGGTGATGCCTGAGCTCGACATCCTCTACATGACCCGGGTCCAGAAAGAGCGCTTCGACGAGACCGAATACAAGCACATGGCCGCCAAGTTCGTGCTGGAGCTGGCCACCCTGGAAGGGGCCAAGCCCACCATGAAGATCCTGCACCCCCTGCCCCGCGTCGACGAGATCGAGGTCGCGGTCGACAAGACTCCCCACGCCTACTACTTCCAGCAGGCGGAAAACGGGGTCTACGCGCGCCAGGCACTGCTGGCTCTGGTACTGAACGAAACCGTCTAAGGGAAAAGGGGAACATCATGTCCGAGAAGAATCAACTGCAAGTCGAAGCCATCCGTCACGGCTCCGTCATCGACCACGTCCCCGCCGGCCAGGGCATCAAGATCCTCAAGCTGTTCCAGCTGATCGAGACCCAAGAGCGGATCACCGTCGGTTTCAACCTGAAATCCGGCGCGCTGGGCAAGAAGGATCTCATCAAGATAGAGAACACCCGCCTGACCGCGGAGCAGGCCAACCAGCTGGCCCTGTTTGCCCCCAAGGCGACCGTCAACATCATCGAAGACTTCGCCGTGGTGAAGAAGCACCAGCTGGAACTGCCGGAGTTCATCACGGGCGTGTTCCACTGCCCCAACTCCAACTGCATCTCCCACAACGAGCCGGTGGACAGCTACTTCCGGGTGCGGGAGGTGAAAGGCGTGGTGCGCATGAAGTGCAAATACTGCGAGAAGTCCTTCACCCAGGACATAGTCAGCGAACGTTACTGATATCTGAATGGGCCCTGTGGGGCCCATTTTTGACCCCTGTCACATCACAGATTTTCCGTTTAGCTATAATTTGCCATCCTATAAAGGCTAAACATCGCTCATTCCCTGCCTCACTCCTTTCCATCAGAACTTTTAGCTATTAAAAGGCATTGATGGCAGATTTCGAGCGATAGCCTTCGGTCACAGTCAAAGGAAATCGCCGTGGTCAAAACCCTCAGTCGTCCCGTTGAACAAGAGCCCGATCTGGCCCAGCTGGATGCCTGTCGCCAGATCATCGGCCAGCACTGCTACAGCACCCAGGAGGAGATCCGCCGCGAGCTGGCGGAGCGCGGCTTTGCCGACATCAGCCAGTCCACCATCTCCCGTCTGCTGCGCCGCCTCGGCGTGGCCAAGGCCCAGAATGCCAACGGCAAGAAGGTCTACACCCTGGTGGACGAGCAGCTGGAGCCCGCCGGCAGCACCCGCTCCATCCACGACATGGTGCGCGAGGTGGTGCACAACCAGCAGATGGTGTTGATCCACACTACCCCGGGCGCCGCGACTGTGGTGGCCCGCCTGCTGGATCGCAATGCCAATCCCGAGATCATGGGCGCCGTCGCCGGCAACGACGTGGTACTGGTCGCGCCGCGCCACATCAGCCGCACCCGCCTGGCCCACGCGGCCGTGGTGCGTACCCTGGAGCAGGCGCGCTGACGTGCCTCCCTGAATGCACAAGGCGACCCCGGGGTCGCCTTTTTGTTGTCTTGCCCACCTGATTGCGGGCTCATATAAGAGGAGCGCCGGACTCCCTGTCCTGTCTTATTTCTCGGCCATAAAAAACGGGAGCCACTGGCTCCCGTTTCATACGGTGTTTCACCTGTTATGCCAGCACGGCACCCAGGCTCAAGCAGGCTACGATCAGCACTGTCAGGATGCCGAGCAGCGGTGCTACCCACTTCAGCCAGCGTACATAGGGCACCTTGGCGATGGCCAGGCCACCCATTACGACGGCGGAGGTCGGGGTCACCAGGTTCACCAGGCCGGAGGCGGACTGATAAGCGGTCACCACCAGCTCGCGACCCACGTTGGCGAAGTCGGCAAGGGGCGCCATGATCGGCATGGTCAGCACGGCCAGACCGGAGGAGGACGGCACCAGGAAGGAGAGCACCAGCTCCAGCACGAACATCACGTTGATGAACACTACGGTGGAGAGGCCGGTCACTATCCCTTCCGCACTGTGCAAAATGGTGTGAGTGATCATGCCGTTGTCCATCACCACGACTATACCGCGAGCGATACCTATGATGAGGGCCACACCGAGCAGGTCACGGGCACCGTCGATGAAGTTGGAGGTCAGCTCCTCCTCGCTCATGCGGGAGATGACGCCGACTATGATGGCAGCGGCCAGGAAGACGCCGGAGATCTGCGCCATCCACCAGCCGAGCACGGCCACACCGTAGATCATCACGGCGAAGGCGGCGACGAAGATACCCAGCACTATCTTGCGAGTAAGGGTGAACTCCAGCATCTGGTCGCTCTTGTTGCCGAGGAAGTGGGCACGGTTCTCTTCCCACTTGTCAGCCACCAGGGACTTGCTGGGGTCGTTGCGCACCATCTTGGCGTAGCGCATGACGTAGGCCACGCACAGCAGCCAGCCGGCAAGCAGCATGGCGACGCGCAGCCAGATACCGTCGGTGAAGGAGATGCCAGCGGCGTTGGCGGCAATCACGGTCGCAAACGGGTTGATGGTGGAGCCCAGAGTACCGATACCTGCGCCCAGCAACACGGTCGCGGCGGCAACCACGGGGTCGAAGCGGGCGGCCATCATCACGGGGACCAGCAAGGTATAGAAAGGCAGCGACTCTTCAGCCATGCCGTAGATGGTACCGCCTGCGGCGAACAGCGCCATCAGGATCGGGATCATCCACTCTTCACGACCGCGCAGGCGATCGGTAACGCGCTCGATCCCGGCATCGATGGCACCTGTCTTGGTCACAATGCCAAGAAAACCACCGATGATCAGGATGAACAGGGAGACATCGATGGCGCCTGCCTGATAGGTGTCATGGTTGTAGAGACCGTCGATGGGTGCCAGCAGCACGTCGACTATCCCCTGGGGATTCCCCTCTACCAGCTTGTAGGTTCCGGCCACCGGCACTTCCTTGCCGAGGGCGTCGTTCATGATCATGTCGTATTTGCCGGCTGGCACTACCCAGCTCAGGGCGGCCACCAAGGCGATCAGCACAAACAGTATGGTGTAGGCTGATGGGAACTTGAATTTGGTCATGGTCCAGCTTCCTTCTGTGGTGTGGTATCCATGCAAGCTGCGGGTCGTAGGGTTAGAGGTATTATGCCGCCGTCACATGGTCGAAAAGCCGGGGGTCGCCCCCCGGCACCACTACTGCGACCTTAGTCGCCCAGCGTAGCAACCATCACTGCCTTGATGGTGTGCATCCGGTTTTCGGCCTCGTCAAACACGATGCTGTGCTCGGATTCGAACACGTCCTCGGTCACTTCCAGACCTTTCATCCCATATTTGTCAGCCACTTCCTTGCCCATGGTGGTCTCATCGTTGTGGAACGCCGGCAGGCAGTGCATGAACTTCACATCCGGGTTCTTGGTGGCGTTGATGACATCCATGTTGATCTGGTACGGGGTCATCAGTTTCACCCGTTGATCCCAGGCTTCTTTCGCTTCGCCCATGGAAACCCAGACGTCTGTGTAGAGGAAGTCGGTACCCAGCACGCCCTCTTTCACATCCTCGGTCAGGGTGATGCGCGCGCCTGTCTCTTCGGCGATCAGGCGGCACTTGGCAACCAGCGCTTCTTCCGGCCAGAAGGCTTTCGGTGCGACCAGGCGAATGTCCATGCCCATCTTGGCGGCGCCGACCATCAGGGAGTTGCCCATGTTGTTGCGGGCATCACCCAGGTAGGCGAACTTGATCTGATCCAGACGCTTGCCCTTGCCGTGCTCCAGCATGGTCATGAAGTCGGCCAGGATCTGGGTCGGGTGGAATTCGTTGGTCAGGCCATTCCAGACCGGGACGCCGGCATAGGCACCCAGCTCTTCCACGATTTCCTGGCCATAGCCACGGTATTCGATGCCGTCATACATGCGGCCCAGTACACGTGCAGTGTCCTTCATGGACTCCTTGTGACCGATCTGGGAACCGCTTGGGCCGAGGTAGGAGACTTGAGCGCCCTGGTCGAAGGCCGCCACTTCAAACGCACAACGGGTACGGGTGGAGGTCTTCTCGAAGATCAGGGCGATGTTTTTGCCGGTCAGGTGCTTGCGCTCATAGCCACCGTATTTGGCTTTCTTCAGGTCGATGGCCAGGTCGATCATGTATTGGATTTCGCGCGGGGTGAAGTCCAGCAGTTTCAGGAAGTTACGGTTACGCAGATTAAAAGCCATGATGAGTTCTCTCTATATTTGTTCAGACCAATTTGGGCAGTGTTATTGACTACGCATACACAGTACAAACTTGTTCAGGCCCCATTCGGGCAGTGTTGTTGACTAGGCATTCACGGTGCGGGTGGCAACGATATTGGTGCCGGCTTCGCCCTTGAGGATGGCCAGGCCATCTTCCAGAGAACCGATCCCGACCATGCCGCCGGTCGCCTTGACGAATTCACAGGACGCTTCGACCTTGGGCCCCATGGAGCCTGCATCGAACTTGACGCCAGCCAGTTCGGCCGGGCTGGTGACGCGCAGCGGGTGCTGGGTCGGTTTGCCCCAATCCAGGTAGACGGCATCGGCGTCGGTCAGGATCAGCAGGGCATCGGCCTTGATCTGCTTGGCCAGGTAGGCGGCAGACATGTCCTTGTCGATGACGGCTTCGATGCCGGTCAGGCACTGGCCATCCCAGGTCACGGGAATCCCACCACCACCGGTACAGATGATGAGGTGTCCCTGGGCGATCAGGGTTTCGATGGCATCACCTTCGACGATGCGCTGGGGCAGCGGAGACGGCACCACGCGGCGGAAGAACTTGCCGTCGGCCTTGACCACCCAGTGCTTCTCTTCGGCCAGGATGCGGGCTTCGGCTTCGTCATAGACGGGTCCGATAAATTTGGTCGGATTGGCAAATGCCGGATCCTTGGGATCGACCTGTACCTGGGTCAGCAGCGCGGTGACGTTGCGGCTCGGCATCAGGTTTTTGAGCTCCTGGATCAGCATGTAGCCGATCATGCCCTGGGACTCGGCACCCAGCACATCCAGGGGATAGGGCGCGACCTTGGTATAGGCGCTGTTTTGCAGGGCCAGCAGGCCGACTTGCGGGCCGTTGCCATGCACCAGCACCACGTTGTACTCCTGAGCGATCAGGGCGATGGTCTTGGCGGCGGTGGCGATGTTCTTGCGCTGGATATCCGCTTCAAGGGGCTCACCACGACGGAGCAGGGCATTGCCACCCAGGGCGACGACGACAGTTGGTTTTTTCATGAGTGTTGATCTCGAGTCTTGGTATCTGTGGCGCCAGCCTCTGCCGGCGCCACGCCGTCTTGTTAGATGCCGTCACGTTCCATCGGGCAGCTCATGCAGCGGGCGCCGCCGCGGCCACGACCCAGTTCTTCACCCGGGATGGAGAGAACTGTGATGCCGGCCTTGTCATATTTCTCGTTGGTGTAGGTGTTGCGCTCATAACCCACGACCACGCCAGGACGCACCGTCAGCACGTTGTTGGCATCGTTCCACTGTTCACGTTCGGCCTCGAAGGTGTCACCACCTGTGGTGATGAGCTTGAGCTGATCCACGCCCAGCGCCTTCTCGATGGCGGTCACGAAGTAACCCTCTTCCTTGATGTTCATGCCGCTGGCACCGCCCGGAGTCAGACTCCAGCAGTTCACATCCTTGCGGATGACTTCCGGATAGACGGAGAAGGTGTCTATGTCCATGTGGGTCATGACGGTATCCAGGTGCATGCAGCTGCGGTGTTTCGGCAGTTGCATGGCGATGACCTGTTTGGCCTGACCGTGTTTGAACAGGCTGCGTGCCAGGTGCTCGACCCCTTGCGGCGTGGTGCGCTCGGACATGCCGATGAGCACGGCGCCACGGCCGATGACCAGCACGTCACCGCCTTCGATGGTGGAGTTGTCGTAGTCACGATCCTCGTCACCGAAGTACTTGATGAAGTCCTGACCGGCAAACTGCGGGTGCCAGCGGTAGATGGCCTTCACATGGTTGGTCTCGCGGCGACGGGCGGCCTTGGCCATGGGGTTGATGGAGACGCCACCATAGACCCAGCAGGAGGTGTCACGGGTAAAGAGGTGGTTGGGCAGCGGCTCTATGATGAAATCGGTCGGGGCGTGCATGCCCACTACCATGTTGACGCCGCTGTAAGGCATCTCTGAGTAGGTCAGGCCACCGGAAAGAATGCGGGCCAGTTCGCGGTGCGGCATGTCAGCCAGGAAGCAGCGCACGTCGTTGGCAAGGGAAGAACCGAGGCGATAATCGGAGACCTGATGTTGCAGCAGCCAGGTTTTGGCTTCCGGCACATCCAGAGTCTCGGCCAGCAGGTTGGTCAGCAGGAAAACTTCGACATTCTGATCGCGCAGTACCTGAGCGAATTTGTCGTGCTCCTGACCGGCGCGTTCAACCGACAGGACATCATCAAACAACAGGTCCTGGCAGTTGGAAGGGGTCAGACGCTTCAGACTGAGGTTGGGGCGGTGCAACATGACACGGCGCAATTGGCCAACTTCAGAACCTACATAAAATTTGCTCATGATTATATTCCGTCTAGCAGTGGTCCCTGCGAGTGATTGAATAGATTCCTTCTATTCATGCTCGTGGCTAAGGCGGGATATTCTTTATGTAGGGTACTCAGCTTGTGTTCTATCCTGCCCTTGCCTTTCGAGACCGAGGTTAGACCTGCCAATCACGATAAACTTAGACATTGATCACATTCACTCTGAACTGAATAAAATCACGGTTTATTCTTTGATGAGGGTAACAGAACTGACAATCTCTCATTCAGACATCATGCATTGATACGCACTAATCCACGCTTTTATTTCATATTTCATCCTGTTTCATTCACGGCAGATATCTACTAAGGGATATGACAAAAAACAAAAATCCATTATTTTCAAGGCAATATAAAACACAAGCACATCACCTGAATTTAATATGCATTAAACTGAATTTTTCACTGGTTTTTAAGGGATGGGTACCGAGATAAATAGTCATAAGCAGGCGGGGCGCTGAATAATCTGCTTCTTGTCCCAGATCATGGCATTGTGCCAAAGCCGCCGCCACAGGCTCGCGGCACAAGTTGTCAGCAACATGCCTGTTATATGGATATGCACAAAGCCCGCATCTTGGTCATGTATTTCTCAGCGACCCCGCTACACCCTCTTTTCAAACTTTTTTCATTCGTTGAATTTATTTCATAACCTTGCGTCACGGGCCGGCTCGGCTTAACTCAGAAAGTGATCCAGATCACGCCGTGTTCTGTCACCAAGGAGATAGCCATGAAGATCAAGTCACTGTTCCTGTTCGCCGCCCTGATCCTGCCCATGACCCCATCGCTGGTCAGCGCTGAGGGAGCGCCCGCCATCCCCATGGTGGTCTGCCATATCGACCAGGCTCCCCAGATGCTGGTCCCCGAGTACGTGTGCCAGTGGTACGGCGGCAGCCAGCACTACTGAAAGTGAGAGCCCAAGAGGAGGTCACCTCCTCTTGGCTTGTCATGCTTCAACCCCCTCCTATACTCAAGGCAGCTATTTTTCATAGGGATAGGAGATAGTCATGATCCTGTTGGTCGGTGGAGAGAAGGGAGGGAGCGGCAAGAGTTGTCTGGCCCAGAATCTGGCGGTCTACCTCAGAACCCGGTTTCATGGCGAAGTGCTGCTGGTCGATTGTGACCCGCAACGCACCACCTCGGACTGGATCCAGGAGCGCAACGACAACCCGGATCTGCCCCAGATAAACTGCGTTCAGCTCTACGGCAATATTCGCAACGACCTGCTCAGCCTGAAAAACCGCTATGACTATGTCATCGTCGACTGTGGCGGCCAGGACAACCGGGCGCTGCGCTCCACCATGGCGGTGGCCACCCATGGCCTGATCCCGCTGCGGCCCAAACGCCGCGATCTCAAGACCCTGCCACACATGGAAGATCTCATCACCACCTGCAAGATGGTCAATCCCACCCTCAAGGCCGCCGTGGTGCTGACCCAGTGCCCAGCCCTGCCCAACCAGGTAAAACGGATCCTGGAGGCCAAGGAGGTATGCGCCTCGTTCGGGGTCGATGTACTGAACGCCATCACCTATGGTCGCAATGTCTATGACGACAGCGAGGAGAAGGGCCTTTCCGTCATGGAGATAGAACCCGATGGCAAGTCGGCCGAGGAGATCCGGGCCATCGCCAAGGAGTTTTTGGAGCTGGAGGTGTGAGATGGGCCTTGCCGACCTGAAGAAGAAACACAATCTGCATCATCAGAAGAAGTTCACCATAGACGAGTTCATCGAGGATGCGGACTTCTATGCCAAGGGCAAACCCAAGGTGGTCAGCCTTGAGCTGAACCTGCATCGGGAGGAAGCCCTGACGGCACTCGCCTTTATCGAAAGCGGCGACTACCTGAAGCCAAGCTATAAAAAAGCCACCTTCTCCCTGAGCACGGCCGCCATCGACGAGCTTGGCAGCCTGACCCAGCAGGACGGCATGAACAAATCCCTGTTGCTGCGCCTGTTCACCCACTATTTCTCTTCACTGAGCCCGGAAGAGCGTCAAACCATCTATGAACGGCTGCAGGAGCACAGCTGACCCACCATATTGGTTGTCATTCTCACCTTTTCGGCGACCACACATCTGCCTCTTCCCCCTTTCTGAACCCGAGTTAAACAACGTGTGAGACATTCGCCATCCCCCCTGTGAGCCAGACGCCGAAAAAGATCCCGCGATAGTCGGAAGATAGGATCCAAAAACCTGAACGTTTAAGAGTCAACCATATGATTTTAAATCATAAAAATCACAACAAGTTTCTTGCGTAACGAGATGCGTAAAAACGTTTTTCATGCTGCCGTTGTCGTCCCCTGCGAAATCCTTATAGTTACTCATGCACGGACGCAATGAAGTCGGTCAGGAAGACTGGCTGCCAGGGTTGGGCAAATGGACTCACCACAGGATGTGGTAAAGGACACCTCCCAGGACGGAGAAAGTGCGACGGGAATGGATGACTCGTCAGGCCATGATGGCTAAAGGACACCCCAAAGGATTGGGAAGGGGAAACCTAAAGGAAGAGGTATAGTCAGGGATTGCAGGGAGCAACTTCGTTCAAGGACATGAGCGATAAGACTATCGGGGGCGACGCAAGTCGCCCCCATCTTTTTGGCCTTTTTTACCTGGGCCACACCTCCAGATGCCGTTATTCCAGCCGGAAGTGCCCCACTATCTCCCTCAGTCTGTGATAGGTCTGCTGCATCGAAGCCGAGCTGGTCACTGTCTCTTCTCCATTGTGCGTCAGCTGACGGATCACCTCGGCGATGGCGCTCATGTTGCGATTTATCTCTTCCGCTACCGCACTCTGCTGTTCGGCCGCCGTGGCGATGTGGCTGATGAGATCGTTGATCTCCACCACCTCGCCTGCCATCAGGTCCAGCGACTCGTTGACCTTGGTGGTATTCTCGGCGGCCCCCTGACAGCTCTGCTTGGTGTTGCTCATGGCCTCCACCACTGTGCGGGTACCTCGCTGCAGACTGGCCAGCATGGTCTGGATCTCGGCGGTGCTCTTCTGGGTGCGAGCCGCCAGCGAGCGGACCTCGTCCGCCACCACAGCGAAGCCGCGTCCCTGCTCACCGGCGCGGGCCGCCTCTATGGCGGCGTTGAGCGCCAGCAGGTTGGTCTGTTCGGCAATGCTGCCGATCACCCCGAGCACTGAGCCAATCTGCTGCACATCCTGCTGCATGGCTTCGATGGATCTGGCTGTTTCCTCCACCTCGTCCACCAGCGCCATCACGCTGGCCATGGCCTGATCCACCACCTGGCGGGACTGGCTTGCCAGCTGCTGGCTCTGGCCGGTCAGCTGGGCCGTGCTGGCGGCACTCTCCGAGACGGAAACCGCTGTGCGGCTCATCTCGTTGATGGCGGTCACCACCTGCTCGGTCTCGCGCACATGATCCGCCAGCAGGGATTGCGCAGCTCCGGTCTGGCTGGCCAACCCCTCGATACCGTTGTTGAGCTGGCCGCTCGCCTGCCGCACCTCCCCCATCATCTCCTGCAGACGCTCGATGAAACGGTTGATGCCGGCCGAGATCTGGCCCAGATCATCCGTGCTGGTCACCGTCAGGCGGCGGGTCAGGTCGCCGCTGCCACGAGACAGCTCCAGCACCAGATCCCGCAGCGAGAGGATGGGACGATAAGCGACATTGAGCGCCAGCATGGCCAGCAGCAATACCAACACGGCAACCGCCAGCAGGGCCATGACGATCTGGCCATTGAGCGCCTGGGTCATGGTGCGGATGTAGTCGAGGTCTATGTAGCCGGTCAGCGTCCAGCTGCTGCCGCGAATATCCAGCTGGTTGGGGCGTGACTCGCTCTCACCCTGCGGCTTGCTGCTGTAGAGCACATTGCCCTGACCGTCGGCAAGGGAGAAGTAGCGCCCCTCCCCGCTCACCTTCTCCAGCAGGTTCTTGAACTCGCTCATGTCGAGGTAATAAAGGTAGGCAGAGTCGGCACCACGCGGTACCAGGATGGAGATGACGGGTTTGCCATCCAGCTGCTGCAGCGGGCTGACTGTGATCCGGTTGTTCGCCTCAGGGATCAGCTTGCGCAGAGCGTCGACCCTGGCCGTGTCGTTGATGACGCCGCTCACGTCGAACGCCATGTCGCCGATCACCTTGACTATGTTATGAAAGCCGGTCTCTTCCAGGGTCTTCTTGACGTTGGTCACCCCGAAGTTGAGGTTGGCGGCCAGCAGGATTTTTTGATTGATGTCCCCCGCCAGCTTCTCTTTGACCAGGGCTATCTGTTCGTTGATGTTCTGGGTGGCCTGAGTGCGAATGTAGCCACTGATGAAGTGATTCACGCTGAGCCAGGCGGTGCCGATGGTGACCAGAATGGCCAGCAGCAGCAAGACGTAAATCTTGACCTTGAATGGCATGGGATCCCTCCAGAAGAGAGGGCCGGCATGGCCAGCCCTCTCTGCCAATCGTTATTTCTTCTTGGCGTACTTCATGGAGTCCAGGGCCACCGCCAGTATGATGATGCCGCCCTTGATGATGAACTGCCAGTAAGGGCTGACTCCAATATAGGTCAGACCATAGTTGATCAGGGTAAAAATGAGCACGCCCGTGATCACCCCGGCAACCGTCCCCACGCCACCGGCGAACGAGACACCGCCCACCACGCAGGCCGCGATGGCATCCAGCTCATACATGAAGCCCAGGTTGTTGGTGGCACTGCCGATGCGGCCCGCCTCCAGCATGCCGCCGAAGGCGTAGAAGACACCCGCCAGGGCATAGATCATCACCAGGTTGACCGCCACGTTGACGCCGGAGACCTTGGCCGCCTCGGGGTTGCCGCCGATGGCGAAGATGTTTTTGCCAAAGCGGGTCTTGTTCCACAGCACCCAGACAAAGACGCTGGCGATGGCGGCATAGAAGGTGAGATAGGATAGCTTGAACCCTCCCAGCTTGATGAAGCCCTGCGCGAAGCTCGAGAAGCGAGGATCGAAGCCGGCCACCGGTGAGGCGCCCACGGAATCAAAATAGAGGGAGTTGATGCCGTAGACGATGATCATGGTACCCAGGGTGGTAATGAACGGGGTCACATTGAGATAGGCCACGATCAGACCGTTGACCAGGCCTATCAGGGCACCCACGGCACACACCAGCAGGATCACCACAGGAATGGGCACCTCCCCCAGACTGGGGAACACCTTGTTGACGTTGGTCAGCGCCTGCAACATGGTGGCCGCAATCAGCGCCGCCAGGCCAACCTGGCGACCGGCCGACAGATCCGTGCCCTGGGTGATGATAATGCCCGCCACCCCCAGCGCTATGATGACCCGCACCGAGGACTGGGTCAGTATGTTGCTGAAGTTGGTGAGGCTCAGGAAGGATGGCTCCTTGATCACTATGATCATGAGCAGCACCAGCAACACCACATAGATGCCGTTCTCTTTGAGCGCCTGCATCAGATTGAAATTTTTAGCCGACTCCATAAATGTCTTCCTGTCTCTAAAGGTACAGAGATGCCAGGCGCAGTATCTCGCTCTGGTCAGTTTCTTTGGTATTGACGATCCCGGCGACCCGGCCATTGCTCATCACCATGATGCGATCCGTGATCCCCAGCAGCTCGGGCATTTCGGACGAGATGATGATGATGCCCTTGTCCTTCTTGGCCAGCTCCAGGATGAGCTGGTAGATCTCGAACTTGGCACCCACGTCAATCCCGCGAGTCGGTTCATCCAGCATCAGGATCTCCGGCTGGGTCAGCAGCCAGCGGCCGATAATGACCTTCTGCTGGTTGCCACCGGACAGGGAGCCGATCTGGGTCTGCTGGGTCGGGGTTTTGACGCGCATGGAGTCGATGACCCACTGGGTATCGCTCTTCATCTTGTTGTTGCTGAGCAGCCCCATGGAACTCTTGTAGCTGTCCATGTTGGCGATCAGGGAGTTGAAGGCGATATCGAGGCGGGAGTAGATGCCGGTGGAACGGCGCTCTTCCGTCACCAGCGCGAATCCGTTCTGAATGGCCTCGTGCGCCGTGTGATTCGCCACTACCTTGCCGTGCAGCTTGATGACGCCCTCGTTGCGATCGCGAATGCCGAACAGGGTCTCGACGATATCGGTACGCTTGGCCCCCACCAGCCCGGCGATGCCGAGGATCTCCCCCTTGTGCAGATCGAAGGTGATGTCCTGAATGGAGGGCTGGTTCTTGGCCGTCAGATGCTCAACCTCGAGGATCACCTCTTTCGGCTGGTTGGTTTTTTCCGGGAAGCGCTGGGTCAGTTCACGGCCAACCATCATGCCGATGATCTGATCCATGGTCATGCCCTCGAGCGGCTGGGTCGCCACCCACTGGCCATCCCGCAATATGGTGATCTCGTCACACAGCTGGAAGATCTCTTCCATCTTGTGGGAGATATAGACGATGCCGCAGCCCTTCTCTTTCAGCTTGTTGATGATCTTGAAGAGATGATTGACCTCTTTCTCGGTCAGGGAGGAGGTCGGCTCATCCATGATGACGATCTTGGCATCGTAGGAGAACGCCTTGGCGATCTCGATCATCTGCATCTGGGACACCGAAAGCGTGCCCACCTTGACCCTGGGATCTATGTCGATATCCAGCTCGTCGAAGATGTGCTTGGTGTCGTCATACATCTTGCCGTGGTCGATGAACCAGCCCTTGGTGGGATAGCGACCGAGCCACATGTTGTCCATTACCGTGCGTTGCAACACCAGGTTCAGCTCCTGGTGCACCATGGAGACGCCATTCTCCAGCGCCTCTTTGGAGGAGGTGAAGTTGATCTCCTGTCCCTTGAAGAAGATCTTGCCCTCATCCTTCTCATAGATGCCGAACAGGCATTTGAGCAGCGTGGATTTTCCTGCCCCGTTCTCGCCCATCAACGCATGCACAGAATGAGGACGGACCCGTAAATTGACTTTATCGAGTGCCTTGACGCCAGGAAAACTCTTACTGACGTCAATCATCTCCAACAGCCATTCTGATTGTTGCTGTGTTGTCATATCAGCCATCACATCTGGTTGAAAAAAGGGCAAGGGGATCTCCCTTGCCCTGGAGGGGGGAATTACTCGAATTGGGACAGGTTGTCTTTATCCACACCGACGTAGGCAACACGGACGACCTTGTCGACTATGTTCCACTTGGTGCCTTCACCGGCCGGCTTGCCTTCAGCCAGGTTCTTGGTCAGCTCGAAGGTGGCCTTCGCCTGGTTGGCCGCATCGTTCAGCACTGTACCCGCCATGGCACCGCTCTTGACCATGGCCAGGGCTTCCGGCAAGGCATCGACGCCAAATACCGGGATGGCAGTCTTGCCTTGCGCTTTCAGAGATTCAACGGCACCCATCGCCATGCCGTCATTGTTGGCGATGACCACTTCGATCTTGCTGGCGTTGGGGCCGGAGATCCAGGCGTCCATCTTGTCCTTGGCCATGGCGGTATCCCACATACCTGTATCCATGTGCAGCTGTTCGGTTTTGACGCCACCGTCGTTCAGGGTCTTGATGACATAGGTGGTACGGGCTTCCGCATCCGGGTGGCCCGGCTCGCCCTTGAGCAGTACGAACTGGATGACGCCATCCTTGTTCAGATCCCACTCCGGATGGGCTTTCCAGTGTTTGGCGATCAGCTGACCCTGGATGATGCCTGACTCCTTGGAGTCGGTACCCACGTAGTAAGCCTTCTCATAACTGGCCAGATCGGCAGCGCTCGGCTCCTTGTTGTAGAACACCACGGGCACATCTTCGCCACGGGCCTTCTCAATCACGACAGGGGCCGCCGCCGGGTCAACCAGGTTGATCGCCAGGGCCTTCACCCCTTTGGCCAGCAGCACGTCGATCTGATCGTTCTGCTTGGACTGGTCATTCTGGGAGTCATTCATCAGCAGCTCCACACCCGGGTTTGCCGCTGCTTCCTTCTCGATTGCCTTGCGCACCACAGCCATGAAGTTGTCGTCGTACTTATAGACTGTCACCCCGATACGGGTTTCGGCATGGGCAGTGGCTCCTGCCATCAGGCTCATCAGCACGGCGGCAATTGTCGTGATTTTTTTCATTGTTATGCTCCGATCTCTCTATCTGTTTTTTGTAGGGAATGCTGTACACCAATTGAACTGGCGCCAGCCTAATGTAATCAGTTTGTTGTGTGATGTTCTGTGATCCTGACAACAAAATGAAAACGTTTACACTCTGTTACATAGCAACAAAACAATTAAATATCATATTGTTATGAGTAATCATTTTCGAATGAGGCCTTATCGCCGCCTCAGTCGACCCAACCATGGCTCAGATTCAGCGTAGAACACAGTTCCAATAGTAGCCGCCCGGCTGCAACCAATATTCCGGTCGCACGCTCTGACTCCAGGAGTCATCGCCCCCAATCCCCATGTGGAAGCCATCGAGGCAGAGATGCAGGCCCCCCTCGGCCACCAGATCTGTCTGGTGACGGGCCAGGGCCAGCTGCTGCTGGCTGTAGCGGCTGACGCTGAAATGGAACTGGCCCTCGACGGCAATCTCGCCAAGCTGCAGTTGACGGGTATCACAACGCAGCCCGTTGTCGGTCGGGAACACATAAGGGGTATGCAGGTCCGCCAGCGGCAACTGCCAGCGGCCGAAGTCGGCGCCGAGCAGGCGATCCGGATAGTTCTCGTGAGGGCCCAGACCTAGCCAGCTCAACTCTGCCACCTCGTCGACCAGCCAGAGCAGGGCGCCAATGCGGGGCAACGACGGCATGCCGGCCGCAACCTCGACGGCTATGGTGAGCGCCATGGCACCGTCCGCACCGAAGCTGTGCTGCCAGCGGGTCGACAGCTTGAGTACCCCCTGGACGAAGTAACCGTGCCTGACCAGCACGCGGCCATGATGGGGATCCACCTCCAGCCCAAGACAGCGATGCTCAAGTTCGTTGAGGCCGGCGCCTTGCCAGCGGGCAATCCAGGCGTTGGGATCTATGTGATCCGCCTCGCTGGCGCCTATGTCGTTGTCGAGCGGTGCGCGATAGAAGTGATCGGCAATGGCATCCTGCAGCCGTTCGCGGCCATGTTTCTGCCAACTGCGGATGCGGCCGCTGGTTTTGTCCAGTTGCCACTCGCTGCCAGCCGCGCAGACGAGCCAATGATCCGGCAGCTCCTTTATCGCGGTGGGGTTAAACGCCGCCGGTATCGCCATCGGCGTTGGCAGCATAAATTGCTGGCGCGCCACCTCATGCTCCGGCTCGGCCCAGGCCGTGGCGACGGGTTGCACTATGGCCAGATCCAGCCAGGCGAGGGAGCCCGCCGCAAAGGCCGGCAGCGTATCCAGCAGGGTCAGTACCACGCTGGCCCGGGGCGCCAGGCTGAGTGGGCATTCACCCTGTTGCAGCACAAGGCCGTTCTCGCACAGTTGCCAGCGCAGCAACTCGTTGTCCGTACTGCGGAACAGATACTCGCTGCGAATTTCGACCCGCAGCGGCGCCTGGCTTTGCAGCGTCAGCACAAAAGGTTGCTGGGCCCGCTTCGCCTCGAACAGGGCGGGATGGGACGTCCGATCCGGGAACAGCAGGCCGTTGCAGCAGAACTGGCGGTCATTGGGCTGGTCGCCGAAGTCACCGCCGTAGGCCCAGTAGTGACGGCCATCATCGGTCTGCTTGTCGAGCCCCTGATCCACCCAATCCCAGACAAAGCCGCCCTGCAGCCTGGGATGATCGCGAAACGCCTGCCAGTAGTGGGCAAAGCCCCCCAGGCTGTTGCCCATGGCATGGGCGTATTCGCAGAGGATGAGTGGCCGGGTCTCGCCCGGCAGGCCGATCCACTTGGCCAGCGCCCACTTGGGCACCGCAGGGAAGGGCTGGTCCTGATGGGTGCGGGCATACATGGGGCAGATGATGTCGGTGGCGGCCGTGTCGGCCCCGCCTCCTTCATACTGCACCGGGCGGCTCGGATCCGCCTGCTTGGCCCAGCCATACATGGCATCGTGGGCCGGGCCGTAGCCGGACTCGTTACCAAGGGACCAGATGATGATGCAGGGGTGGTTGAAGTCGCGGGCCACCATACGGGTGACCCGCTCCAGGAAGGCGTTGCTCCAGGCCGGATCCCGCGCCAGCCGCCCCATGGGGGTCATGCCGTGGGTCTCCAGATTCGCCTCGTCCACCACATAGAGGCCGAGCCGGTCGCACAGGCGATAAAGCTCGGGGTGATTGGGGTAGTGGGAGCAGCGCACCGCGTTGAAGTTGTGCCGCTTCATCAGCAGCAGGTCCTGCTCAATGGCGGCAGGAGTTACCACATGGCCCCTGGCTGCATCGTGTTCGTGCCGGTTGGCGCCGCGGATCAGCAGGGGCTGGCCGTTGACCCGCAGCAGACCGCCCTTGATCTCCACCGTCCGAAAGCCCACGTCATAGGCTTCGCTCTCGATGGGCTCGCCCTGCTCGCCGAGCAGGGTCAGGGTCAGTCGGTAGAGGTGAGGCGTCTCGGCGCTCCACTTGCGAGGGGCCGCCACCTCGAGCCAACACTCGGCGCGATCCTCATAGGCCCCCTTCTCGTCGATGGCTGCCGTGCCGAACCGCTGGCGCAGGGTCGCCACCCGCTCTGTGCCGTCGTAGAGGCTGACCTCCACCGACAGGCCCGCTGCGTTGGCGGCCTGCAGCTCGATCTTGAGACGAGCATCCCGATAGCAGGCATCCAGCTCGGGCGTAACCCGGATATCCATCAGATGACGGGCCGGTTTGTGCAGCAGAGTGACGGAGCGGAAGATGCCGCTCAGGCGCCACATGTCTTGATCCTCCAGATAGGAGCCATCTGACCAGCGCAGCACCAGCACAGCCAGCCGGTTGCCACCGGCCTGCAGGAAGGGGCTCAGATCGAATTCGGCGGGCAGCCGGCTGTCCTGGGAGTAACCCACCCAGCGGCCGTTGCAGAACAGGTAGAAGGCGCTGTCGACCCCGTCGAAGATGATGCTGGTCTGGCCGCCGGCCAGCCAGTCGGCCGGCACGCTGAACTCGCGAGAGTAGCAGCCGGTCGGATTGGCGGCCGGCACCCTGGGCGGATCGCAGGGGAAGGGATACTTGATGTTGGTGTAGATGGGGCCGTCCGTGAGCGGACGCGACGCCGGGTAGGCGGCATCCAGCTGCCAGTTGCCCGGCACCCTGATGGCACACGCCTGCGGCAGATCCTGCGTCAGCCAGCCATCGGGCACCCGCTCGGGCGCCTCGAAGAAGGAAAAGCGCCATTCGCCATCCAGCAGCAGGCGGGACGGCGAAGCGAGATCGGCACGGGCGTCGGCCTCACTGCGCCAGCTGAACAAGGGGGTATGGGCAGCAAGACGATTCACCGATGTAATCGCCTGGGTCTGCCAATCCTGACGGGCCACTATCTCCCTGAGCATTCTTCTCTCTCCCTGCATGAACGCCGAAAACGTATGCAGTGTAGGGGAGTTTTGCCCGGTGATCGGCGATCCCGCTCACACAGATGTAAACGATTACACTGATTTTGTTAAGTAAAACAGGGTAAAAATGAGCTAAATGAAGGTAAAAGACCGAGCCCCCGGATCACAGGCCTGAAAAACGGCGATCCGGGGGAGGAAAGAGGCGTGAATGGAGGGGTCAGGCCCGTACGGGGGCCACCGAGTGGCGATTGATCAGGGTCGGCGTGTAAATGCGGCTCTGCACCGACTCGCACTCACCCGCCGCCAGCTGCAATGCCAGCTTGGCCGCCTGGGCCGCCATCAGCTCGATGGGATAGCGCATGGTGGAGAGCTTGGGTCTCAGGTATCTGGCGTAGATGATGTCATCGAAGCCCACCACAGAGACCTCCTCCGGCACCTTGAGGCCGTTGTCGGCCAGCACAGAGATGGCGCCGGCCGCCATGGCATCGTTGTAGGCCACCACGGCCGTGATGGGCTGTCCCTTGGCCAGCAGGTTGAGCATGGCGCGCTCCCCCCCCTCCTCGTTGGGCATGCCGCTCTCCACCAGCTCGGGATCGGCGAACAGCCCAGCCTCGGCCAGCGCATCCTGATAACCTTGCAGGCGCAAGGTGGCATCCTCGATGACGTGATCCGAACTGAGGAAGGCGATGTGGCGGTGGCCCAGCTCCAGCAGATGACGGGTCGCCGTGGCGGCCCCCTGCCGGTTGTTGAGGGCGATGCAGCGCCCCTTCAGGGCCGGGATGTCGCGGTTAATCAACACCATGCCGGGCACCCGCTGGGCGTAGTCGATCAGCTCCTCATCGCTCAGTGCCTTGCTGTGCACCACCAGCGCCTCGCAGCGCTTGCCGATCAGCAGCTCGATGGATTCCCGCTCTTGCTGCGCCCGGTGAAAACCATTACCCATCAACAGGTGCAACCCCTGCTCCACCGCAATCGCCGCGACCCCCTTGATCAGGGCGCCGAAGAAGGGATCCGCCACGTCACCCACCAGCACCCCCATGGTGTCACAGGTCCTGCTGACCAGCGCACGGGCATTGGCGTTGGGGGTGTAGCCCAACTCGGCCATGGCCTTCTGCACCACCTCGCGGGAGGCGGCACTGGCCTTGGGTGAGTTGTTCATCACCCGTGAAACCGTTGCCACAGATACCTTGGCCAAACGGGCGACATCCTTGATGGTGCTCATGCTGTTTTCACTTATTTCACGGTTCAAGACGGCGCCATTATACCGAGCAATGTCACTGATAACAGGGGAAAAAGCCACATAGCTGCATTTATGACCACACCAACATGTGTAATCGTTTCCACATATTTGTTAACTAGTTCACAGTTTACCCGTCGGAGCCTCGGCTAGACTCCTTCACAGGCTTTTTTAGCGTGGAGAAGAGGATGAAAGTACTGGTCACCGGCGGCTGCGGCTACATCGGCAGCCACACCTGTCTGGCCTTGCAGGCCGCGGGAATGGAACCCGTGGTGGTGGATAACCTCTGCAACAGCAAGGCGGGCGTACTGGCGCGCATCGCCGCCATCAGCGGGCGTGAACCCCTCTTCTATCAGGGGGACATTCGTGATCCGGCCCTGCTGGATCGCATCTTCGGCGAGCAACAGATAGCCGCCGTGATCCACTTCGCCGCCCTCAAGGCGGTCGGTGAATCGACCCGTCTCCCCCTCGAATACTACGAGAACAATCTGGGCGGCACCCTCACCCTGCTGCAGGCGATGAAACGCGCCGGGGTCAGCAGCCTGGTGTTCAGCTCGTCGGCCACCGTCTATGGCGATCCGGCCAGCACGCCCATCCGGGAGGATTTCCCCCGCAGCGCCACCAATCCCTACGGGCGATCCAAGTTGATCATCGAGGAGATCCTCGAGGATCTGCAGCGGGCCGAGCCCCACTGGAGCATGACGCTGCTGCGCTACTTCAATCCGGTCGGCGCCCACGACTCAGGCACCCTGGGGGAAGATCCCCAGGGCATACCCAACAACCTCATGCCGTTTTTGACCCAGGTTGCCATCGGCCGCCGCGACTCTCTCTCCGTCTTTGGAAACGATTACCCCACCGTCGATGGCACCGGGGTGCGCGACTACATCCACGTGATGGATCTCGCCGAGGGGCACGTCAAGGCGCTGCAACATTGCGCCAGGCAAGGGGGCGTACACGTCTACAACCTGGGCACGGGCCAGGGCCAGAGCGTGTTGCAGATGGTCGCGGCGTTCGAAGCCGCCTCCGGTCGGCCGCTGCCCTATCGCATCGAACCCAGGCGTCCAGGCGACATCGCCGAGTGCTGGGCCGATCCCGCCAAGGCCGAGCGTGAGCTGGGCTGGCGTGCCAGCCGCGACCTCGCAACCATGTGCACCGACAGCTGGCGCTGGCAGTCCGCCAATCCGCAGGGGTACGAGGCGTGAACATGCCCAGTGCGACTCGCCCTCCCTCGTCCGCCCAGTAGGCGGCCAATCCATCCATTTCATCAGGTAATGAGGAGTGATGATGTTCAACCCGGTTGATCACCCCCACCGTCGTTTCAACCCGCTGACCGGTCAATACGTGCTGGTCTCCCCCCACAGGGCCAAGCGCCCCTGGCAGGGCCAGGTCGAGAAGGTCAGTCAGGCGCCGAGCCAATCCCACGATCCGGATTGCTTCCTCTGCGCGGGCAACCAGCGCGTCACCGGCGACCAGAACCCGGACTATCAGGGCACCTTCGTCTTCACCAACGACTTCGCCGCCCTGATGCAGGACACCCCGGCCACCGACACGGCACAGGATCCCCTGCTCAAGCTGGAAGCCGCCCGCGGCACCAGCCGGGTCATCTGTTTCTCGCCGGATCACGGCAAGACACTGCCCGAGCTGCCGCTACCCGCCATAGAGGCGGTGATCACCACCTGGATGGAACAGGTGGCCGAGCTGTCAGCCCAGTGGGAATGGGTGCAGGTGTTTGAAAACAAGGGCGCCGTCATGGGCTGCTCCAACCCCCACCCTCACGGCCAGCTGTGGGGCAGCGATTTTCTGCCCAACGAGATCGCCCGCGAAGAGCAGCACCAGCACGACTGGCTGGCCGAGCACGGCCGCCCACTGCTGGTTGAATATGTGGAGCGGGAGCTGACGGATCGCACCCGCATCGTAGTGGAAACAGCACACTGGCTGGCCGTCGTTCCTTTCTGGGCCGCCTGGCCGTTCGAAACCCTGCTGCTGCCCAAGACCCATGTGCCCTCCCTGCTCGGCCTCACCCCCGAGCTGCAGCAGGATCTGGCGGTGGCGCTCAAGGAGCTCACCAGCCGTTACGACAACCTGTTCGAGTGCAGCTTCCCCTACTCCATGGGCTGGCACTTCGCGCCGCCTCACTCCGGCTGCCCGGAAGCCTGGCAACTGCACGCCCACTTCTATCCGCCCTTGTTGCGCTCCGCTACGGTGCGCAAATTTATGGTGGGCTTCGAGATGCTGGCAGAAACCCAACGCGATCTGACGCCGGAACAAGCGGCAGAACGACTGCGCGCCCTGTCCCCCATTCATTACAACCAGGCTGACGGGGAGAAGCGATGAAACCCAGTCAATGTGTTCCGACCCCGGAGCAAGCCGTGAGCCCCATTTACTACAACCCGATCAGCCAAGCCAATGAGGAGGCCCTATGACCCCCAGCCAACGCGTCAGCGCCGTTTTTGCAGAGCAGTTTGAGCAGCAACCCGACCTGCTGGTGCGCGCCCCCGGTCGCGTCAACCTCATCGGCGAACACACGGACTACAACGACGGCTTCGTGCTGCCCTGCGCCATCGACTACGAGACCTGCGTCGCCATCGGCCTACGCGATGACAGCCTGGTGCACGTGATCGCCGCCGACTACGGCAACCAGCGCGACCTGTTCGATCTGAACCAGCCCATCACCCACCATGCCGATCAGCGCTGGAGCGACTACATACGCGGCGTGGTGAAATACCTGCAGGTGCGCGGCCATGCGCTGCGCGGCCTCAACCTGGTGGT
This sequence comes from Aeromonas sp. MR19, assembly GCF_963899305.1. NCBI lineage: Bacteria > Pseudomonadati > Pseudomonadota > Gammaproteobacteria > Aeromonadales > Aeromonadaceae > Aeromonas > Aeromonas sp. MR19. The sequence continues at coordinate 73,376 of NZ_CAWQWZ010000051.1, forward strand.
CTCCGGCAACGTGCCGCAGGGCACAGGCCTGTCGTCGTCCGCTTCGCTGGAGGTGGCCATAGGCCAGGCCTTCAAGGAGGCGTTGGGGCTCGACATCAGCCAGGCCGAGATCGCCCTCAACGGCCAGCAGGCCGAGAACCAGTTCGTCGGCTGCAACTGCGGCATTATGGATCAGATGATCTCCGCCAGCGGCAAGCAGGATCATGCCCTGCTGCTCGACTGCCGCTCGCTGGAAACCCGCCTCATCCCCATGCCCCCCGACCTGGCGGTGCTGATCGTCAACTCCAATGTGCGCCGCGGCCTGGTGGACAGCGAATACAACACCCGCCGTCAGCAGTGTGAAACCGCCGCCCGCCACTACGGGGTCAAGGCGCTGCGCGACCTCGACATGGCCGCGCTGGAGGCGGGCAAGGCCGGGCTGGATGAGGTCTGCTACCGCCGCGCTCGCCACGTGGTGGGCGACAACAGCCGCACCCTGGCCGCCGCCGATGCGCTGGAGTCCGGCGATCTGGTGCGCCTCGGCGAACTGATGGCCGAGTCCCACGCCGCCATGCGCGATGACTTCGAGATTACCGTGCCCCCCATCGACGGTCTGGTGGAGATCATCAAGGCCAGGCTTGGCCGCGAAGGCGGTGTGCGGATGACGGGCGGCGGCTTCGGCGGCTGCGTGGTTGCCCTGCTGCGCCCGGCACAGGTCGCCGAGGTGATTGCCGCCGTCGACGCCGAGTATCCGGCCCGCTTCGGCCTCAAGGCCGACAGCTATGTCTGCCGCGCCAGCGCGGGGGCGGGAAAACTATGAGCCCATTTATGATGCAGGCCGACGGCTATGTCTGCCGGATCGGCAACACAGCTGCAGGCAAGCTATGAGCAACACCATGATCCCGTTCGAGCTGGAAAACGAAGAGGGGCTGCGCCTGCGCGGCCTCGATGTTGGCGCCACCCTCACCTCCCTCACCCTGCCGGTCGCGGGCAAGCACCGCGAGGTGCTGCTGGGCTGCGCCGATGAGGCCTATCCTGCGCAGCAGGTGTGGCTGGGTGCGGTGGCGGGGCGTTTTGCCAACCGCATCGGCGGCGCCGAACTGGTGCGCGATGGCCAGCACTGGCCGCTGGATGCCAATCAGGCCCCCCACTGCCTGCACGGCGGACGGGAGGGGTTTCATCGCCAGCGCTGGCAGATCAAGGAGCTGGAGGCGGACAGGGTCAAGCTCGTCCTGCTGTCGAAGGCGGGGGATCAGGGCTTTCCCGGCAACTTGCGGGTGACCCTGGAGTACCGGCTGGAGCAGTACGATCTGGTGGTCGATTTCAGGGCCAGCACGGATGCGCCGACCCCGGTCAGCCTCACCAGTCACGCCTACTTCAACCTGGATGGGGGCGGCGATGTGCGCGACCACACCATCAGCCTCAACGCCGATCGCTTTCTGCCGACCGATGAGAGCGGTCTGCCGCTGGCCATTGCACCGGTGGAAGGCCCCTTCGATCTGCGCACCCCGCGCTCCATGGGCCAGGATTGGCTGAGCCATCCCCAGCAACGGCAGGCCAAGGGGTACGATCACGCCTTCCAGCTCAATCATCCGCAGCATGATGGCCCGGAGCAGACCTGGGCCGCGCGAGTGGTTTCCGGCGATCGGCAGCTGGCGATGGAGGTCTACAGCAACCAGCCTTCGCTGCAGTTCTACACCGGCAACTGGCTGGCCAACACCCCGAGCCGCAGCGGCCAGCCGCATCAGGATTACGACGGCTTCTGTCTGGAGGCACAGCAGTTGCCGGACAGCCCCAACCGGCCCGAGCTCGGAGATCCCTGGCTGCTGCCGGGGCACTACTACCACCACCAGACCCGTTATCGCTTTATCGCCGCCAGCTGACCCCGGCGCCCTCCGGCAGACCTACGCTGACAACCACAGGCGAGGCCGAGATGGCGTCATCATGCAGCTACACTCTGGCCCCGCACCCTCTTCTCCCACGCAGACATAGCGAATGAAGAGGGCTCGGGGTCACCCATTACATCAGCTCGTAAACAAGTCCACGCAAGGAGTCGTTATGGATGAACACTACCTAGCCGCGCCCGACCGCTATCAGCGCCAGCCCTATCGACCCGTGGGCCGCCACGGCCTGCGCCTGCCCAGCATAGGTCTCGGGCTCTGGCACAACTTCGGCGAGGGGAGCGATCCCGCCAGGGTGAAGGCCATGGTGCACCAGGCGTTCGATCTGGGCATCACCCACTTCGATCTCGCCAACAACTACGGGCCGCCCCCCGGCTCCGCCGAGACCACCTTCGGCCGCGTGCTCAAGGGCAGTCTGGCCCCCTACCGAGACGAGCTGATCATCGCCAGCAAGGCGGGCTATGTGATGTGGGACGGCCCCTACGGGGATGGCGGCAGCGCCAAGTACCTGTTTGCCAGCCTGCACCAGAGTCTGCGCCGGCTCGGCCTCGACTATGTGGACATCTTCTATCACCACAGGCCGGATCCCCGCACCCCGCTGGAGGAGACCTGTCAGGCGCTGGCGCTCATGGTGCGTCAGGGCAAGGCACTCTATGTCGGCCTCTCCAACTACCCGGCCAGGCTGGCTGCACAGGCCGCCGCCCGGCTGGCGGAGCTGGGCACCCCCTGTCTGGTCAATCAGCTCAAATACTCGCTGTTCCAGCGCGACATCGAAGCCGACACCCTGCCGGTCTGTCGCGAACACGGCATGGGGGTGGTGGCCTTCTCGCCGCTGGCGGGCGGCCTGCTCAGCAACCGCTATCTGGCTGGCATTCCCGCCGACTCTCGCGCCGCCAGCGGCAGCCCCTTCCTCAAGCCGGAGCAGATCACCGCGGACAAACTGGCCAGGATCCAGGCCCTGCATGCTCTGGCACAACAGCGGGGGCAGGAGTTGTCACAGCTGGCGTTGCAGTGGGTGTTGCGCGATCCCGTGGTGAGTTGCGCCCTGATCGGCGCCAGCAGCCCCCAGCAGATAGTGAGCGCGGTCGAAGCCCTGGCCCTGCCCCCGCTGGACGAGACGTTGCAACGACAGATAGAAGCCACCCTGGCCTGACCCGCTCTCAACCTCCCCCATTGCCAGGGGGAGGCCCCAATATTCACTGGTTGCCCGTCTGATTTTCCTCCATCATTGGTCGCCCCGGCTCAGCCCGGGGCCGACTTCATCCGGACCAATCAACCAAGAGATCTGAACCATGACAGAGTCTTACGCCCTGTTTGTCGCCTTCGTGCTGGGCATAGTAGAGGGCCTGACCGAGTTTCTGCCCGTTTCCTCGACCGGCCACATGATCATCGTCGGCCACCTGCTGGGCTTCGAAGGCCCCAAGGCCGCCACCTTCGAGGTGGTGATCCAGATGGGTTCCATTCTCGCGGTCGTTGCCGTCTTCTGGCGCCGCCTGTTCGGCCTGATTGGCATCCACTTCGGCCAGAAGCCGGCGCAGGATCACGCCACCCTCTCCCTGGTCCACATCATCCTCGGCATGCTGCCCGCCGTACTCATAGGTCTCGCCATTCACAGCTGGATCAAGGCCAACCTGTTCGGCCCGGAAACCGTGATGTATGCCCTGGTCGCCGGCGGCATCTTGCTGATCATCGCCGAGAAATTTCGCCCGGCGGTACGCTCCGAGACCCTGGATGACATCAGCTACCAGCAGGCGTTCGGCATAGGCCTGTTCCAGTGTCTGGCGCTCTGGCCCGGCTTCTCGCGCTCCGGCGCCACCATCAGCGGCGGCATGCTGATGGGGATCAGTCGTCAGGCGGCGGCCGAGTTCTCCTTCATCCTGGCGGTGCCCATGATGGTGGCCGCCAGCGGACTGGATCTCTACAAGAGCCGCGACCTGCTCTCCATGGCCGACTTCCCCATGTTTGCGGTGGGCTTCATCACCGCCTTCGTGGTCGCCATGATAGCGATCAAGACCTTCCTGGCGCTGATCCGTCGCCTAGACTTCATCCCGTTCGCCATCTACCGCTTCGTGGTGGCCTTCGCCGTCTACCTGGTATTCGTTGCCTGATCCGGCCGCGACACCATGAAAAAAGGGACCTGTCGGTCCCTTTTTCTATTGTTGCCCGTCCTCAATAGAGGCGATGGGTGATGCCGTTGAGCAGCCGCGACAGTCCCTTGGTGAACTGGACCGGCGCATCCTGAACCGTGTAGCAGAGGCAGCCGTCCGGGGTGTGCGGACTGTGGGCGTGGCTGGCATCGCGCCAGATGAAGTCCCCCGCCTGATAGCAGGTGTCGCCATCTTCGATGGTGCCTGCCAGCAGCAGGGTCAGCTCATAGCCCTGATGGGTGTGCTCGGGGATGCGGCCACCGGCTTCTATGTGCAGCAGGCTGGCGCGGGCCCCCAGCTCGTCCAGCGGCAGACTGTGCTGACGAATGGTGCCAATGTGACGCCACTTGGGGGCATGGTGACGCGCCAGCACCCTGGGCAAGCGGTATGACTGGCCCGCCACCTGCAACTCGGGCTGGGGGGGTGCCAACTGGCTGAGTGCTGCCGTCGTGGCTACCGGCTGCTGCAGTATGCCGGCCAGCATGGCATCGAATGCCACCGGCATGCTCTCGCTCATCGTTGCCGGCTGATCTTCTGCCGGCTCCAGATACTGGCGGGCCAGTTCCTCTTCGCAGGCTCGCAGACTGGCAGCACACTCGGGGCAGAGCTCGCAGTGGGCGGAGACACCGACGGCCAGCGGCAGGGACAGCTCGTCGGCGGCGAAGGCGCGCAACATGGCGTGGGTCGGATGGGTTTTAATCATGGCCTTGCTCCACTTGCTCTTTCAATTTCTGTAATGCCAGTCTGAGGCGGGATTTGATGGTGCCAAGCGGCACGCCGAGTCGCTCCGCCAGCTCCTGCTGGGAGAACTCCTGCAGATAGATGCCGCGCACCACCTGCTGTTGCGGCTCCGGCAGGGTGGCGAGGTAGTGCGCCATCTGGCGGGTCAGCACGGCATCCTCACCGCCGCTCAGATGCTCCTCTTCCGCCCTGAACTCCAGCATGGGCCACAGCTCCTCGGCGCAGAGATCCTCCTTGCTGGCGCGGCGACGGCGCAGCATGTCGAAGCTCTGGTTGCGCATGACGGTGTAGATCCAGGTGGTCGGCGCCCCCTTCTCGGGGTGGTAGAGGCGGGCCTTCTGCCACACCAGCAGCATGGTCTCCTGCACCAGCTCCATGGCGTTGGCCTCGCTGCCGAGGTGGCGCAGCCCATAGCTGCGGATACGCGGCGCGAAGTGGTGGAACAGCCGGGCGAAGGCGGCCTTGTCGGCCTGCTCGGCGACCCGGATGAGAAGAGACGTCAGATCGCCATCTGGATTGTCCATGGGGGGCGATATCCTGCGCTGAGTCGATTGGGGTTGGCCAGTATATGCCATTGCGCCATGCCTTGAATGTTGTGGTCATCACCATTACGCCGGGCGTGGCAAAAGGATCACAAGCGGGCCGCAAATTGGCACTCAATGGCTGGCAACCAGCAGGCCGCTCAGCAGGGAGAGCGCAGGCTGGTTGTCGTCCGCCGCCAGCAACCACTGCTTCTGTTCCACGGGAATGGGCAGCACCTCCAGCCAGCGCTGGGCCACCCAGCTGGCATCGTCCCAGTCGGGATCATGGTAGAGGGCCGCATATTCCGGGTAGTCGTTGAACACCTCCTGCAGTGCCCTGGCCAGTGAGTGCTGATCGGCATTGAGCCTGCCCGTCTGCCAGGGCGGCAGCAGCGCCACCTCGCCGACCCTAAGCCCGTCGGGCTCCTGCCACAGATCGACGATCCTGACCCGCTCCATGCCGAGCACGGTAATGCCCAGCAGACCATCCGGCAGCTGATCGAAATCGATGATCCGCACCCGGGTGGCGATGGGGTACATGTTGCGCAGCGCATCGGGCTGGCGGGGGTCGAGCATGCAGAGCACGAAGCCCTGATCTCCCGCCTCGGCGATCATGCGCTGGTATCTGGGCTCGAAGATGCGCAGCGGCATGATGCCACCGGGCAGCAGGTGAGCCGAGAGGGGAAACAGCGCCAGTTTCATCAGGATATTCCTCTGTGGAAGATACCTGTTGATACGACCGCCGTGGACGGGCAGATCATTCAGACCGAGTTGGAATAAAAAAACCCTTAACAATCAGGGGAAAATAGCCTGGACAAGCCGCTTCGATATGCAGTAGAAATGGATAAGCACCATTTAATCCATTGAATATTCTGGATACTGGTGACAAATGCAGTGAAATATCCGCCCGACCAACTCCGGCGGGCCGTCCCTATAGTTTTCTCGGGCCGATGCGGGTAAAATTCACGCCCTTATATATCAGTCATTTTTCGACGCGCAACCTTGGTGGTCAGTTATGAAAGAGCATATTCATCATCTACTTGAACAAACGGTAGCCAATCTCAAGTCAGCGGGCGTGTTGCCGGCGGACCTGGAAGCCCGGGTGCAAGTAGACCGATGCAAGGAGAAGGCTCACGGTGACCTGGCCACCAACCTGGCCATGCTGCTGGCCAAACCGGCCCGCAAGAACCCCCGTGAGCTGGCCGCTGCCATCATAGAGCACCTGCCCGCCTCGGACCTGATCGCCAAGGTCGAGATCGCCGGCCCCGGCTTCATCAACTTCTTCTTCGACCAGCGCTGGCTGGCCGGCCAGGTGGAAGCCATGGTGACCTCTGCCAACGCCAACGTGAAGTTACCGACCCCGCAGACAGTGGTGGTGGACTACTCGGCGCCGAACGTGGCCAAAGAGATGGCGGTGCACCACATCCGCTCTACCGTGCTCGGTGACGTAGCCGCCCGTGCCCTAGAATTCCTCGGCCACAAGGTGGTACGCGCCAACCATATCGGTGACTGGGGCACCCAGTTCGGCATGCTGATCGCCTATCTGGAGAAGATGGCCAACGAGCACGCCTCCGACATGGCGCTCAAGGATCTCGAAGCCTTCTACACCCAGGCCAAGCGTTGCTACGACGAAGACGAAGTCTTCGCCGAGCGCGCGCGCAACTACGTGGTCAAGCTGCAGGGTGGCGATGAATACTGCCGCACCATGTGGAAGAAGCTGGTCGACATGACCATGGAGCAGAACCAGATCAACTACGACCGCCTGAATGTCTCCCTGACCAACAAGGACATAATGGGCGAGTCCATGTACAACGACATGCTGCCGCAAATCGTGGACGACCTGAAAGCCCGCGGGCTGGCGGTCGAGAGCGAAGGGGCCACTGTCGTCTTCCTGGACGAATTCAAGAACAAGGATGGCGAGCCCATGGGCGTCATCATCCAGAAGAGCGATGGCGGCTTCCTCTACACCACCACCGACATCGCCTGTGCCAAATATCGTTACGAAACCCTGGGCGCCGACCGCGTCATGTACTTCATCGACTCCCGTCAGCACCAGCACCTGATGCAGGCCTGGACCATCACCCGCAAGGCGGGCTATGTGCCGGAATCCGTGCCGCTCGAGCACCACGCCTTCGGCATGATGCTGGGCAAGGATGGTCGTCCCTACAAGACCCGCTCCGGCGGCACCGTCAAGCTGGTCGACCTGCTCAACGAAGCCGAGGAGCGCGCGAGCGCCCTGCTGGAGAACCGCAACAACGATCTCTCCGCCGCAGAGAAGGCCGAAGTGGTCCACGCCATCGCCATGGGTGCGGTCAAGTATGCGGATCTCTCCAAGAACCGTACCACAGACTACATCTTCGACTGGGACATGATGCTGTCGTTCGAAGGCAACACGGCCCCTTACCTGCAGTACGCCTACACCCGGATCCAGTCCATCTTCCGCAAGGCCGGTGTCAATGCCGAGACCTTGACCGGTACTGTGACCCTGAACGAGGAAGCCGAAGAGGTGCTGGCCCAGAAGCTGATCCAGTTCTCCGACGCGGTCAACGGCGTGGCGGACAAGGGCATGCCGCACCTGCTCTGTACCTATCTGTACGAGCTGTCCGGCAACTTCATGACCTTCTACGAAGCCTGCCCGATCAACAAGGATGGCGTCGACGAAGCCACCCGCCAGAGCCGTCTGCTGCTGTGCGCAGCCACCGCCAAGGTCCTGAAACTGGGTCTGGGCGTGCTGGGTATCCATACCCTGGAGCGCATGTAATAGATGGCAACCCGGGATTACGTCGGCAACAGCCCGAGAAGACGGGCCGGTGGTCGTAACACCAAGAAAGCGGCACCTCGCCGCTTTCCTGTTATCCCGGCACTGCTGGCCGGGGTGCTGCTGGCAGGGTTCGGCGGCTTCCTCTACATGATCAACGGCAAGGGCAGCGATGCCCCCACCATTGAAGAACAGGTCAAGGCCAACAAGCCCAAGGCGCAGAACAACGGCTTGCCGCAGGAGAAGTGGAGCTATATCGAACGGCTGGAGAACAAGCAGGTCGATATCACTGAGCCGCCCCCCCAACCGGGTGTGCTGCCACCGCCCCCTGCCCAGACCCTGACTCTGCAGCCGGAGAAACTGCCGCAGCCGGTGCCGACCGACATTCCCCAGCCGGGAACGCCTATTGGCCAGGTGCAGCCCTACAAGCCGCAACCGGTTCAACCCGCCAAGCCAGCCCCCGTGGCCAGTGCCCAGGAGCAGGTGATCGACCGCAAGGCCGAGCGGGAGCGGATGGAGCGTGAACTGCGGGCCGAGCTGGAACGGGAGCGCGCCGAAGCCGCCAGGGCTCAGGCAGCGACCCAGCCGGCGCAAACCACAGCGGCGGACAGCGGTCGATACATGATGCAGTGCGCCGCCCTGCGCTCGCAGGAGTCTGCCGAGTCGCTCAAGGCGCGTATCGCCTTCGGTGCCGGCCTCTCCTCCAGCCTGCAGGTGGTGAATGGCGCCAACGGCACCGTCTACAAGGTGATGGTGGGTCCCTTCAGCGGCAAGGCGGCCGTCGATGCGGCCAACCGCAAGCTGCAAGGCTCCGGCATCAGCGGCTGCATCCCCAAAAAGGGGTGACCGCCGCCAGCGGATGAGTGATCAGGGCCGGGTTGAAGACTCGGCCCTTTTCTTTTCTGCGCCACACATCTCAACGGAAGTCGACCCGTGGCGGATAATCCGCCAGGGTTGAAAAGCGCCAACCCCATCCCCATCTTTCTTGCCATGCACAGTCAGGCCGTTATTCGGCTCAAGCGAGGTAAGTAAAGTGACTACCATAGTTTCTGTCCGCCGCAACGGCCAAGTCGTGATAGGTGGTGATGGCCAGGTATCCCTCGGCAACACCGTCATGAAGGGCAACGCCCGCAAGGTTCATCGTCTCTATAACGGCAAGGTGCTGGCAGGTTTCGCCGGCGGCACTGCCGATGCCTTCACTCTGCTCGAGCGCTTCGAAGCCAAACTGCAGGCCCATCAGGGTAATCTGGAACGCGCCGCCGTGGCGCTGGCCAAAGACTGGCGCACCGATCGCGCCCTGCGCCGTCTCGAGGCCCTGCTGGCGGTCGCCGATGAAAACAAATCCTTCATCATCACAGGCAACGGCGACGTGGTGCAGCCGGAGCATGACCTGATCGCCATCGGCTCGGGCGGCAACTTCGCCCAGTCCGCCGCCACCGCCCTGCTGGAGAACACAGATCTCGACGCCAAGAGCATCGTCGAGAAGTCCCTCAAGATCGCGGGCGACATCTGCGTCTTCACCAACCAGCATCACACGGTCGAAGTGCTGAATTACGATCCGAAAGAAGCCGAGCCCAAGTAAGCCCCCCATTTGCAAGGGGTGGGCCCTGCCCGCCCCGGATACAGGAATGCCATCATGTCCGAGATGACCCCGAGAGAAATCGTCCACGAGCTGGACCGACACATCATTGGTCAGGCCGACGCCAAGCGTGCCGTCGCAGTCGCCCTGCGCAATCGCTGGCGCCGGATGCAGCTCGATGAAGAGATGCGCCACGAGGTGACCCCGAAAAACATCCTGATGATAGGCCCGACCGGGGTCGGCAAGACCGAGATCGCCCGTCGTCTGGCCAAGCTGGCCAACGCCCCCTTCATCAAGGTGGAAGCCACCAAGTTCACCGAGGTGGGCTATGTGGGCAAGGAAGTGGACAGCATCATCCGCGATCTGACCGACGTCGCCATCAAGCTGGTGCGCGAGACCGAGATGGAGAAGATGAAATACCGCGCCGAGGAAGCCGCCGAGGAGCGCATCCTCGACGCCCTGCTGCCCAACCCGCGCAACAGCTGGGGCGAGGAGGAGAAGGCCGACAACTCCAACACCCGCCAGATCTTCCGCAAGAAGCTGCGGGAAGGCCAGCTGGATGACAAGGAGATAGAACTCGAGCTGTCAGCCAGCCCCATGGGCGTCGACATCATGACCCCGCCGGGCATGGAAGAGATGGCCAGCCAGTTGCAGGGGCTGTTCCAGAACCTGGGTCAGAACCAGAAGAAGAAGCGCAAGATCAAGGTCAAAGAGGCCATGAAGGCGCTGATCGAAGAGGAAGCGGCCCGTCTGGTCAACCCGGAAGAGCTGAAGCAGAAGGCGATCGCGGCGGTCGAGAACAACGGCATCGTCTTCCTCGACGAGATCGACAAAATCTGCAAGCGTGGCGAGAGCTCGGGCCCGGATGTCTCCCGCGAAGGGGTGCAGCGCGACCTGCTGCCGCTGGTGGAAGGCTGCACCGTCAACACCAAGCACGGCATGGTCAAGACAGACCACATTCTGTTTGTCGCCTCCGGTGCCTTCCAGGTGGCCCGCCCGTCGGATCTCATCCCCGAGCTGCAGGGTCGCCTGCCGATCCGGGTCGAGCTGACCGCGCTCACCACGGATGACTTCGAGCGCATCCTGACCGAGCCGAACGCCTCGCTCACCGATCAGTACCAGGCGCTGATGGCCACCGAAGGGGTCAAGATCGAGTTCACCAAGGATGGCATCCGCCGTCTGGCCGAAGCGGCCTGGCAGGTCAACGAGCGCACCGAGAACATAGGTGCCCGCCGCCTGCACACAGTGATGGAGCGGCTGATGGAAGACATCTCCTATGACGCCTCCGAGAAGTCAGGCGAGACCTTCACCATAGACGCCGACTACGTCAACGCCCACCTCGGGGCGCTGATCGAGGACGAGGATCTGAGCCGCTTCATCCTGTAAGCGCGCCCTACCGTCATCATTCAAGACGCCTCCCTTGCGGAGGCGTCTTCGTTTTCGGCTCCCTCCTGGATAGTTTCGACCGGCGCGCCACTGTGGCCTCTTCCCGTCAGCCAGATCGCGGCGCCAATCAGCAGGCCGCTCAGGGCAAAGCTGATCTGCATGCCGAACACCAGATCTGCCGGCATGGCCGTGGCCAGGTTGGGCGTTCCCACCAGGGTGGCAAACAGGCCACCGAGCCCGGCCGCCCCCGTCAGCTGGCCCAGATTGCGCGACAGGGTCAGCAAGCCGGCCACGGCTCCCCGCGCCTGTTCGGTTGCCGCCCCCACCACGGCGCTGTTGTTGGCGGTCTGGAACAGGGCATAGCCGGCGGTCAGCAGCAGTATGGGCAGCAGATAACCGAGCGGGCCATATCCGGCGCTCAGGGTGGCCAGCCCGAGGAGCGCGATCATCATGGCCATCAACCCCAGCCGAGCGACCCGGCGCGAACCGAACCTGTCCACCAGCCAGCCGGCAGGCATGCCCGTCAAGGCCGCCAGCAGGGGTCCGCCGGAGATCATGAGCCCGACCGTCGCCATGTCGAGCTCGAACACGCCGTGCAGGTAGAAGGGGCCGATCAGCAGGGTCAGCACCATGACGCTGGCCACCAGCGCACTGGCGAGCAGGCCCCCCTTGAGCCAGGAGTCGGCCAGCAGTGCCAGCGGCAGCAGGGGGAAACGGGCACGGCGCTCGCGGCGAACGAACAAGGCAGTGCCAAGCAGTGCTCCCGCCCACCAGCCCAGCGCCAGGGCGCCCCCCGAGGTCAGCGCCAGCCCGTAGCAGAGCAGCGCCACCACCAGCATCGACAGGCTCACCAGCGTCACCCTCTCTCTTTGTGGCAAAGCCCCCTCAGGTGGCAGGCCGACCATGCCGGCACCCAGCGCCAGCAGACTGACGGGCACCAGCAGCAGGAAGGGGGCCTGCCAGCCAAACCCGCCGATCAGCAGGCCGCCGAACGAGGGGCCAAGGGCAGTGCCGCAGGCCGACAGGGTACCGAGCAGCCCCATGCCCCGGCCACGCTGCGCCGCAGGTACAAGCTGCCCCACCATGGCCAGCGCCAGAGAGAGCATGCAGGCCGCACCGATCCCCTGCAGGACACGCGCCGCAATCAGCCAGCCTATGGTCGGTGCCAGGGCGCACAGCAGGGATGCCAGCGCAAACAGCACCACGCCCCCCAGCAACAGGCGGCGCCGGCCAAACCTGTCGCCGAGCCGGCCGGCCACCAGGGTCAGGCAGGTGATCCCCAGCAGGTAGGCCACCAGCACCCACTGCAGGCTGGCGAAGGGGGCGGCAAACGCCTGCCCCAGCGCGGGCAGCGCCATGTTGGCCATGCTCCCCGCCAGCATGGGCAACAGGGTGGCGAGGCCGAGTGCCAGCAAGCCGGCACGGCGAACCCAGGGAGAGGAAATTATGCTGGGGTATGACATGGATGTGACCTCAAGCGAACCAGGATGACCACAAGGCTAGCCCTGACGCTGATCCGGCGGAAGGCGCACGAGATGCAGCTTATAGCTGCACGACACGCCATATGAAGCCATGGATTCTCGCGTATGATGAGTCAACACACAGATATGATCGCCATCGGCTGATCACCCCGCATACCAGGCCGGCGAGGGCACGACCATGAGCACCCCCGATTTCAACCTGCTGATCACCCTGGATGCGCTGCTCGATGAGGGCAGCGTAGCCGGCGCCGCCAGACGGCTGCGTCTCAGCCCCTCCGCCATGAGCCGGGCGCTGGCCCGCCTGCGTGAGACGACCGGGGACCCGCTGCTGGTACGGGCGGGCCGGGGGCTGGTGCCCACGCCACGCGCCCTGGCCCTGCGCGAGCGGGTCAGCCAGCTGGTGCAGGAGGCCGAAGCCGTGCTGCGCCCCCAGCAGGAGATAGATCCGGCTCACCTGGTGCGCACCTTTCGCCTCAGATCCAGCGACGGTTTCGTGGAGAGTGTCGGGGCGGCGCTGCTGGCGCGGCTCACCGCCGAGGCGCCCGGGGTGCGTCTGCATTTCATGGCCAAGCCCGACAAGGAGAGTCAGCCCCTGCGCGGTGGCGAGCTGGATTTTGAAACCGGCGTGATCGGCACCAATACGGCACCCGAGCTGCATACCCAGGCGCTGTTCCAGGATCGCTTCGTCGCCGTGGTGCGGCCGGGCCATCCACTGTGCGAGGGGCCCCTGACCGCAGTCCGTTATGCCGCCGCCCGCCATGTGCTGGTGTCGCGGCGCGGGCAGGAGCACGGCCCCGTCGACGAGGCGCTCGCCGCCCTGAAGCTGGAGCGTGCCATCGCCACCCTGGTGCCGGGCTTTGCCACTGCGCTGGCGCTGGTGCGGGGCAGCGATCTGGTGGCGACCGTGCCCGCCCTGCACTGCGCCTCCCTGCACGCCGATCTGGTGACCCTGCCCCTGCCCTTCCCCCTGCCCGGGATCACCCTGGCCCTGCTCTGGCACCCACGGCTGGACGCCGATCCGGCTCACCGCTGGCTGCGCACCCTCATCCGCGAAACCTGCGCCCGCGCCCCCTATCAGCCCACCCCGAAAGAGCGCTGATCTGCGCCGCCACAACCCGCTGTGCCACCCGGATGCCGCACAGTGAAAGCACCTCTGCCGAGGTGCTTTCTTTCATCATGCCTGGCCAGACGAGCCACCCCTCTTTCCCCCCTTGCTCCATGACAACCAAAGCCCAGAATGCACCACTGGTATACCTATTTATATATATCTTTGAATTGTATCGAATTACCCCTGAGGAGATATATAAATAGACACTTGATTTGCATCAATCGCCCCGGCCCTGCGACTGGGTAGCCTAGCCTCAGAATGATGTTTTATTACTCCAAACTAGAGGCAATCATGAGCAAAGTCAGGCTGGCCGTCATAGGGAACGGCATGGTGGGGCACCGCTTCATCGAAGAGTTGATCGAGCGGTCCGATCCGGACCGGTTCGAGATCACCGTCTTCGGTGCTGAACCGCGTCCCGCCTACGATCGTGTCCATCTCTCCTCCTACTTCTCCCACCACACCAGCGAAGATCTCTCCCTCGTCAAACCCGGTTTCTACGAGAAGCACGGCATCCGTCTGCTGCTCGGCGAGGCGGTGAAAAAAATCGACAGGGCGGCCCGCGAGGTGCACTCCAACAAGGGCACAGTGGTCGGCTATGACAAGCTGGTGCTGGCCACCGGCTCCTACCCCTGGGTGCCGCCCATTGCGGGCAGTCAGCACCACGAATGCTTCGTCTATCGCACCATAGAGGATCTGAAAGCCATCCGCAGCGCTGCCAAGAGCGGCAAGAGTGGCGTTGTCATTGGGGGCGGTCTGCTTGGTCTCGAAGCCGCCGGTGCCCTCAAAGCTCTGGGTCTCGAGACCCACGTGGTGGAGTTTGCCCCGGTATTGATGGCGGAACAGCTCGACGGCCAGGGTGGCCAGCTGCTGCGCCGCAAGATCGAATCCATGGGGGTGCAGGTTCACACCAGCAAGAGCACCAGCGAGATCCTGATGCACGGCGGTCGTGACGCCCAGCATCGCCTCGCCTTCGCCGACGGCAGCCAGCTGGAAGTGGATGTGGTGGTCTTCTCCACCGGTATCCGCCCGCAGGATACACTGGGCCGGTATTGCGAACTGGCCATCGCCGAGCGCGGCGGCGTAGCTGTCGATGATCACTGCCTCACCTCCGACCCCGACATCTATGCCATCGGCGAGTGCGCCGCCTGGCAGGGTCGCTTCTTCGGCCTGGTGGCGCCCGGCTACAAGATGGCCCAGATCACCGTCGACCACCTGCTCGGCGGCGACAGCCGCTTCGAAGGGGCGGACATGAGTGCCAAGCTCAAGCTGCTCGGCGTCTCCGTCGGTTCCATCGGCGATGCCCATGGCCGCACGCCCGGCAGCCACAGCTATGTGTTCCAGGACGATCAGGCCGGCGTCTACAAGCGTATCGTGGTGAGCGAAGACAACAGCCGCCTGCTCGGTGCCGTGCTGGTCGGCGATGTGGATGACTACGGCAACCTGCTGCAGCTGATGCTCAATGCCATGCCGCTGCCCGCCCACCCGGACACCCTGATCCTGCCCGCCTACGCCGGTGCCAAGCCGACCCTGGGGGTGGATGCCCTGCCGTCCACCGCCCAGATCTGCTCCTGCTTCGACGTCTCCAAGGGCGACATAGCCAATGCGGTCGCCGAGGGCCATACCACCCTGGCCGCCATCAAGCAGCACACCAAGGCCGGCACCGGCTGTGGCGGCTGCGTGCCCCTCATCAGCCAGGTGCTCAACGCCGAGTTGGTGAAGCAGGGCATAGAGGTCAACAACCACCTCTGCGCCCACTTCCCCCATTCCCGCCAGGAGCTGTTCCACCTGGTCAAGGTGGAAGGGATCAAGAGCTTCGACGAGCTGCTGGCCAAACACGGACACGGCTATGGCTGCGAGGTGTGCAAACCCACGGTCGGCTCCATCCTCGCCTCCTGCTGGAACGGCTATGTGCTGAGCCCGCTCAACACCCAGCTGCAGGACACCAACGACATCTTCCTCGGCAACATGCAGAAGGACGGCAGCTACTCCGTCATCCCGCGCATGGCCGGTGGTGAGGTGACCCCGGAAGGCTTGCTGGCGGTGGCCGAAGTGGCCCGCGACTACAAGCTCTACACCAAGATCACCGGTGCCCAGCGCATCGGCCTGTTCGGCGCCCAGAAGGACGATCTGCCCGCCATCTGGCGCAAATTGCTGGCCGCGGGCTTCGAGACAGGTCAGGCCTACGCCAAGGCGCTGCGCATGGCCAAGACCTGCGTCGGCAGCACTTGGTGCCGCTTCGGCGTGCAGGACAGCGTCGGCCTCGGGGTCTTCCTCGAGAACCGCTACAAGGGCATTCGCACCCCCCACAAGATGAAGTTCGGTGTCTCCGGCTGTACCCGCGAATGCGCGGAAGCCCAGGGCAAGGATGTCGGCATCATAGCCACGGACGCGGGCTGGAACCTCTATGTGGGCGGCAACGGCGGTATGAAACCGCGCCACGCCGACCTGCTGGCCTCCGATCTGGACCGCGAGACGTTAATCCGGTTGATTGACCGCTTTATGATGTTCTACGTCACCAGCGCCGACAAACTGCAGCGCACCTCGGTCTGGCTCGGCAACCTGGAAGGGGGCGTCGACTACCTGCGCGAGGTGATCGTCGACGACAAGCTGGGACTGAATGCCACCCTGGAGCACGACATCCAGGTGCTGATCGACAGCTACGAGTGCGAGTGGTCCCGCACCCTGAATGAAGAGGAGCAGCTCAAGCGCTTCAGCCACTTCATCAACAGCGGCAAACGCGATCCGGACGTGCAGTTCGTCACCGAGCGCGACCAGCACAGACCGGCCACCCCGGCCGAGCGCATTCCCGTCTATCAGATCGAAGTGGAGGCAAAGTAATGAAATTAGCCTGTCAACTCAATGACATATTTCCGGGCACCGGCGTCTGCGCCCTGATCGAGGGTCGTCAGATCGCCCTGTTCCGCCCGAACGACGCGGCCGAGGTGTTCGCCATCGACAACCGGGACCCCTTCTTCGCTGCCAACGTGCTGTCGCGCGGCATCATAGGTGAACACGAGGGCGAGCTCTGGGTTGCCAGCCCGCTCAAGAAGCAGCACTTCCGTCTGCGCGACGGCCACTGCCTCGAGAACGCCGCCATGTCGGTGCAAAGCTATCCCGTTGAAGTACGCGACCAGCAGGTCTGGGTTGCCGTCTAACACCATGCATATCAGGGCTGCCCGCGGGCGGCCCTCTTGAAGGAAACAAAGATGTATACCGAAACCATCAACAAGTGCGCCGCCAACGCGGCCCGCATCAACCGCTTCGAGCGCAGCGACAAGCTGGGCTTCTGGCTCAGCTCCGCCATGGCCGGGGCCTATGTGGGCCTGGGCATCATCCTCATCTTCACTCTGGGCAACCTGGTCGACCCCAGCATTCGCCCGCTGGTGATGGGGGCCACCTTCGGCATAGCCCTGACCCTGGTTGTCATCGCCGGCTCCGAGCTGTTCACCGGCCACACCATGTTCCTCACCTTCGGGGTGAAGAGCGGCAAGATCACCATGGGCGACCTGCTGCGCATCCTGCCCCAGACCTGGGCCGGCAACCTGCTCGGCTCCATAGCAGTGGCGCTGATCTACTCCTACGGCGGCAGCCTGCTGCCGGACGCGGGCAGCCTGGCCCACAAGGTGGCGCTGGCCAAGACCCAGGCACCGGCGCTGACCCTGTTCATGAAAGGCGTGCTGTGTAACTGGCTGGTCTGCCTCGCTATCTGGATGGCGCTGCGCACCGAGGGTGCCGCCAAGTTCATCGCCATCTGGTGGTGCCTGCTGGCCTTCATCGCCTCCGGCTATGAGCACTCGGTCGCCAACATGACGCTGTTCGCCCTCTCCTGGTTCGGCGCTCACTCAGACGCCTACACCCTGGGCGGTATAGGCCACAACCTGCTGTGGGTGACCCTCGGTAATACCGTCTCCGGCGCCCTCTTCATGGGGCTGGGCTACTGGTATGCCACTCCCAAGGCGGATCGCCCGGTTGCCGTGACCGAGAACACCGTCAGCCAGACCCAAACCGCCTGATCCGGAGGCCCCATGGACTACTTGCCCATCTTTTGCCGACTCGACAATAAACCCGTGCTGCTGGTTGGCGGCGGCGAAGTCGCAGAGCGCAAGGCGCGCCTGCTGCTGGACGCAGGTGCCCGCCTGACTGTGGTCTCTCCCGAGCTCGACCCCGAGCTGGCAGCCCTTGCCGCCAGCGGGACGATCGAGTGGCTGACCGGTGAATTCGAGCCAGCGCAGCTGACGGGCAAGTGGCTGGTGGTAGCCGCCACCGACAGGCGCGAAGTCAATGCGCTGGTCTACCAGAGCGCCAATCAGGCGCGGATCTTTGCCAACGTGGTGGATGACCCCAAACGCTCCAGCTTCATCATGCCGTCGATCATAGACCGCTCGCCCCTGATAGTGGCCATCTCCTCCGGCGGCAAGGCACCGGTGCTGGCCCGCTTGCTGCGCGAGAAACTCGAGGCCCTGCTGCCCCAGCATCTCGGCGCCGTGGCGGCCTTCGCCGGTGGCCTGCGGGATAGGGTCAAGGCCCGTTTCGCCAGCATGGGAGAGCGCCGCCAGTTCTGGGAGCGGCTGCTTGGCGCCGACCGGCTCGGCCAGGCGCTGGCGCGGGGTGACCAGGCCTCGGCCAACCAGCTGGCCGACGCTCTGTTTGCCGAGGATGCCGCTGCCAAGGGGGAAGTGATCCTGGTGGGCGCAGGCCCCGGCGATCCCGGTCTGCTCACCCTGCACGCCCTGCGCCAGATGCAGCAGGCGGACGTGGTGGTCCATGACCGTCTGGTCTCCGACGAGGTGATGGCGCTGGTCAGACGGGATGCCAAACGCATCTTCGTCGGCAAGCAGGCGGGCAACCACTGCGTGCCCCAGGAGGGGATCAACCAACTCTTGCTGGAGGAAGCCAGCAAGGGGCAACGGGTAGTACGGCTGAAAGGGGGCGACCCCTTCATCTTCGGCCGGGGCGGCGAGGAGCTGGAGACGCTGGTCGGCAGCGGCGTGGGCTTTCAGGTGGTGCCGGGGATCACGGCGGCGAGCGGCTGCGCCGCCTACGCCGGCATCCCGCTCACCCACCGCGATCACGCCCAGAGCGTGCGCTTCGTCACCGCCCACGGCAAGGGCGGCACCCAGGATCTGGACTGGCCCCTGCTGGCCCGGGATCAGCAGACGCTGGTGTTCTATATGGGACTCTCAAGCTGCGCCACCATCCGTGAGCAGCTGATGGCCCACGGCAAGGGCGGCGCCACTCCGGTGGCGCTGATCGAGCGCGGCACCCAACCGAGCCAGCGGGTCATTCGTGGCACCCTGGATCAGCTGGCCGAGCTGGCGGTTGGCGTCGAGAGCCCGGCCCTCATCATGGTGGGATCCGTGGTCACCCTGGCCGACCAGCTCGCCTGGTTCGGTCAGACTGGTGCCCCCTCGCAGGCCGCCGCACTGGCCTGAGCCGGCCGTCAGCCTCGCCATTGAGACCGTCACCACCATGGTGGCGGTTTTTTTATCCGCACTTACCGCATTCATGGTCATAACCTCTTGTTTTGAGTCTGGTATCCTATGGGGAAGGTCATCCGGCCAACCGAATTCAGGAATTCTGTTTCATGTCTCTCCCCGTCAAGAACAGCGCCAAGCAGCGTGAACAAGACAGATCGCGCATTCTCACCCTGCTGCTGGCCGATGATGCCCTCACCGACAGCCTGCTGGATCCGCAGACGGTACAGGATGCCGAGCTGCGGGATCAGACCAGCGAGCTGACGCGACTGGTCAACAGCCTGCCGGCCGCCGACATCGCCGATGCGCTGGAATCCCTGCCGCCGGACGAGCGCCACGTGCTCTGGCAGCAGGTAGACCCGGAGAAACATGGCCAGGTGCTGGTCGAGGCCTCGGAGACTGTGTGGGACAGCCTGATCAGCGGCATGAGCGACAAGGCGCTGCTGCACGCCCTGCGCACCCTGGACATAGACGATCAGATCTATCTGGGCCAATACCTGCCCCGCAACCTGATGGGCCGACTGCTCACCTCCATGGCGCCCCCCCAGCGCGACCAGGTAAGAGAGGTGATCCGCTACGGCAAGCACACGGTCGGCGCCATGATGGACTTCGAGCTCATCACGGTGCGCGCCGAGGTAAGCCTGGCGACCGTGCAGCGCTACCTGCGCCTGCGCGGCAAGATCCCCGTCAACACCGACAAGCTGTTTGTCATCGACAGGCGCAACCGGCTGCAGGGGGAGCTGCCGCTCACCACTGTGCTGCTGCACAAGCCGGCGACCCTGGTCGGCGAGGTGATGGAGCGGGATCCTGTCACCTTCGATCCGGAGGACAACGATGAAGCCGCCGCCCGAACCTTCGAGCGGGACGACTTGGTCTCCGCCGCCGTCATCGACGGCCGCGGCAAGCTGATGGGCCGCCTCACAGTCGCCGAGGTGGTGGATCTGGTGTATGAGGAGAGCGACACGGATCTGCGCCGCATGGGGGGGATCAGTGAAGATGAAGACGTATTCGCCCCGGTCAACAAGGCGGTCAAGACCCGCTGGGCCTGGCTCGCCATCAACCTCTGTACCGCCTTCGTGGCCTCCCGGGTCATAGGCCTGTTCGAGCACACCATATCGCAACTGGTGGCGCTGGCGGCCCTGATGCCAATCGTCGCAGGGATAGGCGGCAACACGGGCAACCAGACCATCACCATGATAGTGCGGGCGCTGGCGCTGCAGCACATACAGGCGGGCAACGTCTCCTTCCTGCTGTGGCGCGAGCTGGGGGTAGCACTGATCAACGGTCTGGTGTGGGGCGGTACCATGGGGCTGGCCACCTATGCCCTCTATCAGGATGCGGCGCTGGGCGCCGTGATGACGCTGGCCATGATGATCAACCTGCTGGTCGCCGCCCTGATGGGGGTCATCATCCCCATGACGATGTCGCGTCTCGGCCGGGATCCGGCGATCGGTGCCAGCGTGATGATCACCGCCATCACGGATACCGGCGGCTTCTTCATCTTCCTCGGGCTGGCGACCCTGTTCCTCATCTAGTAGGGGCGAGCCGTCTCTATGAAAAAGGGAGCCTGCACGGCTCCCTTTTTGCTGTTCCAGGGGTCTGACCGCTAGACCCGGTACTTGGCCACCGCCTGGTTGAGCAACTTGGCCTGCTCGGTCAGGCCCTGGCTGGACTTGGCATTCTCCTCCGCCATCAGGCTCGACTCCTGGGCTATGTCGCGGATGTTGTTGACATTGCGGTTCACCTCGTTGGCCACCAGACTCTGCTGTTCGATGGCCGCGGCAATCTGGGTGCTCATATCCATGATGTGGGTGACATCCTGGGTGATCTGCCCCAGCAGCTCACCCGCCGTGCTGGCCTGCTCCGAGCTGCTGTTGCCCTGCTCGCGACAGGTCGCCATCATGCCCACTATGCTGCCGGTCTGCTTCTGCAGCGAGCTGATGATGCCGGCTATCTCCTGGGTCGACTTCTGGGTACGGATGGCGAGGCTGCGCACCTCGTCCGCCACCACCGCAAAACCTCGGCCCTGATCCCCAGCCCGCGCCGCCTCGATGGCCGCATTGAGCGCCAGCAGGTTGGTCTGCTCGGCGATGCCGCGGATCACGTCCAGCACGGAGCCTATGGTCTCGCTCTCTTTCTGCAACTGGGCCACCTCCTGGGAGGAGCTCTCCAGATTGCCGGCCAGCGAGCGGATCTGGCGAACCGTGTTCTCGACCGCGGTGCGCCCCTCCATCGCCTTGTTGTTGGTGGCCTGGGCATTGTTGGCGGCCTGCTCTGTGTTGCGGGCTATCTCCTCTATGGTGGATCCCATCTCGGTGGAGGCCGTCGCCACCATGTCGGTTTCCTGCAACTGGCGTGACGCCCCCTCGCTGGTGCGTCTGACGTTGCTGGAGAGGTGATCCGCCGCCTCGGTCAGGGTGTGCACGCTCTGCTTCACATCGCCGATCAGATGGCGAAAGCCTCCCAGCATCACGTCCAGATTGCCTGCCAGCTGGGCCATCTCGTCGGCCCCTTGCAGCTCTATCTTGAGGCGCAGGTCGTTGTCCTGGCGGATGCGGTTGACTGTGTCGTTCACCCGCGAGATGGGCCTGTCTATGCTGCGGCCCAGCAAGATGCTCATGATGCCGATCAGCACTATGATCACGCCACCGCAGACCAGCATCAGGCTGTTGAGGCGCGAGGTCTGCCGCACCAGCTCGTCGGCTATGTGCTGACCGAGGGCGGCGAAGCCCTGCTCGGTCTGATGCACCAAGTCCCGCATCTGGTTGCGCAGCCCCTCATCCTCTTTCAGCCCCAGCACCTGCATGCCCTCCACCAGGGCGACGAAGTCCTGCCGATACTGCAGGCTGGCCTGTTCCAGATTGCCGCGGTCCGCCTCCGGCAGCGTCGCCAGGCTCTCCTGGAAGCTCTTGTGCAAGGTCTGGAAACGCTCCAGATACTGGATGTCGGAGCGCAGCATGAAGTCTTTCTCCGCCCGCCTCAGCTGCAGCATTGTGATGATCAACCCCTGCTGATCCAGCTGCTTGAGCCCCTCCTCGACCTGATGCACAGCCGCCCTCAGGCGGCCGTAGAGACCATCTTCCGGCCCCAGCCCTATGGTCTGTTGCTGCGCCACCAGATCGTTGAAGGCCTTGCCATAGGCCCCCATCTGCTGATCCAGCCGGGCCAGCTCGCCGTTCACGGCCCTCAGGTTGTCATCGGCACTCAAGGTCTGGTCCAGCTTGTGAAAATCGGCCAACCCCTGGTTGAAGCGATCGACGAAGGCCAAATCCTTGCGGATCAGGAAATCCTTCTCGGCCCGTCGCAGGTTCAGCATGGCAATCTCGAGCGCATCCACGTTGCGCTGGGCTTCTGTCAGATGGCGGCTCACCTGGCTGGAATAGAGAAACAAACCACTCAGCACCAGCATGGCAATGGCCACCAGCACTGTGTTCAGGATCAACTTATGACGGATCAGCACGATGGACCTCTCACGAACAGGGAATGAACTGCATTGAGCTTATGCAGAAAACGCCATCCCTGTTGTTGTTCAAGGAATATTCATTGAAATGCCAGTCCCACTCCTTATACTGGATCCCACCTGTTTCCAGCCGTGGATTTGACACTATGGAATACAACACTTCAGAACTGTGCGACATCTATCAGGACATGGTGGATGTGCTCGAACCCATGCTCTGCTCCTTCGGCGGCCGCGCCTCTTTCGGCGGCGTCATCACCACAGTCAAATGCTTCGAATCGAATGGCCTGATCCGTGAACTGGTCAAGGAGAACGGCGTCGGCCGCGTGCTGCTGATCGATGGCGGTGGCTCCATGCGCCGCGCCCTGATCGACAGCGAGATCGCCACTACGGCAGCCGAGAACGAGTGGGAAGGCATCGTCTGCTACGGCTGCGTGCGCGAGGTCGACATCCTGGAAGATCTGGATATCGGCATTCAGGCACTGGCCGCCATTCCGGTGGGCGCCGACAGCAAGGACGTGGGGGAGACGGATCTGCCGGTCAACTTCGGTGGCGTCACCTTCCTGCCGGATGATCATCTCTACGCAGACACCACAGGGGTAATCCTCTCCCCTGAGGCGCTCGATATCGAGTAAACCGCAACCTGAGTTGTGACGATGGGAGCCTTGGCTCCCATTTTTTATGGCTGCAACTTGCTGAAAAAAAGCAAAAAAAGAGGGCCAGAAGAACTGGCCCTATAACTGGAAGCAATGTGAGCAATGTCGTGCCTTCACAAGAAGTCCATCACGTTGGAACGAATGAAGTCTTTCCCGGAAAACAAGTTAACAATAATCATTCTCATTTAACTAAGCAACTCTTATTTGCCAAACGTGCAAAAAAATTGACCACCGCTGGGGTGGTCAATTGCATCAGGCCTGGCGCGTCGCCGTTTGCAAGCCGGCCAATCCGGCCTCGCCCACCAGCTTGCGGCTGAGATAACGCAGCAAGACGCCGTAGAGAGGCACAAACAAACCAAGGCTTATCAGCAACTTGAATACATAGTCCACGGTTGCGATCTCGACCCAGTGCTCGGCCATGAAGGGATCCGTGCTGCGCCAGAAGGCGATGCTGAAGAAGGCGATGGTGTCCACCAGGTTGCCAAACAGGGTCGAGGCGGCTGGCGCCACCCACCAGGCCCTGAGCAGCCGCAGCCGGTTGAATACCACCACGTCCATGAACTGGCCCACCAGATAGGCCATGAAACTGGCCAGCGCGATACGCGCCACGAACAGGTTGAACTCCGCCAGATTGCCCATGCCCTGATAACTGCCCTCGAAGAACAGCACGGAGAGCGCATAGGAAACGGCCAGTGCAGGCAGCATCACGGTCTGGATGATCTTGCGCGCCAGACCGGCACCGAAGATCCGCACCGTCAGATCGGTGGCCAGGAAGATGAACGGGAAGCTGAAGGCACCCCAGGTAGTGTGGAAGCCGAAGATGGTGATCGGCAGCTGCACCAGGTAGTTGCTGCTGGCGATGATCAGGATGTGGAACAACGAGAGGCGCACCAGCGCCGTCTGGTGCTGAGCAGGGGTCAAATTCATATTGTGACCTTTTTGGTTAATGGGGTTAGGGAACCCATACCGCCACCATTGGCGATAATTGAGGGGCGAGATTATACGCCCCCCAACTGATAGTTCAATCTTTATGCTGTTGATTCGACCAGCGGCCATTGCCATCGAAGGGCAAGGTCATGCGCCCCAAGCAGCCCGTTCAGCCTCTATGCTGGCGACCGAGCCAGAGCAAGACCTCGCGATCGACCGGCTGTACCGCCGTCAGCCAGCAACCGCTATGGTGTTCATACTCCAGCCTGAGCTGGCTGCCTTCAAATTCCAGCAACCAGCCGTGGCGATCGGCGCCCCACTCCCTGTCGAGCAGCCTGAGCTCCCACTCCTGCAGCAAGGCACCGGCCAGCGCCGGGAAGGTATCCCAGCAGAGCCCGGGACAATCCAGTATCAGCACGGCCGACTCAATGTCTGTCCGTGTTACACGCCAATTCATCTCTCATCCCTCAACTGCTGCAAGAAAGCTCGCCACCGCAATACCACGCGGGTGCAGGGGTGGCGAGATCTTCATATTCCGGTTGCTCATCATAGGGGTGCTGCAAGGCCGCAAACAACCGCTCGAACGGTGTCATATCCCCCGCCTCGGCGGCATCTATCGCCTGCTGGGCCAGGGCATTGCGCAGCACATACTTGGGATTGACGGCGTCCATCTGCCGCTTGCGGGCGGCATCCTCGCCTCCCTCCCGCACCAGTCGTGCCCGATAGAGCGCGAGCCACTGCTGCCAGAGCGCAGGATCCGGCAGCAGTGCCAACAGGGAGGCGGGCAAATCCCCCTGCTGAGTAACCTCACCCAGCCGGCGCAGGAAGAGGTGATAGTCCACTCCCTGGCTCGCCAACAGCCGGAACAGCTCGCGGAACAGCGCCGGGTCCTCCTCTTCCCACACCGCCAGCCCGAGCCGGGCGCGCATCAGTTCGGAGTAGTGCAGCATCAGCTGATGTTCATACTCGGCCAGCGCGGCGGCCAGGGCCTCGCCGTCCACATGGTCCGCCAACGCCTGCGCCAGCTTCTGCAGGTTCCAGTAACCCACCGCCGGCTGCTGATCCAGCGCGTAGCGGCCACCCGGATCCGAGTGATTGCAGACAAAGTCCGGCACATAGGCATCGATGAAACCGTAGGGGCCGTAATCCAGAGTCAGCCCGAGCAGCGACATGTTGTCGGTGTTCATCACGCCATGGCAGAAACCGGCGGCCTGCCACTTGGCGATGAGCCGCGCGGTGCGCCGCACCACCTCGGCAAACAGTTCGGCCCCGTTGTTCAGCTCGGGGAAGTGGTGACGGAGCAGATAGTCGATGAGCAGCGGTATCTTCTCTCCCTGCCCGCTCCAGGCGAAATATTCGATATGACCGAAACGCAGGTGGCTCGGGGCTGTGCGCAGCACTGTCGCCCCGCGTTCTTCCTGTTCCCGGTAGACAGGCTCCTGGCTGCCAACCAGCACCAGCGCCCGGGTGGTGGGAATGCCGAGGGCATGCAGCGCCTCGGAGGCGAGATACTCGCGGATGCTGGAGCGCAGCACGGCACGGCCATCACCGAAGCGGGAGAAGGGGGTCTTGCCCGCCCCTTTCAGATGCAGATCCCAGCCCTGACCATCCGGTGCCAGCTGCTCCCCCAGCAGCAGGGCGCGGCCATCGCCGAGCCGCGGGCTGTAACCACCGAACTGATGACCCGCATAGACCTGGGCCACCGGCTGCATGCCTGGCAGCGGCTGGCCCAGACCACAACAGGCAAGCCAGTCTGTTTCGCCGACATCGCCCAGTCCCAGCTCGTTCAGCAGGCCGTGGTTGAGGTGCAGCAAGCTGGGCTCGCGCAGCGGCTGGGGGGCCACGGGCTCACAGGCCCAGGGCAGTTCGGTGGCGAAAGTGTTGATCAGCTTCATGGTAGTGCGATTCGTCCCTGCGTATGCTCGTGTCACTCTTTATACCGCCGTCAGCCGAGTTCGGCTAACAGGTGATCGCGCTATTTCATTTCAAGGAGAAGAAGATGCAAAGATGGTTGGGCACCCTGCCCCTGCTGATGTTGTTGTGGGGACAGGCCCAGGCGGCCGATATCGAGGCGGGCAAGGCCAAGGCGGCGGTCT
The DNA here is from genome assembly GCF_963899305.1 of Aeromonas sp. MR19. Taxonomy (NCBI): domain Bacteria; kingdom Pseudomonadati; phylum Pseudomonadota; class Gammaproteobacteria; order Aeromonadales; family Aeromonadaceae; genus Aeromonas; species Aeromonas sp. MR19. The sequence continues at coordinate 99,587 of NZ_CAWQWZ010000051.1, forward strand.
GCTCCGCCTGCCATGGGGTCGAGGGCAAGGCACTGATCCCCAACTATCCCCATCTGGCCGGCCAGAATGCCGCCTATCTGGTGAAACAGCTGAAAGCCTTCAAGGAGGGCAGTCGCAAGGAACCCCTGATGCTGCCCTTCATGGCGCCGCTCACCGAGGCCGACATGGAGAACCTGGCGGCCTATTACGCCAGCTTGAAATAACCTCTCGGCGCCCGGCGGACGGGCGCCCCACTCCTGACGTGCCCTCATCCAGGAGTGCACCTGCTAGGGTCGATTAGGCTTCGCTAATCGACCCTAGCGACGGCAGTAGTCGATGATAAGGTCCATAAAGGCTTCACCGAAGCGCTCCAGCTTGCGATGCCCGACGCCATTGACCGCCAGCATCTCCGCCTCGGTCATCGGCATCAGTTGCGCCATCTCCACCAGGGTCGCGTCGTTGAACACCACGTAGGGTGGCACCTCTTCATCCTCGGCAATCTGTTTGCGCAGGCCGCGCAGCTCCTTGAACAGCCGCTTGTCGTAGTTGGCGTTGTCCAGCAGGCCGTTGCGCTTCTCCTTGCGACTGGAGATGGGCTGCAGCCGTGGTACCGCCAGTTCCAGCTTCATCTCGCCACGCAGCACGGGGCGGGACGCCTCGGTCAGCTGCAGCACCAGATTGCGGGTGATGTTCTGGGTCAGCAGCCCCTTGTGGATCAGCTGGCGGATCACGCTCATCCAGTACTCGTGGCTCTGATCCTTGCCGATGCCGTAGGTCGACAGCTTGTCGTGGCCATGATCCTTGATGCGCTGGTTGAGGGAGCCGCGCAGCACCTCCACCACGTAACCCACCCCGAAGTTCTGCCCCACCCGCCAGACGCAGGAGAGCGCCTTCTGGGCATCCTCGGTGCCGTCGTAGCTCTTGGGCGGATCCAGACAGATGTCGCAGTTGCCACACGGCTTGTCGTTGTATTCACCGAAGTAGTTGAGCAGCACCTGGCGACGGCAGGTCTGCGCCTCGGCAAAGGCCGCCATCACGTTGAGCTTGTACTGCTCAACCTGCAACTGCTGGGGGTTTTCTATGTTGTCGAGCAGGCGCCGCACCCGGCCTATGTCGGCGGGATCGTAGAGCAGCAGCGCCTCGGCGGGCGTGCCATCGCGGCCGGCCCGGCCCGTCTCCTGATAGTAGGACTCGATGTTCTTGGGGATGTCGTAGTGCACCACGAAGCGCACGTTCGGCTTGTCGATACCCATGCCGAACGCCACCGTCGCCACCACTATCTCGATGTCATCCTTGAGGAAGGCATCCTGGGTCTGCTGGCGCTGGGCCAGGGGCAGACCGGCGTGGTAGGGCGCAGCCTTGCTGCCGTGACGGGAGAGACGCTCGGCCACCTCCTCCACCCGATTGCGACTGGAGCAGTAGACGATGCCGCAGTTGCCCTTCTGGCTCTGCACATAGCGCAGCAACTGCTCCGCCGCCTTGAACTTCTCCACCAGGCTGTAGCGGATATTGGGCCTGTCGAAGCTGGCGGTATGGATGAAGGGATCGTTGAGCTCCAACCGGTGCAGCATATCGCTACGGGTCGCCTCGTCGGCGGTGGCGGTGAGCGCCACCACGGGCACCTGGGGGAACCACTGCTTGAGCCGCCCGAGCGCCGCGTATTCCGGCCGGAAATCGTGACCCCACTGGGAGACGCAGTGGGCCTCGTCGATGGCAAACAGGCCGAGCGGCAGCTCCGCCAGCCGATCCATGAACTCGTGCTGCAACAAGCGCTCGGGGGAGACGTAGAGCAGCTTGATCTCACCGCGACGCATGGCGGCAAAGTTCTGGATCATCTCCTCCCGGCTCAGGGCCGAGTTGATGTAGATGGCCGCCACACCGTTGGCGCGCAGGCTGTCGACTTGATCCTTCATCAGCGAGATAAGTGGGGAGACCACCACGCCCAGCCCGGGTCGCAGCAGCGCCGGGATCTGGAAGCAGAGTGACTTGCCGCCACCTGTGGGCTTGAGCACCATGGCATCGCGTCCCGCCACTATCTGCTCGATGATCTCCAGCTGGCCCGGCCGAAATTGCTGGTAGCCGAATACCGCCTGCAACAAGGCAAGTGGTGTATCGGGCAAGGTTTCGGCAATGACGGTCATGGGCTCTCCTTTGGGGTCGCCATTCTAAAGCAGCCGCCGCTCACAATAAACCTGCCATTGCGACTGTTAAAGAAGTGTTGCAGACTGGCTGGAGTTTTTACTCGGCTTTGATGACAGGGATCGGTATCAGAGAATGAAACACATGCTGAAGAAGATGGCGCTCAGTGGCATTGCCAACCTGTTCGCCGAGCGGATGCCGTTCAACAAGCTGATTGGCATGCAGGTGACCCACTACGACTTCGAGAAGGTGGAGCTGCGCATCAAGATGGATGACAAGCTGATCGGCAACCCCTTCCACAACATCTTGCACGGCGGCGTCACCGCCAGCCTGCTGGATGTGGCCGGCGGCATGATAGTCGCCGCCTCCTGCATCGACGAGCTGGAAGATTTTTCCCCCAGCTACCTCAAGGAGCGCTTCTCTCGCCTCGGCACCATAGATCTGCGGGTGGACTATCTGCGCCCGGGCCGCGGCAACGAGTTCATCGCCACCGCCCACATCATCCGCGCCGGCAGCAAGGTTGCCGTCGCCCGGATGGAACTGCACAACGAAGAGGGCACCCACATCGCCTTCGGCACCGGCACCTATCTGGTGGGCTGACCCCTCCCATTGCATAAAAACCACGCTGCTAATCTGATTTTAATCATTAGAATCCTTACCCCCTCTGCCGCCCACGGGTCCATACTGAAATTCGGGATTGTGTGCAGAGGGAGGATTGCAGGCGATGAGTGCGAAACTGGCCACCAAACCATCCAGAGCCTTGTTGACACAGCTCGAGTCCATGCTCGACGAGGTGCAGACACCCGAGTGTCGCCACTGGCTGGAACAGGAGCTTGAGGGATACTCTCTCTGTTCGCCCCTGCCCTGGTATCGCATCGTAGCCTGTCGGCAACGCGGTCACTTCTTGGATCTGAAGACGGGAAAATATTTGACCTGTCATATCAACAGTCAAACGCTAAGCCAACGCGATCTGGCCCAGATTCAGTTCATCTATGCCCGTGAACCCGCCGCCCATTATCTACTGCAACGCAATTCCGGTATTGAACCCTGGCCAGAGCAGCTGCTGGAAGATTATCAGGAGCAGTTGATCCCCGGCCATTTATGCCTGCAAGCCTGGCATGAGCCCGTGTCTTCATTACGTTCACAACTGATGGAGGGAATCGAACATTTCATTAGTGAGTACCCCAAGCACGCGGCCTTGCAACCTCAACACAGCTTCAAGGCATTGCGGCATCAGCACTGGCATATCTGAGTAAGCGCCTAGGGCGCAAGGAGGGCACCATAGACAAGACCCATAGCGAGATTGCCACAATCTAGAGTGCCGGAGTCAGAATCAGACTCCACCCTGGGCCACCGAGCGGTGGCCCTTTTAATGTCTGCGCACCACGACGGCAGCCGGATAGATGAGCAAGAAAGCCGCAGCGGTATAGATATGCCACCACCAGCAGCCAGCAGCCAGCAGCCAGCAGCCAGCAGGATATTCCGTACCGGGATCGGTAAAATCCAGATGCGAAAAGGCCGCTCATTGAGCGGCCTTTTCTAATATGGTCGGTGTGAGAGGATTCGAACCTCCGACCCCTTCGTCCCGAACGAAGTGCGCTACCAAGCTGCGCTACACACCGATGTCTGCGGGGCGAGAATTTACCTAATGCCCCGACATGACACAAGCCTTTTTTGTGTTTTAAGGGAAAAAAATGGCCGTTCGTTCAACTATTCAGCGCTTTGGCACCGGGTTCACAGAAAGGGTGCAGGGACGTGACATTTTTCCAACCCATCCTAGGGAAGCTGAAATTCGGCCGGCCCCAGCAAACGGCGACGCCAGTCGGCCACCACCCCATGCTCCAGCCAGTTGGCCGCATGCTGGCGCCAATTGGGAGAGATCGCCGGATTCTCCAGCAGCAACAGCAGATCCGCTTCGTCCCGTAGCTGATTGAACAGGATATCGGCGGTGCGTTTCACCGTCAGGGCGGGATAGGGCCTGTCGACCAGTTCCATCGTCTCCTGCGGTGCGACAGTCCCCTCCTCCAGCACCCGCAACAGCCAGCCACAACGGCCATTGAGCTGCATCACCTGTGACATCTGGCCATAGCCGAAACGCAGGTTGAGCTTGAAACAGGGGGATCTCGGCTGACTTATCTGGATCAGCGCCTCACCGAGTCGATAGACATCGCCGATACAGGCCTCAACCTCGGTCAGCCCGAGACCGGACAGGTTCTCGCCAAAGGCGGCGGGTTGCCAGGGCGTACGTGGTGCGGCCAGGCCCAGCGCCGCTTGCCAGTTGTGCCACCAGGGGTAGTGATCGGCGGGATAGTAGTGCAGTGCGCGATCCGGGCCGCCGTGATGGCGCTGGTCGCTCTGTTCATCTCCCTCCAGGCCAGAAAAACTGCACCACAGGGGATTGCCTGCCACATGCTTGTCGATGGCACTGACGAGAGCAGGAGCCAGTTCGGCATTCAGCTCGGCGCTCTGGCCGATAAAGAGGGAGATCCGCATTCCATTCTCCTGACGGATGACAGAATGCGGATCTTAGGGGCTGTTGACGCTGCGGCGCAAGCCATGTTGCGGCGTCAACAGCTCCGGGGTCAGGCGACGGCCTGCATCTGGGTGGTCATGGCGATCTCGGCACGGCGGCGTTTCTCCGCCTTGGCCATCAGATACCAGCTGCCAAAGGTGAACAGTGACACCGACAGCAGGATCAGGCTGGCTACCGCGTTGATCTCGGGTTTCACCCCGAGCCGGACCGCCGAGAAGACTTCCATCGGCAGGGTAGTGGCGCCCGGGCCAGAAACGAAGCTCGCCAGCACCAGATCATCCAGCGACAGGGCGAACGACATCATGCCGCCGGCCGCCAGCGAGGGGGCTATCATGGGGATGGTGATCAGGAAGAACACCTTCCAGGGTTTGGCTCCCAGATCCATGGCCGCCTCCTCGATGGAGAGATCCAGCTCCCGCAGGCGCGCCGACACCACGATCGCCACGTAGGCGGTGCAGAAGGTGGTGTGGGCGATCCAGATGGTCAGCATGCCCCGCTCGGCCGGCCAGCCAATCAGCTGGGCCATGGCCACGAACAGCAGCAACAGCGACAGACCCGTGATCACTTCGGGCATGACCAGGGGCGCCGTCACCAGGCCACCGAACAGGGTGCGGCCGCGGAAGTGCGGGATCCGGGTCAGCACGAAGGCCGCCATGGTCCCCAGCGCCACCGCCGCAATGGCGGTATAGAAGGCGATCTCCAGCGAGCGCAACACAGAGCCAATCAACTGCTTGTTGTCGAGCAGGCCGAAGTACCACTTCAGCGACCAGCCCCCCCATACCGTCACCAGCTTGGAGGCGTTGAAGGAGTAGATCACCATGATGACCATGGGCAGGTAGATAAACAGCAGCCCCAGCCACAGCATCAGCTTGGCAAAACCAAAGCGCCTCATACTTTACCCTCCAGCTCTTTGGCCTGGTTGCAGTTGAACAGGGATAACAGGAGGGCTATCAGCAGTTCCTTTTTCATACCTTGCCCTCCAATTCCTTGGCCTGGTTGCGGTTGAACAGGATAATCGGGACTATCAGCACCGCCAGCATCACCACCGCTAGGGCAGACGCCACCGGCCAGTCACGGTTGTTGAAGAACTCCTGCCACAGCACCTTGCCGATCATCAGGGTCTCGGGGCCGCCAAGCAGTTCCGGGATCACGAACTCGCCCACCACAGGGATGAACACCAGCATGCAGCCGGCTATGATGCCGTTCTTGGAGAGCGGTACCGTGATCCGCCAGAAGCGGGTCAAGTTGCGGGCACCGAGGTCGGAGGCCGCCTCCAGCAGGCTCTGATCGTGTTTGACCAGGTTGGCGTAGAGCGGCAGCACCATGAACGGCAGGTAGGAGTAAACGATGCCGATATAGACCGCCAGGTTGGTGTTGAGTATGGTCAGCGGCTCGTCAATCAGGCCAATGCCCATCAGCAGGCTGTTGAGCAGGCCGTTGTTGCTGAGGATCCCCATCCAGGCGTAGACCCGGATCAGAATCGCGGTCCAGGTCGGCATCATGATGAGCAGCAGCAGAACTGTCTGGGTCTCCTTGTTGGCCCGTGCAATGGAGTAGGCCATGGGATAGCCTATCAGCAGACAGAGCAGGGTGCTGACGAAGGCCATCTTGAGGGAGCCCAGATAGGCCGCTATGTAGAGCTCATCCTCCTGCAGCAGCAGGTAGTTGCCCATGTTGAGCAAGATGGTGAGCTGATTGTCGGCCCAGCTCACCACGTCCGTGTAGGGCGGGATAGCCACGTCCGCTTCGGCGAAGCTGATCTTCACCACTATGATGAAGGGCAGCAGGAAGAAGAGGAACAGCCAGAAGAAGGGCACGCCGATCACCAGCTGGCGCCCGCCCAGTCGCTTCAGTCGTCTCAATGCCTTCATGATTGCAACACCACGCCGCTGTCATCTTCCCAATAGAGGAACACCTGGTCATCCCAGGTCGGCCGCTTGCCGTGGCGTTCGGCATTGGCGATGAAGGCCTGCACGATTTTGCCCGAAGGCAGCTGGATGTGATAAACCGAGTGACCGCCCAGATAGGCGATGTCATAGACCTCACCCTTGGTCCAGTTGAAATCGGGGTGCTCGATCTCGGTCGGTTTCTGGGTGCTCATCAAGAGTTTTTCCGGCCGCAGGGCGTAGGTGACCTTCTTGTTCTCGGCGCGGGAGCTGATGCCGTGGCCCACGTAAATGGGCTGCTCCAGATCGGCGCAGGCGATGGTGGCGTGGTCCTGTTCATCCTCCACCAGCAGGCCGTCAAACAGGTTGACGTTGCCGATGAACTCGCACACCAGCCGGCTGGCCGGGGTCTCGTAGATGTCCATGGGACTGCCGATCTGCTCGATGCACCCCAGATGCATGATGGCGATCCGTTCGGCCATGGTCATGGCCTCTTCCTGATCGTGGGTCACCATGACGCAAGTTACGCCGACCCGCTCTATGATCTCCACCAGTTCGAGCTGCATCCTGGAACGCAGCTTCTTGTCCAGCGCCCCCATGGGTTCGTCCAGCAGCAACAGCTTGGGGCGCTTGGCCAGCGAGCGGGCCAGTGCCACCCGCTGGCGCTGGCCACCGGAGAGCTGATGCGGCTTGCGGCGAGCATACTGGGTCATCTGCACCAGCTTGAGCATCTCCTCGACCTGCGCATCGATCTCGGCCTTGGGCAGGCCATCCTGCTTGAGGCCGAAGGCAATGTTCTGCGCCACCGTCATGTGGGGGAACAGGGCGTAGGACTGGAACATCATGTTGATGGGCCGTTCATAGGGCGGCATGTCGGTGATGTCGACGCCATCGAGGAACAGGCGCCCCTCGGTGGGGCGCTCGAATCCCGCCAGCATCCGCAGCAGGGTCGACTTGCCGGAACCGGATCCCCCCAGCAGGGCGAAGATTTCACCCTTGTGGATGTTGAGTGACACGTTGTCGACCGCCAGCGTTTCATCGAACTGCTTGCTTACCCTGTCAATCTTCACCAGCACTTCTTTGCGCTGCTGGTTGCCCTCGAGGGCTTTCTTGTAGGCACTGGAGGCTATCGCCATTACCAAACTCCCAAACGTGATACCGGCCTGGGCCGATCCATAAAACAGTCTGGCGCCCCAGGATGGGCGCCAAGGTTAGGTTCCGGACTTGATCTTGGTCCAACTCCGGGTGATCAGACGCTGCACCGCACGGGGATGTGCCTGCTGCACATACAGCCGTTCCAGCACCGCCTGGGGTGGATAGACGGACTCGTCATTGCGCACGCTCTCGTCCATGTACTCTCCCGCCTTGGCATTGGGATTCGCATAGCCCACATGGTTGCTGACCTTGGCGATCACTTCGGGCTGGAGTACGTAGTTGATCAGGGCGTGCGCCTCTTTCACGTTGGTGGCATCCGTCGGGATCGCCATCATGTCGAACCAGAGGTTGCCCCCCTCCTTCGGGATGCTGTAGGCAATCTTGATCCCCTTGCCCGCCTCGTCGGCACGGGCCGCCGCCTGCAATATGTCACCAGAGAAGCCGGCCGCGACGCAGATGTCGCCGTTGGCCAGATCGCCTATGTACTTGGAGGAGTGGAAGTAGGCCACATACGGCCGCACCTTGAGCAGCTGGCTCTCGGCACGCTTGAGATCGGCCGGATCCTGGCTGTTGGGGTCGAGCCCAAGGTAGTTGAGCGCCGCCGGTATCATCTCGTCGGCCGAATCGAGGAAGGCGACACCGCAACGGGCCAGCTTCTGCATGTTTTCCGGCTCGAAGATCATGGCCCAGGAGTCAATCTTGTCGACTCCCAGCACGGCCTTGACCTTGTCCACGTTGTAACCGATGCCGTTGGTACCCCACAGGTAGGGCACGGCGTACTGATGACCCGGATCCACCTTGTCGAGCTGCTTGAGCAGCACGGGATCCAGATTGGCCAGATTGGGCAGCAGGGCAGGATCCAGCTTCTGGAAGGCCCCCGCCTTGATCTGTTTGGCCAGGAAATTGTTGGAAGGCACCACCAGATCGTAACCGGTGCGTCCGGTCAGCAGCTTGCCTTCCAGGGTCTCGTTGGAATCAAACACGTCGTAGACGGTCTGGATCCCGGTTGCCTGCTGGAAGTCGCTGAGGGTGGTCTCGCCGATATAATCGGACCAGTTGTAAAAATGAACCACAGGGGCGGCCTGGGCCACGTTTGCCAGCCCCAGCGCCAGGGCCATAGTCACTATCTTGGTTGTGTGCACGTATCTCAGTCCTCATGTTTTTTGGTATGCCAGCTGCGCATCCATACGCGCCGTTCAACCTGTCGGGTTGTCACCACCCTCCCGGCCGAACTGCGGACCGGGAGGGGCACTCGTCACTTATTTACCTGATTTGATCTTGGTCCAGCTGCGGGTCATCAGACGCTGCACCTTGGCCGGCAGATCCGGGAAGGTGTAGATCTTCTTGAGTGTCTCCGCGTTCGGGTAGATACCCGGGTCGGTACGGATAGGCTCATCCACCAGCGGGGTCGCCGCCTTGTTGCCGTTCGGGAACTGCACCACGTTGGTGATGCTGGCGATCACTTCCGGCTTCATCAGATAGTTGATGAAGGTGTGAGCGGCCTCGACGTTCTTGGCATCGGCCGGAATGGCCAGCATGTCAAAGAAGCTGCCAGCCCCCTCTTTCGGAATTGTGTAGGTCAGCGCCACACCGTTCTTGGCCTCCGCCGCCCGCGCCTTGGACTGTTGCAAGTCACCGGAGTAACCGACCGCGACGCACAGGTTGCCGTTGGCCAGATCCGAGATGTACTTGGAGGAGTGGAAGTAGGCGGTATAGGGACGGATGGAGAGGAACAGCGCCTCTGCCTTCTTCAACTCATCCGGCTTCTGGCTATCCGGTTTGAAGCCCAGATATTGCAGGGCAGCCGGCAGCATTTCGGTCGGTGAGTCGAGGAAAGAGACGCCACACTCCTTCAGCTTGGCCATGTTCTCCGGTTTGAACACCAGATCCCAGGAGTCCACAGGCGCGTCCTTGCCCAGCACGGCTTTCACCTTCTCGGCGTTGTAGGCGTAGCCAATGGTGCCCCACAGGTAAGGAATCGAGTACTGGTTGCCCGGATCGCTCGGCTCGAGCGCCTTCAACAGGTCGACATCCATGTTTTGCCAATTGGAGAGCTTGGACTTGTCCAGCTTCTGGAAGACACCCGCCTTGATCTGCTTGGCCAGGAAGGGGTTGGACGGCACGACTATGTCGTAGCCCGAACTGCCCGCCAGCAACTTGGCTTCCAGCACCTCGTTGCTGTCGAACACGTCGTATACCACCTTGATACCCGTCTCTTTCTGGAAGTTTTCCAGCGTATCCGGCGCGATATAGTCGCTCCAGTTGTAGACGTGCAACACCTTGTCCTCGGCCATCGCCCCGGTACTCATCATGACCAGCGCCACGGAAGCGGCAATCATTCCCGTTTTGAAAGACATAGTCCTTGTCTCCTAAGCAAATTGTATGCGCAAGCCAACCTGCCCGGCACTCGCCTACCCTTTCAGCTTTGCAGCCGTCAGATCCAGACTGAGCCTGGCCAGATTGACCAATTCATCCACCTGTTCCTCGGTGATCACCAAGGGGGGCGATATGATCATGGTATCGCCGACAGCCCTCATCACCAAGCCATTGTTAAAGCAGAACTCCCGGCAGGTCATACCGGCCTGCAGCCCAGCCGGGAAGCGGCTGTTGGTCTGTTTGTCCTGCACTATTTCCAGCGCGGCCACCAGGCCTTTGCCACGGGTTTCTCCCACCAGCGGATGGTCGGCCAGTTCACGCCAGCGGCGCTGCAAATAGGGGCCGATGTTATCATGAATTCGCTTAACTATGCTCTCGTTTTGCATAAGCGTAATGTTGGCGATGGCCACGGCGCAGGCCACCGGATGGCCGGAGTAGGTGAAGCCGTGGTTGAATTCGCCCCCCTCCTCCACCAGCACCTTGGCGACCCTGTCGCCCACCATCACGGCCCCCATCGGCAGATAGCCGGAGGTGATCCCCTTGGCCAGGCACATGAGATCCGGCTTGATGCCAAACCCTTCGCTGGCGAACCAGTGACCGGTACGACCGAAACCACAGATCACCTCGTCGGCGATGAGCAGGATGCCGTAGTGATCGCAGATACGCTGGATCTCGGGCCAGTAGCTGTCGGGCGGAATGATGACGCCGCCGGCCCCCTGGATGGGCTCGCCGATGAAGGCGGCAACCTTGTCCACTCCCAGTTCCAGTATCTTCTGCTCCAGCTGGCGGGCGCGCTCCAGACCGAACTCGTGGGCGCTCATCCCCTGCCCCTCACCGAAGTGGTAGGGCTGATCGATGTGCACTATGCCGGGAATGGGCAGGCCACCCTGGGCATGCATGCCCTTCATGCCGCCCAGGCTGGCACCCGCTACCGTCGAGCCGTGGTAGGCGTTGTGGCGACTGATGATCACCTGCTTGTCCGGCTGCCCCTTGCTGGCCCAGTAGTGGCGCACCATGCGCAGCACTGTATCGTTGCACTCCGAGCCTGAGCCGGTGAAGAAGACGTGATTGAGATGGGAGGGGGTGATCTCGGCCAGCAGGGTCGCCAGCTCGGCCGCAGGCGGGTGGCTGGTCTGGAAGAAGAGGTTGTAGTAGGGCAGTTGCTGCATCTGTTTGGTGGCGGCATCCACCAGCTCCTGCCGGCCGTAGCCCATGTTGACGCACCAGAGGCCCGCCATCCCGTCCAGAATGCGCTTGCCTTCAGAGTCTTCCAGATAGACACCTTCGGCCTTGGTGATGATGCGGCTGCCCTTCTTGTTGAGCGCCTGAAAATCGGTAAAGGGGTGCAGGTGGTGGCTGGCATCCAGCTGTTGCCACTCACGTGTGGTCTGCTTCATTGCTTGCTCCTCGGTTCCTTCGATTTAAGCGAGAATCTTTCGTCCGTCGGTGAGGGCGGCTGGCGCGCTCACCGTCACTGCCACTCACGGGCAGTGTGTTGATTCCATATGAGCAGGAGAGGCCGTCATCGGCCTCCCCGTATCTGGGCGGCGCGTGGCAAGCACGCAGCCGGATCACACGTTCAGCAGCAGGAACTCCCGCTCCCAGCGACTGATCACCCCGAAGTAGGTCTCGTACTCCTTGCGCTTGACCGCGACGAAGGCACGAATGAAGCGCTCACCCAGCATCTCCTTGATGGGCTCGCACTGTTCCAGGTGGCTCAGGGCCTCCTCCAGCGAACGGGGCAGACTGTAGGGCAGGTCATAGGCGCTCGACTTCATCTCCTGCAACGGCTCCAGCTTCTCCATCATGCCGAGGTAGCCGCAGGCCAGGGTGGCGGCCAGGGCCAGATACGGATTGGCGTCGGCCCCGGCGAAGCGGTTTTCGACGCGGCGCGCACCGGCCTCGGAGAAGGGCACGCGCAGGCCGCAGGTACGGTTTTCCACCCCCCACTGCACGTTGCGCGGCGCGCTCTCGCCGAAGGTGAGACGACGGTAGGAGTTGACGTTCGGTGCCAGCAGGGCGGTCACCGCCGGGGTGTACTTCTGCAGCCCCGCGATGAAGTGCATGAACTGCTCGGTATTGCCGCCATTTTCCGTGCCGAACAGGTTGCGACCGTCCACATCTTCCAGGCTCTGGTGGATGTGCATGGCGGAGCCCGGCTCGTCGCTCATCGGCTTGGCCATGAAGGTGGCGTAGATGCCGTGCTTGTGGGCCGCCTCACGCATGGTGCGCTTGAACAGGAACACCTGATCCGCCAGATCGATGGCATCGCCGTGCAGGAAGTTGATCTCCATCTGGGCGGCGCCGGATTCGTGGATCAGAGTGTCCACTTCCAGCTCCTGCGCCTCGCAGTAGTCGTACATGTCTTCGAAGATGGGGTCGAATTCGTTGACCGCATCGATACTGAACGACTGGCGGGCCGTCTCGGGTCGGCCATTGCGGCCAACGGGCGGCACCAGCGGATAGTCGGGGTCTTCGTTGCGCTTGACCAGATAGAACTCCAGCTCGGGCGCCACCACCGGCTTCCAGCCCTGTTTCTCATAGAATGACAGGACCCGACGCAGCACGGAGCGCGGCGCTATGTCGATCAGCTTGCCATTGATGTCGAAACAGTCGTGGATCACCTGAGCGGTCGGCTCCAGCGCCCAGGGCACGAAACGAATGGTGTTGGGGTCCGGATAGAGCTGCATGTCCCGCTCCAGCGGGTCTATCATGCTGTCGTCATCCGGGTACTCGCCGGTCACCGTCTGGGTGAAGATGACCTCGGGCAGCCGCATGCCCCCTTCGCGCAAAAATTTGTTGGCTGGAATGATCTTGCCTCGGGCATTACCGGTGAAATCCGGAAACAGGCACTCCACTTCCGTGATGCGATTGCTCTCCATCCAGCCCTTGATACTGTCCATGTTAAACCCCGACTTTACGATTGCCATTGGCAAGGGTGTCTAATATATGGAACACCCTTGTTATCAAATTGTAATCAACACCACCATAAAAGCCCGCCGTTATGGCCAATGTCAAGCGGTGGTGTTTAAAAAACTATAAATAACGGTGTATATAATGACCATGGCGGCACCAAATACTAAACACCCAGGCGCCCTCAAAGCTCACTGCAATCCCGGTGCCAACGAGGGGGCCTGATCCCCCATGTTCTCAGTCAGACCCTGTCCGAATCGGGTCATTTTTTTGCAAGGGCGCACAATCCTTGCCCTATTTGCTTTGCATGCCTGCATTTTTTTGGTACAAGGCCCGCCCTGATTTGCACTCTCCTGCTTGGATTTGGTGCAAATGCAGGACACAGGGCTTGGTCTGCAGGCAGACAGCCCCCATAAACAGGGATAATTGGGTTAGTAACTGACTGGTAGTAAACCGTATGTGTGATTTCATGACTAAAGACCAACTGGCCTTTTACAAGGGACAGATCGAGCGCCAAATCCTCGAACTCGAGGATCGCCTCAACTCCCAGGCCAGCCAGGCCATCGCCACCGATACCAACGAGATGGCAGATGAAATTGACCGTGCCAGTATCGAGGAAGCCCGTCGTCTGGAGCTGAACCGCATCGAGCATGACAAGCTGCATCTGCGCAAGTTGAGAGGGGCGTTGAAGCGTATCGGCGAAGGAGAGTTCGGTTACTGCGAATCCTGCGGTGACGAGATCTCCCTCAAGCGACTGCAGGCTCGGCCTGAGTCCCGCTTCTGCGTCGAATGCCAGAGTACCAAGGAGTTCAACGATACCCACGTGTATCGTCGCGTCGCCTGATCCTGCGAAGAGCCGTCACTGGCCGGTCGCGATAAGTCGTCGGCAAGGTACAGCGCAGGAACCGGCGTTTATGTTGATAAATGCGGACCAAAAGCTGCACATGAGCCCAGATCACGGCGTCGCACAAGAGAGTGACAACTTCTGTTAGACTCCGGGCAAGCCCGGAATCTACAGGAGAGCAGAGAGTGAAATGGTTCCTCAAACTGTGCTTGTGTCTGCCGTTGCTGGCACAAGCACAGACCCTCACGGTCAAGGTCCCCAGCCGACCGATCAACGATCTCGACAAGGAATACCAGCTCAAGCTGCTGGAACTGGCGCTGACCCGCTCCGGACAGCCATTTCGCATCCAGCAGGTGGAGCTCAACCTCAACCAGTACAGCCTGCAGCAACAGCTGGGCAAGGGCCAAACCATCAATGTGTTCTGGATGGGCACCTCCAGCGCACTCGAATCCTCCCTCATCGCCGTGCCGATCCCGCTGTTTCGCGGTCTGGAAGGGCTGCGCCTCTCCTTCATCCACAGCGATGCCCAGGAGAAGTTCAATCAGGTCAACTCGCTGGCCGATCTCAAGCGACTGAAGGCGGCCCAGGGGGTTGGCTGGGCCGACAACAAGATCCTGGAAAATGCCGGCATTCCCACCTATTCCGGGCGCTACAGCAACCTGTTTCGCCTGATCAACGACGGTGACAAGCTCGACTTCTTCCCGCGCAATCTGGTGGAGATCTTCGCCGAACGCAGCGAACTGGTGGCGCAATACCCCAACCTGGTGATAGATCAGCACCTGTTGATCCGCTATCCCTTTGCCGAGTTCTTCTTCGTCAGCCCCGAGTCTCCCAAGCTGGCCAAGGCGATCCAGACCGGACTGGAACGCGCCTATGCCGATGGCAGCTTCATGACCTTCTTCCGGGAGAACCCCAAGATCCGTGAGGCCCTCGCCAGCGCCAATCTGAACCAGCGGGTCACCATTTCGCTGCCCAATCCGGACATGACCCCCTTGCTCAGGAGCATTCCGGCCCAATATTGGGATTATCCACCCCAATAATGGGCTCCGGGGCCGTGGGGATTATCCACCGCAGTATGGAGCCCCGGCCTCTGCATTGGGATTACCCGACGCAGCGACATAGCTCAAGCCGCCCGGGCAGAGAAACGCAGAGGCGATGGCAGGGCTGGCAAGGGACACGCCAGCCAGCCGAGGTTTCAACCCGCAGCACCAGGGAGGTGCCATGAAACGACTCGATGAATGGTTCAGCGACTACGGCCAGAGCCACCAGCACCCCGTCAATGTGGCGATCCACAAGCTGGCCGTGCCCGGCATCTACCTCTGCTCGCTGGCGCTGCTCTGGTGTCTGCCGACCGGCCCGCTGCCGTCCTCGCTCAACTGGGCGGCGCTGGTGGCCATCCCTGTGCTGGCCTTCTATCTGCGGCTGTCGTTCCCCCTGTTTGTGGGGATGGCGGTGCTGACCGCGCTGGGACTGTGGGGCTGTTACCAGTGGCAGGGGCCACTGCTGTGGCCCGCCCTGGTGGGTTTCGGGCTGCTCTGGATAGCCCAGTTCGTCGGTCACAGGATCGAGGGCAAACGCCCCTCCTTCCTCGCCGACCTGCAATTTCTGCTGATCGGCCCCGCCTGGGTGCTGGCCAGCCTCTATCGTCGTCTGGGCATTCCCTACTGAGGGAGGCCAACAGGAGAGACAATGTCATACCGCCACACGCTTAGTAACAGGCTGAGTCCTGCCCTGCCCCTGCTGCTGGGGGCCCTGCTCGCCGGCCCGGCGCTGGCCGACAAGGCCGATCCCATAGGTGAGGTGAGCACCGCCTTCAAGCTGGTGGGCCCCAACCACAAGATCCTGGTGGAGGCGTTCGACGACCCCCGCATCGCGGGCGTCGCCTGCTACCTGGCACGCCCCAAGACCGGTGGCGTCAAGGGCGGGCTTGGGCTGGCGGAAGACCCCTCTCACGCCTCTTTGTCGTGCCACCAGATTGGCCCCATCACACTGCCTGCCAAGTTGAAGGCGGGGGAAGATGTGTTCGACGTCAGCACCTCGCTGGTGTTCAAGGAGCAGAAAGTGGTGCGTTTTTACGACGAAAAGCGCAAGGCACTTGTCTATCTGACCTACAGCACCAAGCTGGTGGATGGCTCGTATAAAAGCGCAGTGAGCGCGGTTCCCATCATGCCGTGGGGCTGAGAAGCCGCCATTTAAGCCGTGATGAAGCGTCTGATTTGTTGTAATTTAACTACATCATTATTTGCGGAGAGCGCACCATGAAAGTCGCCGTTTTCAGTACCAAGAGCTACGACAAGGATCACTTCAATCAGGCCAACAGCCAGTACGGCTACGAGCTGGAGTTCTTCGACGTGCGGCTGGAGGCCAAGACAGCCCGGCTGGCCCACGGCTTCCCCGTGGTGTGCCTGTTCGTCAATGACGATGCCGATCGGGAAGTACTGACCGAGCTGGCCGCCAACGGCACCAGGGTGATCGCTCTGCGCTGCGCCGGTTACAACAACGTGGATCTGGTCGCCGCCAAGGAACTGGGGCTGAAAGTGGTGCGGGTGCCCGCCTACTCCCCCGAAGCCGTCGCCGAACACGCGGTGGGGCTGATGATGACCCTCAACCGCCGCATCCATAAGGCCTATCAGCGCACCCGCGATGCCAACTTCTCGCTGGAAGGCCTGGTCGGCTTCAACATGCACGGCCGCACCGCCGGCATTATCGGCACCGGCAAGATCGGCATCGCCACCCTGCGCATCCTCAAGGGTTTCGGCATGCGGCTGCTGGTGAGTGACCCCTATCCGAACCAGGCGGCCATCGAGCTGGGGGCCGAATACGTGGATCTCGACACCCTGTTCCGCCAGTCCGACGTCATCAGCCTGCACTGCCCGCTGTTCAAGGAGAACTACCACCTGCTGAACAAGGAGGCGTTCGCCAAGATGAAGGATGGTGTGATGATCATCAACACCAGCCGGGGCGGCCTGCTCGACTCCAACGCCGCTATCGAGGCGCTCAAGACCTCCCGTATCGGTGCCCTGGGGCTGGACGTCTACGAGGAAGAGGAAGACCTTTTCTTCTCCGACAAGTCCAACGAGGTGATCACGGATGACGTGTTCCGTCGCCTCTCCGCCTGCCACAACGTGCTGTTTACCGGCCATCAGGCCTTCCTGACCCGCGAGGCGCTGCACGCCATCGCCGATACCACCCTCGGCAACCTCAAGGCCATCGAGAGCCAGGGCCGCAGCGACAACGAGGTAGAGTAATCCTCTCGCACCCGCAGCCATGAACGACAGAGGGAGCCACTCCCTCTGTTTGGTACACAGACCCGCTCTTCGTCATGCAATTCTCCCCTGCGGCCGCAATAACCATGGCGCCGGGTTGTGAGACCCGACGCCATCGGGTAGGCTACCTGCCCTTTTTTATTCAGGAGTCTGGCAGCCCATGTTTATCGGATTTGATTACGGTACCTCCAACTGTGCCGTCGCCGTGATGGAACAGGGCAGCCCCAGGCTGCTGACCCTGTGCGGTTCCCGCTATCTCCCCTCCACGCTGCACGCCCCCCACAGAGAGGCCATCGCCGGCCTGCTGGCCGAAGGGCTGGCCCCTGCCCAGCAGGCGGAATACCTCAAGCTGCGCGGCCCCGTCGTCACCCGGGCCCAGGCCGTGCGCCGCCAGATGCGGGAAGAGGGGCTGATCGACGAGCTCAGCTTCGGCGCCGCGGCGCTGGAGCGCTATCTGGAGGAGCCGGACGACGGCTACTACATCAAGTCGCCGAAATCCTTCCTCGGCGCCTACGGCCTCAAGGCTCCCCAGATAGCGCTGTTCGAAGACATTGTCTGCGCCATGATGCTGCACGTACGCCGCGAGGCGGAGCAGCAGCTTGACGCCCCGATCCGCCAAGCGGTGATCGGTCGCCCGGTCAACTTCCAGGGGCTGGCCGGGGAGGAGAGCAACAGCCAGGCCATCGCCATTCTGACCGAGGCGGCCCGTCTGGCCGGGTTCGAGCAGGTGGAGTTCCTCTATGAACCCGTGGCGGCCGGTTTCGAATTCGAGGCGCGCCTCGACGAGGATGCGGTCGTGCTGGTGGTGGATATCGGCGGCGGCACCACGGACTGCTCCATGCTGCGCATGGGCCCGAGCCATCGCGACCAGCTGGATCGCAGCGGCGATCTGCTCGGCCACAGCGGCCAGCGCATCGGCGGCAACGACTTCGACATCCGGCTGACGGTGGAAGGCATGATGCCGCTGCTCGGCATGCACGAGACCCTCAAGACCGGCAAGCCACTGCCCCACCCGCTGTTCTGGGACGCGGCCGCCATCAACGACGTCAGTGCCCAGGGCCGCTTCTACAGCCTGGATACCGCCCGTCAGCTGCAGGATCTGCAGCTCGACAGCCAGCCCGGCAGCAAGCTGGGTCGCCTCGCCAATCTGCGGGCCCACAAGCTGAGCCACCAGCTGGTGTGGCGCGCGGAGCAGGGCAAGATCGCCCTCTCGGAGCAGGAATCGAATCATCAGTCTCTGAGCGAGCTGGAGAAGGGACTGGAGGCTGAGCTCAATCGCGAGCAGCTGGCCAGCGCCTCGGCCCTGCTGCTGGAGAAGATTGGCGAGCTGATGGACCAAGCCATTGCCGCCGCGGGTGTACAGCCCGACCGCATCTTCGTCACCGGCGGCAGCGCCCGTTCGCCGCTCATCGCCGCCTTCATTCGTCAGAAGTTGCCCACGATTCCGCTTGAAGGCGGCGATGACTTCGGCTCGGTCGCCGCAGGGCTGGCCCGTTACGCCGAGCGCCTGTTCAATCGCTGACCATAATGCCGAACGTTGCCCGCCATTGCTCTTGAGAGTGGCGGTGACTTCGGTCCGGTGGCCGCAGGACTTGCCCGTTACGCCGAGCGCCTGTTCAACCGCTGATACGGAGCGATAAGGGTTCCTGTCGTCTTGTTGGCATCGAACGTGTCCCGCCAGCCCGCAAGTGTTGCCATTTAACGACACAGGGCTGACCAGCAGGGCGACAGAAGCGGTCGGGGGCGGCCGCCCTCGCCCTGCCCCGAGGGCGGCGCAGCAGGTATGCTTGTCGCTCCCACTATTGGAGCCCTTCCATGCCCAGATTCTTGCTACTGTTGCTCGCCCTGATCCTGCTCAGCGCCTGCAGCAGTACACCCTCGTTCGTCCAGCAAGAGTTGCAGCACCATCACTGGGTGCTCGACAAGCTGGATGGCCAGGCCGTCACGGCCTCTCGCGACAACCCGCCCGATTTCGAGATAGGTGAGCACTTCACCGTCAACGGCATCGCCGGCTGCAATCGCTACTTTGGCCAGGGACACCTCGAGGGCGACAGATTTTGGGTCACCAGCCTCGGCAGCACAGAGATGGCCTGTCAGGCACGGCTCGAGGCCATAGAGCAGGCCGTCATCACCACCCTGACCGAAGGGGCCACCCTGAGCGGCACCACCCAGACCCTGATCCTGGAAGGGAAACGGCACCGTTTGGAATACCAGCTGCGGGACTGGGTGCACTAGCGCTCACAAACCGGCATCACAAACAGGAACATGTGTCCCGCCTGTGGCACACTATGAGGCAGTGCTCGCAATGGAGGCTGTCTCAGCCATGTCGATGGATCGTCTGTTTGACAAGATCAAACAACTCCCCACTATCCCGCAGCTGCTGCATGAGTTGATGCAGAGCTTCAACGATGAAAACGCCCGCATCGACCAGATCGCGGCCAAGATCGCCATGGATCAGGTGATCAGCGTCAAGGTGCTGCGGATGGCCAACTCGGCCGCCCTGCGCCGTGGCAATGAGGTCACCTCCATCGAACAGGCGGTGATCCGCCTCGGTTTCAACCGGCTGCGCTCCGTGGTGGTCGCCTCCGGCATCATAGGCAGCTTCAAGGCCCCCCCCAGCTTCGACAAGAACAAGTTCTGGACCGAGACCTTCCAGGTCGCCACCATAGCCAAGACGCTGGCCCAGGAGGCCAAGGTGCTCGATCCCGAGACCGCCTTCACCTGCGCCCTGATCCACAACATTGGCGAGCTGCTGATCCAGAGCACCCTGCCGGAAGAGGCCGAGCTCATCAACATGGCGATCCAGAAGGGCAGCAGCCGGGTCGAGGCTCAGCGGGAGATGCTGGGCTACGACTATGCCCAGCTCGGCGCCGAGCTGGCGCGGCGCTGGAACCTGTCGGAAGCCTTCGTCGATGCCATCGCCCAGCAGCTGGATCCCCTCTCCCACGATCCGGTCAGCAAGGAGGCGGTGCTGATCCGGCTCGCCGTTTTCATCTCCTTCGCCTGGAATGCGGGCGTGCCCGCCCAGGCCATCATAGCCCGCTTCCCCAAGCCGCTCGCCGATCAGCTGGGGCTGGATCCCAAGTCACTGGCAGGCCAGCTCGAAACGCTTCACGAACAGGGTAATGCCCTCGCCGACCTTCTGACTCAATAAGCATCATGACCCATCCATTTCTGTTTCATCCCCAGGTGGCGCCCTGGTTCAAAGAGAGCGCCGACACCCTGCAACTCACCCTGTTCAGCGCGCTGGATGCCCCGATCCGAGAGGTGTGGCTGCGCCACGAACCGGACAACGAGGAGTATCTGGTGGCCATGACGCCTGTCTCCACCCGGGACAGGTTGCAGGTGTGGCAGGCAACCCTGCCGCTGGCCAAGGGACAGGATATCTACCTCTACTGTTTCAAGTGCCTGACCGACGAGGAGCAGTGGTGGCTGCACGGTGCCGGCGTCAGCCCGGCCATGCCGCCACGGGAGCAACACTTTCGCTTCAACAGCCTGCATCAGCCGCCGGCCTGGGTGCAGGATCAGGTGTTCTACCAGATCTTCCCCGACCGCTTCTGCAACGGCGACCCGTCGCTCAGCGTCAAACATCACGAATATGAGTACAGAGGCAAGGCGGTCATCAGCAAGGCGTGGGGCGAGCCGGTCAGCCGTCACGAAGAGGGGCACGGCGCCTGTGAATTTTACGGCGGGGATCTGGCGGGCATCGATGCCAAGCTGCACTACCTGCAATCCCTCGGGGTCACGGCCCTTTACCTGAACCCCATCTTCGACTCGCCGAGCAACCACAAGTACGATACCCAGGACTACTTCAAGGTGGACGCACACCTCGGCAGCAACGCGCAGTTCGCCGAGCTGACCCGCAACCTGCACCAGCGCGGCATGAAGATCATCCTGGATGCCGTGGTCAACCACACCTCGACCCAGCACCCCTGGTTCTGCCCGCCACAGGGGGCCCAGAGCAACCCGGACTCACCGTGGCGCAGCTTTTACACCTTTGACAACGAAGGGGACTATGTCAGCTGGAAGGGCATTCGCAGCCTGCCCAAGCTGGACTTTGCCAGCGAACAGGTGCAGGACGCCGTCTACCGGGCCGACGACGCCATCCTGCGCTACTGGATGCGCGCCCCCTATCAGATCGACGGCTGGCGCTTCGACGTCATCCACATGTTGGGAGAACGGGGCACGGCCGAGGGCAATCGCGGCCATGTGCGCGCCATTCGCGGCGCGGTGAAACAGGAGAACCCGGACGCCTATGTGCTCGGCGAGCACTTCTTCGAGGCGAGCCAGTGGCTGCAGGGGGATCAGGAGGATGGCGCCATGAACTACTATGGTTTCGCCCACCCGATCCGCGCCTTCCTGGCCGGGCAGGACATCGCCTATCACCCCATCAGGATCAGCGCCGACGAGCTGGATCGCTGGCTCAAGCTGGCGCGGGCCCATATCCCGTTCAAGAACCAGCTGGCCCAGTTCAACCTGCTGGACAGCCACGATACCGCCCGCTTCCTGCATCTGCTGGGCGAAGACAAACAGCGCATGACCCTGGCTGCCACCCTGCTGCTCACCTACATAGGCGTGCCGTCCATCTACTACGGTGACGAGGTGGGGCTCTCGGGTGGCAATGACCCGGATTGCCGTCGCTGCTTCCCCTGGGAAACCACGGCCTGGGATCACGTGCTGCACGATCACTACCGCCGGCTGATCCAGATCCGCAAGCAGCGGCCAGCCCTGCGCCGTGGCGACATCCAGACCCTCTACGCCGGCCCGCACAGCTATGTGTTCGCCCGCACCCTGCAAAGCGATCAAGTGGTGGTGGCCTGCAACCGACATCCGACCGAACCACGCACCATCAAGCTGCCCCTGTGGCAGACCGCCAGCCCCGCCAGCCGCTTCACCGATGCCTTCAACGGCGACAAGTACGAAGTGGTGCAGGGACAGGTGCAACTGACCATACCCGCCAACTCGGCCAGGGTGCTGCTCTCCAGCTAGGCGTCAAAAAAGCGGAACCGGGTGTTCCGCTTTTTGTTAAAGCATCAAAAATCGCATAAAGTTGTTTGAGCTGGGTTGGATTTCTCTATGAATCATCTAGTTACTTCACGCAGAGTGGAATAAAACTGGCATCATGCAGAACTGCTTTCAGCTCTTTTCGGCTAAACTGGCTCAAGGCACATTTATTGCTTGCCTCTTGGCATCACTAGCGAGAATCCGTCATGTTCGACAATAAAACCCTATTGATTACCGGCGGCACTGGCTCGTTTGGCAAGATGCTGGTCAAGACAGTGCTGGAACGCCACAAGCCGAAACGGCTTATCATCTACTCCCGCGATGAACTGAAACAGTTCGAGATGCAGCAGGTGTTCAACGAACCCTGCATGCGCTATTTCATCGGGGATGTGCGGGATGCCAACCGGCTGAACATGGCGATGCGCGGCGTTGATTACGTCGTGCACGCGGCCGCGCTCAAGCAGGTGCCTGCCGCCGAATACAACCCCATGGAGTGCATCAAGACCAACATCCATGGGGCAGAAAACGTCATCCAGGCCGCCCTGCTCAATCAGGTCAAGAAGGTGATCGCCCTCTCCACCGACAAGGCCGCCAACCCCATCAACCTGTATGGTGCCACCAAGCTGGCTTCCGACAAGCTGTTTGTGGCGGCCAACAACATCGCAGGCCAGGATCCAACCCGCTTCGCGGTCGTGCGCTACGGCAATGTGGTGGGTTCACGTGGGTCAGTCGTTCCTTTCTTCCAGAAACGGATCGACCAGGGCGCCGGCACGCTTCCCATCACCCATGCCGAGATGACCCGCTTCTGGATCACCCTGCAACAGGGGGTGGATTTTGTGATGAACAACTTCCCGCGCATGAAGGGGGGCGAGATCTTCGTGCCCAAGCTGCCTTCGGTGCGGATCACCGACCTGGCTACCGCCATGGCACCCCAGCTGACCCAGGAAATTATCGGCATTCGCCCGGGCGAGAAGCTGCATGAGGTGATGTGCCCCTGTGACGACTCCTATCATACCTTCGAGTTCGACGACTTCTTCATCATCGGCCCCACCATCAACTTCAACAATCGCAACAATGACTTCTCGGTCACTGCGACAGGCGAGAAGGGATGCATGGTCGAACAGGGATTCGAGTACAACTCACGCAACAACGGCGACTTCCTGACGGTGGCACAACTGAAAGAGTTGAATGACAAGGTGGTAATGGAATGATCCCGTACGGCAGGCAGTCGATCAGCGAGGCGGATATCGAGGCGGTAGTCGAGGTGTTGAGGTCGGACTTTCTGACGCAGGGCCCGGTCGTCCCCCGTTTCGAGCAGGCCGTGGCAGATTACTGCGGTGCCCGCTTCGGGGTAGCAGTCAATTCGGGCACGGCCGCCTTGCACATCGCCTGCCTAGCGCTGGGTATTGGCCAGGGAGACTGGGTATGGACCTCCCCCATCAGCTTCGTCGCCTCGGCCAATTGTGCACTCTATTGCGGGGCCCAAGTCGACTTCGTCGACATAGAGCCGGATACCGGCAACATGTGCGCACAGGAGCTGGAGCGCAAGCTGATTGTCGCCAAGGCGCAAGGACGCCTGCCCAAGGTGGTCATTCCGGTACACTTCGCCGGCTTGCCCTGCGATATGAAAGAGATCCACCGTCTGGGCCAGGAGTACGGGTTTCGCATCATAGAAGATGCCTGCCACGCCCTAGGCTCCCGCTATCACGGCGAGCCGACCGGCAATGGCCGCTACAGCGACATTACCGTCTTCAGCTTCCACCCGGTGAAGATCATCACCACGGGCGAAGGCGGCATGGCCATGACCAATGATCCCGCTCTCGCCAAGACCATGAGCATGCTACGCAGCCACGGCATCACCCGTGAACCGGAAGACTTCATCAACGAACCGGACGGGCCTTGGTACTACGAACAGCAGATGCTGGGTTTCAACTATCGCATGACAGATATCCAGGCGGCGCTGGGGTTGAGTCAAATGGGCCAACTTGAACTGTTTCTAGCCAAGCGCCGCCAGATTGCCGCATGCTATCAAGCAGAATTACCTCGCCTTGGCCTTGACATTTTAGCTAACCGAGAAGAACGAGAGTCCGCTTGGCATCTATTTATAATCAAGGTGCCAACCACACAACGTCGCGAATTATTCGAGCGGTTACGCATGTGCGAGATCGGGGTGAATGTACACTATACCCCTATTCCAGCTCAGCCCTTTCATGCACAGGAACAAAGAAACAACGATTTGCTCACACAAGCGAGCAATTTTTCATCGGCACTCATTTCAATTCCACTCTTTCCTGCACTGATTGCACCAGATAGAAATACAATTATTGCCATGCTCAGTCAACTCAATTAATAACCCCATGAAGTCAGAACAAAATACAGGCTTCATGGTAAGCGTTATACACGCCAATCATGACTCCAACCAGGCTGCTGAATGATATGTTCATAAAACTCGATATCAGAGGGATTATCCACTTCGACCCAGCCACCATGAATGGGAACTACCGTGATCGTGATGCCTTGTTGAAGTAAAAATCGTAGCAAACTAGTCATATCCAGTTTATCTACTGACACACTATCCAGACCAGCAAGAATATTCCGAACCTGTAACCACCCCGTAGGGCTAAACTTGAGCAAGCCCATGTACTGGCCATTTATCAATGCTCTATCCGAAACACGCTCACCAATACTCAGTAAACGCCCCTGCTCATGCTGAAAACTCTCTGCGTCAGACAAAGGGTCTGTAAAGCGAACGGACCAGAGATCCCACCAATCCACATCAAATGTAATAGAAATATCGCCTGAACTATCGAGCAGATCACTAATAATATCTGAGCGATAAACAATATCGCCATAACTGATGAGGTATGGCTGTGTACTCAATAGTGAATCTACAGACATCAAGCTCCGCACCATATTACTGGTAGCCCAGCGAGGATTATAAATATGATCATCACCGTAGGGGAGCAGCTTGTCACCAGCATAGCCAGTTACCAAATTAATCTTTTGAATGCCTGCAACCTGTAATGCATTGATCTGCCACTCTATTAGCGACTTTCCCGCCAACTGAGTTAAAGGTTTAGGAATCTCACGGGTAAGGTTACCGAGACGGGAACCACGTCCAGCAGCAAGTATAATTGCATCCATAAACTCTCACTTAAATAACCATTGAATTAAATTTCTGTCAAAACTGCTCAGCGTCGCATCACGTTCCGGATGCCACATAATACCGACCTGCAAAAGGCGTTTGTGTACAAAGGCTTCACAGTATCCATCCTCATCAAGTGCAATCGGATCCAGCTCATCAGATAAAGGCATAGATACCACATTATGATGAAATGAATTAACCATAAGAGTGGAGGGATTGGATGAATCAAACCAAAAAGGAAAACGACAAAGTTGAACAGAATGACGTAAGCCCGCAAGTTCAATCTTTGGCGCCGATATGACTTGCCCACCGTGAAACTGACACATTATCTGCATACCACGACAAACCCCCAACACAGGTAATTCATACTTTGTTGCGTACTGCAATAACGCGAATTCACTTTGATCACGAATCGGATCATGCCCTAGGTTTGCACCGCCAGTAAGAATAAGTGCATCAATGCCTTGAGCTTGAACATAATCGGCGGTCTTCAGACCGAGATTAGGAACTAACAACCAGTTCCAGCCAAGAAAATGTAAAAGACTAAACCAATCTCTGGCTAAGCCATCCCTCGCTTCAACATATGATTCCGCAGGACAAGACCGCATGGAAACACCAATTCTCTTCATATCAACTACACCATATTGATGGTTTTATCTTTACAGTTTAAGACTATCTTATAGTTATCTTTTAATTTATTGAATAACTGTTCTCCACAACCGATGGCAGCAGGGATTCCAAACTCGGCACAACGAATAGCCATATGCGAATTAGCGCCCCCAAACTGGGTGACCAAACCAGCGATGTCACGGGTAAAAATCCAGTCATAACCTGGGTCAGCATTTTCAATACAAACAATCTTACCATTGAGCGGCACAGAGGTCGGAGTATCCTGTTTTAAACGAATGCAGACCCCCTCCGCACATTTATGAGTAACATAATTTGGCATGCTTCGATGTAACGGAACGACGAAAACATCATTAACACTAGTGATCAAATGTCCTAACTTGATGGATAATGACTGCTGATATGTAGCTTTTGCTCGTCCTACTTTATCCAATAATACACGGTCCATATCATCCAACGGATGCATAACAAGTAAATCTAGAACAGATGAAATATCAAGATAAGATAAATCATCACGTGATAATCCCATCCCAGCCCCCCAATGTACTAACATCAACAGTGCATCAGATAGGTCTCTAGTAAATATAAGCTTCGCATACTCTCTTGCCTGAATAGCCATTTTTGCATATTCAAATAATTGAGATGAGGTTAACACCCAGCCTCTTGAATCGATCAATTGCTGAGTTGCATCCAATTCAGAATGGGAAAGAGTAAAGGTAGAAGACGACGCATCTGCATGGGATGACCATGTTGCAATCTTATCCATTGAGAATAGATCGTGTCGTTCATCATAACGTAAAGAAGTAATATCATATGTACCAGGACGAAGATGACCAAACTTTGCAAAGAAATCATCTGAGCTCATAGCACCATTACACACAGCCGTATAATCCGAAGTTAATTCAGTAGTAACCGTACTAAATGATTGCCTCCATGCTTGTAAACGTTCGCTCGTGATTGCTCCACAACTGGAAGCTGATCGCAGCATAGCTTCGGCGATAAATGCATGACGAGCAAGAATAGAAAAACAAACAGTCCCATTTTTTCGGCAGTCGGTCAATAGCCTATTAATATTACTCAATTCGGTAAGTTGATAATTAACAGAACGACGGACATCCTGTTGCTTTGCTATAATATTTACCAACTCTAATGTATAAGGTAAACTGCCAACACCAAATCCGAGAATTGCATTTTCGGTTAACACTTTGATAGATTCTACATACTCGTCAAACTGACTTTGGGACAACACCCCAGAATATCTGTCTTCAAAATCTTTTTCAAAACTAAAATCGAAACAGGTCTGTACTATTTCAAACTCAACCTTGTCATGGAACTCAGGATGACGGTTCAACCTGTCTAACCATGCATCAACTAATAAACAAGACACCGAAGCATCTAGCCCTGCAGGAAGGAAGGAATTGAAACTATTCCGTACATCAATATATGGTTGAGAGCCCAACAAAACCATCAGTGCCTTGTATTCAGGATGATGATACCCCATTAGACTACGAGCCTCACTCCATGCAGAATCAGTGATCAATTTCCGATACAGTGAAATTGCTAATGGTCTGGGAGCTGTACCAATAATTTCAGCAGGGTTCCAATCAGGCATTACCCCAAGTAACGTAGTAGCACCATATAAATCACCATCGCGAGCCATCCGTTGGGAGATGAAACGTTGTACATGATTTAATTGTCGCGCAACTCTACGCTCCGTCACAGGATGCCAGATGTTGTACAGGGTGATACGTCTTACCTGGAATATATAAACATCATCTTTATCATCAACAGCGAATTCAATATCGAGAGGAACACTTGAACAGATCAACTCCAGTTCTTTGACCGCAGCTAAGATAGACTGGATACGTGAAGAGCGGAAAATAGATGAGTCAGTATTGCGATAAATAAGAACTGTCTTTTGAACACCAGTCCCCCCTGTGATCGTATCAGTACGGCCACTTTCATCATCGTAGTTAATAACGTAGTAAGGCGCACCATGTTCAAAATCATGCGTCATTACCACACCACTCATTTGTGGCTTCGCTAACATGGGTTGAACAAGCACCTGATTATTGACATTCGAGTTAGAGCCAAAAGATGCAATAACCTGTTGAATGGCATTTATAACAGCTACCTGATCATTAGCTGGTACATTTAAAAGGCTTGTAAATGCACCGGCCATGGAGTGCTGAAATCCATCTTCATTTTGTGCACTACTTCTAATAATTAATGCGTCATAATTTCCCATCAAATTAATTGAGTCTAGAACCCAAGGTTTATCAGTATTCCATTGACCAACATTGAAATAGAAAATAGGTAATACTTTAGACGACTTCACGATCGGTCTGAGACTGGTTAAAGTTTCAGCTTTAGTACCAAAGACAAATCCACCCTGATGACTAATCATATTTATCTCCTCCTTTATCGCACAAAGATAACGCAATGTGCTTAAGTAAAGGGTGAATAACATAATAGGGTTGGTTTACTTCAACTTGGGATTCAGAGCTGTATTCTTTATCGCCAGTTATCCACCCCCTCATATAATCAACGAGCAGATCAGCTCGTATCGCACTGTCATAGAGATAATCAACATCGATATTTTCAGGAGGTAACGGATACATTTTTCTAAGTAAAATTGGTCCAGTATCAATATTCTCGTCAAGAAATATTGCACTCGCAGCACATTGTTGCTGGTCTAGTACCTGATAATATAAAGTGGTACTACCGCGATATTCAGGAAGCAAACCAGAGTGAATATGTAATACCTTAGTCAATGAGAGAATTGATGCTGGGACTATTTGTCCACCATATCCGGAATAAACCAACAAGTCCATCTTTTGAATATTAAGAATGGAATACAACGATTCTGAACTAAGTTCTATTTCATCACAGCAGAGATAACGCCACCCGAGTCGCGAAAGTGTTGACTCGAGCTCAATTGATAGATCTGGTAACCATACCGAACAATTAAAAAGACGACTGTCGAGTTGACGTCGACTATGAATGTTTGAGGATTTTTTACCATAAATAATTACAATTGCAGGTACTATTCCCGCAGCAGCAAGTGCCTGAACATACGCACTACTGCGTGCAGTTCTGGCACATAGCATTACAAATGTTCGATTTGGCAACATATTAACTCCTGTCGATAAGACGGATAATGCAAATTTTTTCTTCTTTTAGTATCCACGACAGTTGAGCCCGTTGCTGAACACTAAACATTTTAACTGCTGAACATAAAGTATCACATACTTTAAGTAAGCAGTTTAGTTTTCTAGTATCATTTCCCATCAACTGACATGACCTAACCAAACTCTCAGCAAACAATAGATATACTGAATAGTTACTAAAATCGGAGGTCTTCACCGCTTTGTTAGGAAATATATTATCATATGCTTCGTATAATCTTTTGCTTACCTCAAATTTTCTAACCAACATCCATACATAGTTATCAATTTCTTTATCCAGTGGATTTTTATTGCGTAAAAAATAAATCACCAGGTATAGAGAGGATACGGTATCACCGAAATCGACTGTTCGAGTCATAGGTCGAGTCATAGGCTGCAAACTTGGAACAGATGGTGCTGGTAGTGACGAAATAATATCAGCTCGATGGGTAGTCCAAGCATCTATAAACTCAGTACCAATACATTCAGAGTATTGGTAAGTTTGGGGATTGGCTAGTAGATCACCGCTTGCGTATTGATACTTGTACATTGTCTATTTAGTCACCATTTTATAAATATCATCTGCATAAGCAACAATATCATCTGAATTAAAACTATTTTTTATCACCATATCTGGATTAACTGGAGCATTGTAATGGATATCCATACCAACGACATTTTTTTTTATTCCCTTCAAAGCTGGACGATATAGATTTTTATTGTCACGAGAAATTAGCACATCTACATCTACATCAATAAATACTTCATAAAACTCAGTATACCTATCGCGATTCATTGTAACAATATCAGGAAACATAGAGATCACACAACATACTACATCGATACCTTGCCGATCTAACCACCCACAGAGCTCATGCATGCGTTCTGCACTAATTCGACGGCCTTGCTCTGAATAATCACGAGTCGCATCATTATGTTGAAATATTTCTCTAATTTCATCTCCATCAATAAAAACTGTTGCCGTATTGACCAACTTCATCCGCTTATGTAAAGCCTGTCCAATTGTCGATTTACCTGAACCAGATAATCCAACTAGCCATATAACCATATATATTGCTCCTATATCTTATCTAGCACAGCATCCAGTTTTGTCCAAGACCAGTATTCATCATCGTTCCGATGGGCAAGCGTCAAAATTTCTTCAGGTTGTTCCCTGAAGGCATTGATCCAATCTACTTGTCTCTTGATATATTTTTCTGAAAGCTCAGCACAGCACACCATCGCTTCAAAATAAAACGACTTCCCATTATTTCTAACGCCGGCATTATTTCTAATCCATATGTCTTTCCCCTCCATTTTCACCATTTCGTAAAAAGAAAGGAATTCACGTTTTGATAGATACTTTACATTTTTACCAGTACCTATTTGGGTTGAAATATCATTGCTCATGCTAAATGAATAATCGAATATAGAAATTTTCTTTCTCCGAGTTAGATTAAATAACTCATCAGCACTCCGAACCGCATAAAGCAATGTAATACCCTTAGCAAAAAATACATCTTGGTCAGGTTGGATTATATTCAGCTCATTCACAACACTAACATGATAATCATTATGCAGTTGAAGCGCTGTGAAGTTGAAGAACTCAGAAATATCAACCCCCTGCCACAAAACATCGCCTAATATACATGGAGAAGTAATGCCTAAGTATTTAAAGTTAAACTTCTGGATGAATGACATAGCATCGATGCACCCAAACAACGTCTGACCTAATTCAAAGAACGAATTACCAGCGACTTCAAGAGCTAATAGCTTATTATTGTTAACTATGAAATCGTCATGATGATGGATCTCGTTTTGATAGATATTGAGCATTCGTTCATGGTCTGCATGGGATAGCTCTTTCAGCATTTTCTTATATGCATAGATGTCATTAGAATACCTCGCATGCATCAACCATTCATACGCTTTATCATGATCTTTGTAATCATATATGCAACGCTTACCAGTAGCAGGATCTATACTACCAAATTCAAGATAGCTGAATGGCTCGTTGTTTATCATCTTTATAACCTCAATTACACATCATCAGACAATTTGCTGAAATTGGTAGATATATAATGATCATGCCAAAGATATATGCCCCCTCGAAATTGTAATTCTGTTCTCAGATAGATGTAAATATCTAGGAAATATTTATGCGAACAGATAAGCAGGTCACTAGACTCAATATCAATGATGTCTACTATAGACTGCCCTGGCAATACTGTCATACCATGGAATGGTTTACCCACTTTATCTTCAGAAGAGTCAAAGATATAGTTAATTTTAAAATTACCACCGGATGAAATATTCCAGTTTAAAAAACCGTCAGCAATTTCACCGGCACAATATAGTGAAAGAATCCCAGACTTCAATATAGTCCCATCATCTAAAGACTCAACAAGATATGATGACTGGATTACAGTGGAATAATCATCAACACTAGAAAAATAATTATAACACTTCAGCTCTTCATCACTACACTCTAAGTTCCGTTGTTTCAACTCCGTCCAGTGTGCAATGAACAAGTCACTACCATATTGTTGCCACCATCTACATGCACTGGCTTGCAAAGGTGATGTAAATTGGTGGTGGTGAATTAATCTATAAAGAGCACGAAAAGCAAGAGACCAATATTCACCTTCATAGCTAAAACAACGCCGACATGCTTCAGCTAGGAATAAAAGAAACTCAGCCCGTTCAGGAAATTCATCTACTAATAATAGTGCAAATTTATGAAACGGTTGTTGAACAAACAGCGAATAATACCTTAATAAAATTTCTGCTGACAGATGCTTACTTGTTGCAAGAGAGAACTTGGAAAATTCATTGTTATTCAATTCGTCTGAAGAGAGTAAGCTGGCCAAGAACTTTATTGAACAACCAATATGTGGAACTCCTGATTTTTTTGCATATTCGTATCGGTTTTTATAACTAAGAGTCTGCGTTGAAGACAATGCGGTATTGATATATTCTTTGAGTTTAGAATATGTGCAGGCGATATATTCCCTTTCTTTCAATCTATCAATGGCCGGCAATGAAAATTTACCAGATAATGGTGAAAAAATAACTCCATATCCGCCGGATGCAATAAATATATGATCTTGATAAGCTCTATGTGTAACCATTACTGCAGCATCAGAGTAATCGACAACATAGCTACTATCTGTACTGTAGAAAAAGTTCTTGAATGCTGAGAAGTGTTCAACGATATCAAGGATTAGTTGATTATTTTTATATTTTGGATACGGTCTAAATATTAACTTATTGTTTGGAAAGTTAGTGAGAATAAACTCTATCGTTGGACGAATATAGTCAACGACCCAATCTTCCTCCATAGAAAAGTGCGACAAATGATAGACAATACTAGTAGCTTTTATTTTTTTTTCTTTTAATAAATCAAGAAACTGATCTAGCTTTGGCACTCCAAAAGGCACTAAAGAAACTGATGGAGCTTGATGAAGCATTAGACATTTTGCATAACATCGTTTTATCAGCTGTTCAGGGTCATAACAATTTATACTTTTTGCAGTTAGCAGATAATCAAATTCATATGCACCACCAAATAAGTATAGAGACATATCAAGGTCAACATCAATCCCATGTGTCACTCCTATTTTATATACTTGCTTCGGTAGATTGGATTTATATGTCATATAGTTTTCCAACATTACCGCAGCATAAATAAAATCAAAGTGTTTTATATGATCACCACAACATATAAATACATTTAGATCCTTGAAGTTTTGCTGATACCACTCTGGAGTGGCGATGAACTCCTCATAAGTGATCAACGCAAAAGGTATAAAACGATTATCCCTATAATGGTGAAGTTGCTTCAAGATATCGACTAACTGATGTGCATATGCTGATGGATAGAATCTGAATGCAACAAGTCTTGCGTTTTTCCCTAATACTCTCAATGCAACACATGCTTTATCAAAACAAACTTTAAAATCTTCTGGGTTGGTACCATTGACATTGTAGGACACCAATGTATTGGATTTCCTGACAAAGTCTATCATTAAGTGTGGCGATTCTTTTCCCATCAATATTTATATTCCATCTTATGGAAGCACTATTTCACGCAATAATTTAAAAACGTTAACTGCTCTACCAATAAATCCATAACTCTGCGTATACTGCCCCTCTCGCCATAGCGATCTTTTAATAATTCCATATCGAAATCGCCTCAACTTATCTCTTTCACGCAGCTTTACTTCTAGGTCATGTGGAATAATCACATGCATTGATTCATCATTGACATCATTTTTTCTTCTATTAGGTGACAGACACCGGACAACCGCAATTGATGGATTTGCAAGAAAATAGTTTAGTCTATTTAAAATACGATTTAGATTTTTTTTCTCGCCACTTTCAATGAAATCAATGATCGAATTAATTCGATCATCATCACTCACATACTCACGAATCATTACTTTATCCGTATATTCAGTCAAAGATGGAATCCCTGATGGTTCCAGTAATTCTTCAATAAGATGCCAATGCCGCAAGACACAGGTATGAGGATGTTTATAGTTTGCTTTTTGCGCTTCTCCCATCAATCCGTAGCACTTATCGAGATGTGTTACAGGTCTAACCTTATTGTAGTTTGAAAGATATACGAATGCCCCTACTACATTTTTATGTGGATACAAACCCGCCAACAATTCCACTGTCAAGCCGTATAATCCTGAGTCGACTATAATGACATTGATGTCATCACCAGAATTAATAATACAGTCCAGTTTCATTTTTTGTTGTTTAAAATAGGAAGAAATTTGCTGCTCTATAGGTAAGGCTTCATCTATTTCAAACCATTCTTTTATAACACCTGGGGTGATAATCTTCTCTTGCAATTTTTTTGGCACTAATTGAAGGTATGTACTAACATCAAAGTACTCGGAGTCACGCCCCAGTCGAGTTATTAAATAGTTTAAGGTCTTTCCATAGAATACGCTATTACAGAGATGGCCAGTCCACATGGGTTCTTCTCCAAACCCTGCCTTTATAGCGGCCAATCTTGAAACAGGAAATAATTCACACTGATATGTTTGGTTAATATTTCTCTGTTTGACATATGCAGAGAAAAATTTATATAAGACGTAGCCGGCTCGTGTCGAAAAATACAATTTTGTTTTTCCCTGCGAGCCATACATTTCTGCCAGGCTATGTAGTCGCTGACACCACGCTAAAAAATACGGTCCAAATATCTCCGCATATACATTTTCAGAATTCATTGTTATACTTATCTCCATATGTTACCTCTTCACTGAGCACATTTGGATCTAAATCTTTCACACGAAGATAATATGCAAGATCTCTATTATATTCAGCGTTGGTAATACCTCCAGCTCTGTTAATCGCCCACAGATATAGCTCTGGATGAATGATAGATATAGGGCTCTCTATGGATGATTCAATTTTCATATTGAATTTTTCTTCTGCGCCTTCACGAATAAACACTAACAAATTTTGCTTATACCAAAAATTGATACCTCGTTGATTCCAAATTCGGTGGCGAAGTAAATCATAGCATCGGAAACCCTTAGAGCTAAACAGCTGAGCCCAATAGGATGGCCAGTTTTCAGTTTGATGACCGGTTCCCCCTTGATAGGGAATCGCAGCCGAGAAAAGAACAAGATCACTATGCTGAATTATATTCTCGATAAATACGCCGTGTTTCTCGAAGGGAAGATGTTCTGCAACCTCCAGTGACATAGCCAAGTCAAACCGTTGTCCACAATTGAAAGGCTTTGTAACATCGACAGCATGCCAATTATCATCAGGAATCATCAACATATCTTTAGCAGCCGGAGAACCCTCCATCCCGTATATTTTATTTATTCCGAGATTTTGAGCCGCGGAAAGCCAAGATCCTGTTCCGCATCCAACATCTATGACTGACTGAATACCAGGAAACAGTGACAGCATGTGTTTCAATACACACTCTGCAGAACGATACGAAGCCATGGCCTGATCATCATAAAATCCATGAGTGTAAACTTCTTTATTAGGCATACGCATTACTCCTTAACCATAGTTTATCAAACCATTTGAATGCATCTTCGAGAATATAGAACTTAGCACTTCGCGGTGTATGTAATGCGTTTACGCCTGCGGCAATTGCATTGTTATAATCGGCCGAATAGTTATCACCGAGATGCAATATTTCTTCAGCGCTCACGTTATATTTATTACTTAACCAAGGGAAAGCGGTGCCTTGGTGTTTAGATACCCCAGACTCACAACTGACAAATAGATCGAATGGAAGATCCACACTATTCCTCAATAACAATGTGTTGATAATTTCTGTTGACAGATACATGTCGCTAAAAAAAACAACTTTGATACCGCGTTGGGCTTGCGCCTTCAGCCAACTATATAGGTCTTCATTCAATGCTAAGACGTCACTCTCAACTGCTAATTCTGCATCTAATAACTTCTGCAGGCTAATCAAGTCATCACCCAACATAGATAACTGAACACCAAGAATCTCTTGGATAGTTGGCTCTTTATTAAGTTGTTTTTGTTGATATAAACGGTATAACCAATGATGAGACATGTATCTAGATATAAAAATATCTCGCACATTGCTTTTTATTTCTGGGCATAGCTCTTTTATCTTTTTAGCTGCCAACATAAAACGTCGCTCTTCGCTATATCCGTTTCT
The DNA here is from genome assembly GCF_963899305.1 of Aeromonas sp. MR19. Classification (NCBI taxonomy): domain Bacteria; kingdom Pseudomonadati; phylum Pseudomonadota; class Gammaproteobacteria; order Aeromonadales; family Aeromonadaceae; genus Aeromonas; species Aeromonas sp. MR19. The sequence continues at coordinate 135,297 of NZ_CAWQWZ010000051.1, forward strand.
AAGAAGCAAAGTGTCAAAGATATCAACCGATATAATTCTGATCCCCTTACCTAGAGGTAGATCCATATCCATGTTATTTCCTTATGGTCGATTTATATCAAAATAACTACAGCAGCTCGATCGATTTTGATCGTTCTTCGATATACATTCTGATCTCACTCTTGTAGGCAAAAGACGCAATTACTATTCCGGTGCAACTATTTTCGTCTATCGAAGAGGGGGCAGACACCGCTACACTATCTATTGAACTTATAGCACGCCAGCTCTTATCATAAATGGCTACAGGTTTGAATCCAGCTGCAGAAATTATTCTAACCAAACGTTTACCTATCTCACCAGCACCATATATTGCAAGTTTATCCTTGTGTTTGGCTGCCATTTTCATTACATCGATAATATATTGATCGCTAAAGCCATTGAACGCCTGCATCAGTGTCACACGATGATCAATAATTGATTGTGGATGTAACGTCGTATTGGCTGTATTCAGTGCTTTCTTAGCCGAAAGCAACTCAGCCAACACGCGGGACTCAGGAAAACTACGAAGGTGTTCTACAATAAAGTTCTGGCTCGTACTATCCATTTCTATCTTGCCATACTTCACTATATTTTCAAGTTTTATAATAACTGAACAAAGATTAGACCTATACTCTTGCATTGTAACCCTGAGTATATTGCAAAGAGCGGTCAGGACTACATTAAAATCAGTTAACTTAAATGAATGAGTTAAATATTGATTAACATTATATGACCATACAGCGGCACGTGTTTTATCCATCCGGTCTCTTACCGTTGACATAGAACCTTCTCGGCGATAATAAACTACACCTACCGAATGATGCGTGATTAGCTCAGCCCCTTGAATTACTCTTCGCAAAATAAAATCATAGTCTTCATGACCACCATCTACACGGCTGTCTTGAGAAAAGCCCCCACAGGCACGGACTTCATTTGTCCGGAATAGATAGATATGAGGAGGACCAATATTCACTATTAACAATGCCGATAAAGCATCACCAAATGCAGGAATAATATCAGCTTCTTTTCCCGTATCTTCGTTTACCTCACGAAATCCAATACAGCCAATTGTATTCTCCGATGCCATCATGGCTACTTGATTAGCAATACATTCTGGTAATAGCTCATCATCCGAATCAAGAAACTTGATATAACTGCCGTTTGCCGCTTTCAATCCAGTATTACGAGCTGCTGATAAGCCTTGGTTTTTTTGCTTCAATAAGACCAGTGGAAAACTGTATTCCTCTTGTTCGATGTTTATCGCAGGTTCACTTCCATCATCAACAATGATGACTTCAATAGCATCATATGTTTGACGCTGTACAGAGCGTAATGCACGAGAGAGCAAATGCCCTTGTTGATAACAAGGAATAACAATTGTCACCAGTTGATTTTTTTTGTTCTTCATTTAAACGCAGCCTTTATAAGTGAATATATCTACGACACGCGAGGAATTATCATAGGTCGACTTTATTGACCTAATTATTTCATTGCAGAATGCTCTAGACGCTACGCTATAGGTTTTTAAATTCAGATTTGACGCCTCAGCCAGTGTAATAACCTTGATACCATTCATATATAAAGAGCCTCGATCTGCTCTTCGGTCGATAATATGGGTTACGCGAATACCATGTTTTATTAAAACATCATAAACTCGCAATCCTAGGTCTCCGGCTCCGTAAAGCGCCGTTTCATCTATGTTCTTTTCTTGCAAGAGCTGCAGCAACAAAGGAGCCACCTTCTCATCATCTTGGTAGGTGGCCAACTCTCCACAAAGCTGCAATTGATCCGGGAATGCAAGAGCCACGGTACCTGGATACCAAAAACAGGTCTGGAGGATAGGATGAACTCCATCCAATAAAAGCTGGTATGCTTGTTCACCTGAGCTGACACTATCTTTGAGCGACATGATGTCGCGTTGTGACACTAAGGGGGTGCTTTCCCCTGCGGCCAGAGGAATAGGTAAATCAGCCAGAATGCACGCTTCTTGCCATATTGGATAAATAATCAGACGGTACAGGATGGCAACAAAGTGCTGTCGATCAGATAAGGATGGCCCCTGTTCAAGCCAACCCGCTTCTGTGGCTAGTTTCCCCCAGGACAAAATCGTTTTGGTGAAGTTATCCAGATCAACCCCATGCCGAATAGATTCATCTGGCCGTAGCACGCCGACAGGAGTGATTCCCCCCCCATCCTCCCGCTGATACGCCCGGGTTGAATTAAGAACACCATTAAGCAGAATCTCGCTCACTTCCGGATAAGCAGCCAGTTGAGTTGCCCATACTTTGCACGCCGCAGGCTGAAACACATGCAGTTTTTGACTCAATGCCACCCGGCTCGCACGCGGACTGGCATAGAACATGAAGTAGGTGACGTCATCCAGCCCCGCCAGCTGATGGAGATTTTGCAACAGGCTGCCACCACACCCCCAGTCGAGAATGGCGATCTCAGGCGCGTTTTTTACCCCCTGCTGCACAAGGTATTGCAGCAACCACTGCCGCTGCTGCTGCAAGTGGGCAACAATCTGCGGCCGGACACGTTCCAACCAGCTCAGCACCTCACTCCAAAGTGGAGTTTGTACCAGCGCAGACAAGGTACAAAGCCGGTGCTGGAACCACCTCGGTGAACACTCAAGTCCCAGATCCTCAAGCAATTCGGCCAGCGTATATCCGCGGCGCTCACAGAGCTGCTGCACAAGATCCAGCGACCACTTTCGACTGGGCAGAAAGCTGGAACGCCGGGAGACTGCCAGCGTCTTGACAGTCAGCGTATGCCCAGAAATTTGCTGAATAAGACGTGCGATGACATCTCCTTCACGCAACAGGCAGAACAACGTGGAGACCCCCTGTTGCTGACAGCAAACGATAAGCCAGCGAGCAAATGCGTAGAGCAGCGGCGCATAGACACGACTGGATATTCCTGAACTGGCCGAGCCATCATTCAACCAGCGCCATTGCCGCCGCAATCGCTCCAAGCCTGGAATGCAAAGAGGAAACAAACGTTGCTCGTATTTCAATTGAGCCAGGTAATCATCCCCCAAACCGACATGACAGGCACTTAGCCCGGAGGCCTTTGCCATCTGCAGGTCGGCAATCTTGTCATCCCCAATGTGCAATACCGATTCGGGCTGCCATTGCTGGGCGGCCAACAGACGCTGATACAGTCGGCCATCCTGTTTGCTGGCCTGATATTCGCCGGAAATATAGATCTCGTGCAGCAACAGCTGCGGAGCCTTGGCACTGAAGAAACGCTGCACCAGACTGGCAGGCAAATACATATCGGAGAGCAGCACGATCAAAAGGCCACGCTGTTGCTGACTGACCAGCCAATCTGCCAGAACCGAGTTAAGCCGCCAGTTGTCGTATTCCAACTGCAGCTCCAGCTGGGTCAACAGCTCCCCCTGCGCGCTGTGCCAGCAAGCATAGATGTGCTCTAGCCGTACCTCTCTGTGACCTTCTCGCTGCATCATCTGACGCCGCGCCATCGATTCAGCCTCTTTACGGTATTCCACAAAGGCATCGGGATCGTCATTGCAAAGAATACCTAACTGGTAAGCCTTTACTGCCAGCTGTTGCCAGAGTTGCTCGACTGTCCCGGCATGACGGAAGATCAGGGTATCGAATACATCACATGAAATGGCAGTGATCGACTGAGATTGTAGAGCTGCATTCAATTCAGATAGATAACGACTCACTCAACTCCCTCCCTAGGCGATAAACGCAGGCACCTGAAGTTTTGCAACGCATTATCCACCGCATCATCCATATCAAAATAGCGATATTCGGCAAGGCGCCCCAGGGCAATCAATTGCGGGAACTGGGCCAACTCATCGCGGCAAGCCTGATAATTCTGTTTGGCCATATCGGTAAACAGCGGGTAGTAAGGCTCCAGCCCCTGCCCTGGCGCATAGGCACAGGGATATTCATAAACAATGCTGGTACCGGGATGTTGCTGCCCTGTCAGATGCTTGAATTCGGTGATGCGGGTATAGGCCTCTTCATTCGGGTAATTGACCGTGGTCACCGGCTGAAATTGGGCTTGCGGCAGATGACAGTGCTCAAAGCGCAGCGAGCGATACGGCAGATCATAGTGATCCTCCGGCATCAGCTGATCCAGCATGCCGGTATAGACCAAGGGTCCGGCAAAAGGCACGCCATCCAGCAGTATCCGTTTCTGTTGCCAATCCAGGCAAACATGGGATCCCATGGGGGTGGAGAGCCTGACCTCAATCAAGGGGTTCGCCAGCATGCGCTCGAACATGGCGGTGTAGCCCTGCTCGGGCACCGCCTGCCAGGGATCGATGAAGTAACGGTCATCACGATTGACGACGACCGGCACTCGCGCAGTGACCTCGGGCGAGACCTGCTCTGGTGATACACCCCACTGCTTGCTGGTGTAGTTGACGAAGGCACGCTCATAGATGAACTGGGCCAGCTCAGCCAGCAGGGGCTCAGCTTCCTGCCGCAGTGCCATGATGGGCACTCTGGCCCCCTCACCGAACCTGGCCTGAAGAGCCTCAATCATGGCCGCTGCCTTCTCGGCCGGGAAGCAACGCTCTATGCTGGTCAGGTTGAACGGGATGGGCACCAACTGACCATCGATCCGTGACAGCACACGATGCTCGTAAGGCCGCCAGGCGGTAAACTGCGACAGGTAATCCCACACTTCCCGCTTGTCGGTATGAAACAGGTGCGGTCCATAGCGATGGATCAGCACCCCATGCTCGTCATACTCGTCGAAGCAGTTGCCGCCTATATGGTCGCGCTGTTCCAGCACCAGTACCTTCCAGCCAAGCTGGCTGGCCATTCGCTCCGCCATGACGGCGCCGGACAGCCCGGCTCCGATGACAATCGCCTGATAACTCACGCTGCATCTCCAAACAGTTGTTGCACAACGCCGGCCGGATTGGTGCGCCCCTCCCACGCCAGCTGGTGCCGCTCGTCGAAAAACCAGCCCGGTGCCAGCGTGGCCACCTCGCTCACCGACTGCTCAAGCAGGTTGAGAAAACGGGCGTAGTCTCCCTGCCGCAAGAAATAGAGCGCGGCAGAGTAGTAGTGATGGGCACGCCCCTGGGCAATGGTCACAGGATCGGCGCCAAAGTCACCGGCATTGTCGCAAGCCCGCAGCAGGTCGCGCAGCGACTGCTCACGGCGCTCGGCCGATTTGCGGGTCTGCCCGCCAAAGCTCTGGGTGTGGAAGCGATAACGTCCCAGCAGCTCGGGGATAAAGTCGAGGGTTCCCGGGTTGAGAGAGAGATTCAGAATATGCCAGGGGTAATCGAGGATGATCTTGCACCCCTCGTCGATGGCATTTTCCATCCCCTCATAGCGCCGAAACATGATGGAGCTGGCATTGACGAAGACCCCGAACCGGATCAAGGCCTCTCGCGTCATCACGGGTTCGAGATGCCGGCTGTTGTAGTAGTCACGGGTAAACAACTTGATCCGTGCCCCTGTCTCATCATCGAACATCTCGGCTTCGTGGTAGCAGAGGGTGCAACCCGGGTGTGCATCCAGATACTCGGCCTGGCGCTGCAGCTTGTCCGGCAGGGCCAGATCATCCCCATCCACATAGGCGAGATAGTCACCCCTTGCCTCTGCAAGCAACCGCTTCTGGGTCTTGGCCAGCCCCATGTTCTGTTCGTTCTGCAGAATGCGCAGTGTCGGCCACTGCCGCGCCAGCCGCTGCAAGATAGCCCAGGAGTCATCATTCGAGCCGTCATCGATGGCGATCACCTCGAACTCGAAATCCGTTTGCTGCTCGAGCAGGCTGAGCAGGCAGGGTTCGATGAAGCGCGCCAGATTGTAGACAGGCACCAATACGCTGACTTTCATAGGGAAATCCAAGAGAAGATGAGTAGAAAAGAAGCTGATGGGAGAAAATGGGCAAGGCTACCGCACGGTCCCTGTCAACCCTTCCCCCCTCTCTGTCAGGTTTTACTGCAAGAGATATGCCTGACCAAGCTAATCCATTGAAGCTGCGGGATTTATGTGAGCCACACCCGATTATTCATGCTGGACGAGGCCACGGCTGCAAACGTGCAGCATGTCGATGCCATCCCAGTGCCACTCGAATGCCAGCGCCTGTCCCGCCACCACCACCCTGTCTATGCGGCAGGTGGGCGCATTCGGCAAGGCATCCTCAAGCTGCGCCTTGTGTGCACCGACCCAGACACAGGTCTGCATATCCCACGGCTGCAACAGCAGCTCATTCAGGGTATCGGCCACAAACTCGGCGACTGTACCTCCTCCGACGTGTGCGAGCCGCAGAGAAGCGGCTGGAGTCAATAAGGTGACACCCGGGAATGTGCTCAGCTGCATCTCACCGTCCAGGGCGGCATTTTGTTGACTGTGGATGAGCCGCTCCATCACCAGAGCGGGATCGTCGGCAAAGGGCGCAAACAGGGCCTCCAGCAGACGGCGGCGCAACGCTTCGTCGGGCTCGCCCAGCCAGCAGAGGGTAGTGGGGGAGGCGCAGGCCTGTTGATTGAAACGGGTGCAATCCTGTTGCAGGGCACCCAGGGTCTGTTGCCAGCCCACAGCATCCAGCCCGGCCAGCCAGTGGCTGTCGAGCACCGCCATGGAGCGGCGATCCGGAAATACCATTTCCTGTGCACTTGGGGAGAGAGGAATGGCCCGCACCTGGCGGATGGTTTCGTCGCCGCCCCAGATGATGCGCAGCCGGCAGCGGGCCGACAACCAGGCGGTGGTGCCTTCGTCGTGACCATAGCGAATGAAGCGGGTGCGGGTGGCGATCCCCTGCCACTCAACCTGGCTGAAAAGGTCGTTCAGTATGGCCAGCATGGCATCCTGTACCGGGTCGCGGCGCGACGACAACCGCACCACGCAGGGATTGCCCATCAGCAGGGCCATCAGCCAGGAGTAGAAGGCCACTGTCGGTACGTTGGAGGGCACCAGGTGAAACGTGACGCCCACCGGCCCCCGCCCCTGCAGCCGTTGCCGCTCTCTGGCCAGCTGGCGCGGCCGCAGCCAGAAGCCGAACGCGGCCAGATCGGGATGACGCCGCCCCTCCTGCTGCAGGCGGGCCGACAGAGCCGCCACGAAGTCGCAGATGACGGGGGCAAAACAGGGCAGCGGCTGCGGGCAAAACGTCTGCCAGCTGGCAGCCGGTGCCACGAAGCTGACGTCGGGCCCCGTCAACCAAAGCCCCTCTACCGCCTGCGGCGGCGTCACTGGAAGGTGTCGCTGCATCCCCTCACCTCGGCGCCTTGCTGGCGTCCTGATACCTGAAAATAACTGCCATGGCGGCCACAGGGGCAGTCATCCTCCCCCAGCAGCACGCCGAGATCCTCGGTCAGCAGGCTGTGGCCGGGATAACTGCCGGGAATGGCGGAGAGCACCTGCAATAAACCGGGCTGACCGACCCCAAGCGGCTGATGGGTAAGCGGATCCCGCACCTGTACATCCGCAAACACGGGGGCATGCAGGTGCCCCTGCTCGCACTCGACGAAGATGGAGCCCACCTGCTCCGCCATGCCATAGAAGTTGTGTACCCGGCCCAGCCCCAGCTGATCGCGGCAACGCGCCTTGAAGGCGGGATTGTCCACCGCCAGATGCTGCAGCTTCTTCCAGCCGCCGCTGTGAAACAAAATGCCCTGCTCAAAGGGCAGGTGCAGTCCGCGCTCGCGCAGGGGCTCCAGCAGGCATTGCCAGACCATGAAGGTAAAGCCGAACAGCAGCACAGGCTGACCTGCGTATTTGTCGCAAAATGCCTCTATCACCGGCCAGTTGGGCCGCATCTGCTCGTCGAGGGCATAGGTGTGGTCCCGGCCGAGAAAGGAGAGCCCCAGGGCACCTGCACCACGCGCCGAAAAGCCGTTGCGGTTCTGGATGAGGGCGGGCTGCTCCACCAGCAGCATGGGCAGCCGCTGCTTGCCGACAAACTCCTGCAGTATCTTCACCAGCACCTTGCTCTGCAACGCTGCGGTCTCCCGGTCCAGCACTATCCGTGACGGCGCTCCCGTGGTGCCCGACGAGGTGAGCACCTTGAACACCTCAGCCTCGGGCACGCTCTGCCACTGGGCCAGCTTGAACAGCCGGGCCGCCAGATAGGGCAGAGCGCCATAATCGGCAGCGTCAGTCGTCCAGCCGAAGGCATGCAGCACATTGGCATAAGGGGGACAGTGCTCGACATGGTGACGGGTCAGGGCATTGAGCCGCGCCAGCAACAGCGCCTGTTTGGCGGCCTGGGGCAGGTCGAAGATGGGGGCGGCGAGCAAGCTTTCCATCACGCCTCCTCCGCCAGTCTGGTCAGGGCGGCATAGTCAATCTTGTGGTTGGCGGTGCGCGGCAGCTGTGCCACCTGTATCACCCGCACCGCCCGTGGCGGTGCCTGTAACCACTGCGCCAGCTCACGCTGCAAGCCGTCGGCCGTCAGTTCGTCATGGGGTTCGACGACCACCAGCAGGCTGTCATCACGCCCGCCACAAGCCCCCGACCAGCCCCAGCGATGGAGCTGGCTCTCGACCTCTGCCAGGCTGATCCGCTTGCCGAACAACTTGAGAAAACGACTGAGACGGCCACAGATGTAGTAGCGGCCCGCCTCGTCACTGCGAGCCAGATCGCCGGTGGCCAGTTCCTGCAGCAGGGCGCCCTGCACCAGATCTTCGACGGTAGTGGCATAGCCCAGCATGACGTTGTCGCCGCGATAGACCAGTTCCCCCTCCCCGGGCTTGCCCCCCTCCAGCTCGCGCAGGGAGAAGTGGCCGCCGGGAATGGCGCGGCCGATGGCATCCGGATGGGTGACCACCTCGTGCGCCGCCAGCCAGGCCATGCGGGCGGTGGCCTCTGTCTGGCCATACATGACGAAGAAGCGCCGCCCCAGCCGCAGCGCCTGTTCGGCAAATTGCTGCGCCAGCGCGGGTTCGAGTCGCCCCCCCGCCTGGGTCAGGGTCTGCAGGGAGGGATACCGGGCCCAGTCAAAGCGCAGCCGGGCCAGCATCTGATAGGTAAAGGGCACCCCGGCAAAACTGCTCACGCCGTGCTGCTCGATCTGCTGCCAGAAGTCGCGCTCCAGCACGCTCCCCTCGCTCTGCACCAGGGAGGCACCCACCAGCAGATGGCTGTTGAGCACCGAGAGGCCATAGGAGTAGAACAGCGGCAGGCTGGTGATGGCCCGCTCGGCCGCCGTCAGCGCCAGATAGTCGGCGATGGAGGCGGCGTTGGCCGCCAGATTGCGGCCCGATAGGCGCACCCACTTGGCACTGCCGGTACTGCCCGAGGTAGGCAACAGCACCACCAGCTCGGGGTGCAACAGTGGGCTTGTATCCCTGAGACGGATCAACTCCCCTGCTTCATTTACCCGGCAAGTCACGGCGAACTGCTGGCAGCTGGCCTGATGCTGGGCCAATGGCAGGGCGGGATCTGCCAGCATCACAGCATGTCCCAGCCTGAGGGCGGCCAGATAATGCAGCAGGTGGGAGGTACGGGTGAAGAAGGGCAGATAGACGAGGCTGCGCTCACTCGGGTAAGTCTCTGCCACTTGCATCACCCGCCGTGCCAGCTCGCCGTAGGAGAGCCAGCCATCCAGCGGATCCCGCCAGGCCGGCGCCGGGTTATCCTCATGCAGATGGGCGAGTAGAGGATGGCGTTGCTTCATCAGACCAACATGCCTCCATCCACGCCTATGACCTGACCGGTCACGTAACTCGACAGGTCGGAGGCGAGGAACAGCGCTACCCTGGCCACCTCGTCCGGCGTGCCGATCCGCCCCATGGCGATGCTGGCGAGACGCTCGGCGAACTTCTGGTCCGGGATGGCACGCGCCATCTCGGTATCGATGAAGCCGGGGGCTATGGCGTTGACCCGGATCTGGCTGGCGGCCAGCTCCTTGGCCAGCGACTGGGTGATGCCGATCACCGCCGCCTTGCTGCCGGCATAGCTGCTGAGCCCGGCGGCGCCCACCCGGCCCATCAGGGAGGCCAGATTGATGATGCTGCCGCCACCGCTGCGCTGCATCAGGCGGGCGGCGTACTGGCTGCAATAGACAACGCTGAAGGTGTTATGGCTGAAGGTCTGCTCCAGCTGGGCCTGATTGACCATACCGAGCAGCCCCTCTTCCAGTATCCCGGCATTGTTGACCAGCACATCCAGCTGACGGGTCCGGGCAAACAGCTGCTGAAAGGCCTGCTTGACCGCCTGCGGCTCGGCCACGTCGAAACAGAGCGGCTGGCAGGGGACGCCGAACTCGGCGCCGAGGGCGGCCGCCAGCTGGCTCATGGCCGCTTCATCGCGGCCCCCCAGCCAGAGTTCGGCCCCCTGCGCGGCAAACTGGCGGGCGATGGCGAGACCAATGCCGCGCCCGGCCCCCGTGATCAGCGCCCGCTTGCCCTGCAGCAGCTCCTGCATCAGAGGGCGACCCCGTATTTGGCGAGGATCTCCCGCGCCTTGGCGACCGAGCTCATGTCGATGATGTCATCGGTATCGAGCAGGACGCCGTAGCAATCCTCCAGCTGGGCGATCAGGCCCATGTGAGCGACGGAGTCCCACTGGGGAATGCTGTTGTAAGCCAGCCCGTCGCTGACGGTGCCGACGTCTATGCCGAGGGCATCGGCGAAAACCTGTTCCAACGCTGTAGTCATCTGAAAAATCTCCGTAGCCGTTCACGGGCGGCATAATAATCGGCGGGTTGCAGTTCAAGGGCGAGAAAGTCGCCCTCCTGCCCATGTTGGCGATAACCCAGCTGCTCGTTCAGGCGCAGGGCGGCGCCGTTGCCCGCGCGCACCAGGGTGCGGATGCAGCCGAGCTCGAAGGTATCGAAACCCTGATCGAGCTGGGACAGGGCGGCGGCAACGGCCAGCATGGGATGGCGCACGCTGGAGGTGCCCAGATAGAGGCCGGCGTCAGCCACCGGCTGCCCTTGCAGCGATTGCCGTGTCTCCCCTTTAAGGTTGACGTAGCCTGCCCGCTGACCCCGGCACCAGAGCACCCAGTGCTGCTGATCCGGCCGCTCACGGCTGCTGGCAAACCACTGTCGCTGCTGGCGGGGGGAGATGAGCGCCTGTTCGACCATCTGCAGCCGTACCTCATCCTGATTGCGCCAGCGCCTCAGGGTGGGCAAGTCCCACGGCTGAACCGGGCGCAGCTCGACACCATAACTCATGCTCAATACCACCCACTTCCCATCACTTGCCCATGTTATCGACCATAGCAGGGCGATTCCGTAGCAAAGCTCAATAATATAAGATGAAAACTCGGTATAATCTCAAAAATAATCAAAGAGTTGTCAGCAATTATCCGGACGGGGATGCCAGATCCCGTCCCTCAGGGAGAGAGCACCATGGCCATCGCCATCATTCCGGCCCGGGGCGGCAGCAAGCGCATTCCCCGCAAGAATATCCGCCCCTTCTGCGGCCAGCCCATGCTCGCCTACGCCATTCAGGCGGCCCGGGCGGCAGGCTGCTTCAGCCGAATTGTGGTCTCCACCGATGATGAGGAGGTCGCCGACGTTGCCCGCCAACTCGGCGCCGAGGTGCCCTTCCTGCGCCCCGCCAGCCTGGCCGACGATCATACCGGCACCACCCCGGTGGTGATCGATGCCATCCGGCGACTCGACGATCTCGGCATGCAGGCGGAATACTACTGCTGCATCTATGCCACTGTGCCTCTCATTCAGGCCAGCGATCTGAGCGCCGCCCACGACCGCCTGCTCGCCAGCCAGGCGCCCTTCGTCTACACGGTGGCCGAATTCGGCTTCCCCATCCAGCGGGCGGTGCGCATGGACGCACAGGGCAGAGTCACCCCCTTCTGGCCGGAGCAGATGGCGAAACGATCCCAGGATCTGGAGCCCGCCTACCAGGATGCCGGCCAGTTCTACTGGGGCAGCCGCGCGGCCTGGCTGGGGGGCATAAGCCCGGTAGGCGGGGAAGGGATCGGCCATATTCTGCCGAGGCACAGGGTGGTCGACATAGATACGCCGGAAGACTGGCACCTGGCCGAACTGCTCTATCGGGTGCTGAGCCAGGATGGCGTTTAACGTCGCCTTCCGGCTCGATGCCGGCGCCGAAATAGGGCTGGGCCACCTGATGCGCTGCCTGGCCATCGCCGATCGGCTGCGGGCGGCAGGGGCCGAGTGCCACTTTCTCTGCCACGACTTGCCCGCACATCTGCTGCCGCTGCTGCAGCCCCATCACCATCATTCCCTGAGCGCGCTGGACGACGCCGGCCCGCTGCCTGGCTTGCGGCCCGATTGGCTGGTGTTCGATCACTACCAAATTGACCACATGGTCGAACAAAAACTGGCGATCCACTGTGGCCGCTTGCTGGTGATCGACGATCTGGCCGATCGCCCGCACCACTGCCAGTTGCTGCTGGATCAGGGACCACTGCGCACAGCCGCCGATTACCAACCGCTGATCCCGGCCGATTGCCGACTATTGCTTGGCACCGACTATGCCCTGCTGAGGCCCGCCTATCGCCAGCTGGCACGTCAACAAACCAGCCAGTGGCAGCGAGGGCTCATCTGCTTCGGCGGCGCCGACCCGGCCGGTGCCTGCCTCACTACCCTCAACAGTCTGGCCCGCTTGCCCTGGGCGCGAACCATCCGGTGGACCCTGGTAGCAGGCGGTGCCAACCCCTTCTGGCCCGAGCTGGAGCAGAGGGTGGCCGAGCTGTCCGAGCTCAAGATAGTGCTGCTGCGCCAGAGCGATCAGATGGCGCAGTTGATGAATCAGCATGACTTCGCCATCGGCGCCGCCGGCGGCATGACCTGGGAACGAGCCTGCCTCGGCCTGCCGACCCTGGCGGTGCCCATAGTCGACAACCAGCAGTTCAACGATCAAGTGATAGCCCGCTTCCAGCTGGCCGAGCGGCTGACGCTGAGCGAGCTGGCCGAGCCGGCGCGGCTGCTGCAGGCCCTGCAGCGGCTGGAGCGACAGGCCGATGACTATCGCCAGCGCGGCCAGCAACAGGTAGATGGCCTGGGGCTGGATCGCCTCACCGCCTGGCTGCTGCCCCAAGCCGATTACCAGCTGGAGCCTGATGGCCAGCAGTGGCAGTTCCACCAGGATGACAAACATCTGCTCACCCTGACCCTGGGCGGCCCGCGGCTGGCATGGCAGGCCCGGCAACCACTTCTGGCACAAGAGTGGCAAGAGCTGGCACATCGCTTGCAAAGCATTTTCTCCCAATTTCCCCTCTATCTTGCCGAGCCACCGCAGATAGCGCCCCCTGCCCCCTGGCAGCCGGTGCCGCAAGGCTGGCAACTTGGCACAGGAGCCTGACCACAGATGCAGATCGCCCATCAATCCATAGGCCCGGCGCAGGCGCCCTACGTGATCGCCGAGCTCTCGGCCAACCACAACGGCAACCTGGAACGCGCGCTGGCCATCATGACCGCCGCCAAGGCGGCCGGAGCCAGTGCAGTCAAACTGCAGACCTACAGACCCGATACCATCACCCTCAAAAGCGACAGACCCGAGTTCCAGATCCACGGCGGCCTGTGGGATGGTCACAGTCTGTACGACCTCTACGAGTGGGCGCACACGCCGTGGGAGTGGCATCAGGCCCTGTTTGCCAAGGGGCGCGAGCTGGGACTGACGGTATTCAGCAGTCCGTTCGATTTCAGCGCCGTGGATCTGCTGGAATCCCTCGACTGCCCGGCCTACAAGATTGCCTCCTTCGAGCTGGTGGACCTGCCCCTGATCCGCTACGCCGCCCAGACCGGCAAGCCGCTCATCATGTCCACCGGCATGGCCAACGAGGCCGAGATCGCCGCCGCCGTCGAGATGGCGCTCAAGCATGGCAGCGGCCAGCTGGCGCTGCTGCACTGCGTCAGCGGCTATCCGGCGCCGGCGGCCGAATACAACCTGCGCACCATCCCCATGCTGCGCCAGTGCTTCGGCGTCGAGGTGGGGCTCTCGGATCACACCCTGGGATCGGCCACCGCCATCGCCGCCACCGCGCTCGGGGCAACCCTCATCGAGAAACACTTCACCCTGGCCCGCGCCGACGGCGGACCGGATTGCGCCTTCTCCATGGAACCGGCCGAACTCACCGAGCTCATTGCCTCGGTCAACACCGCCCATGCGGCGCTCGGGGTGGCCGACTACCAGCTCACCCAGAGCGAGCAGGGCAACCGCGCCTTTCGCCGCTCCCTCTATCTGGTCAAAGATATTGCGGCCGGAGAGGCGCTCACCGCCGCCCACATCAAGTCGGTGCGCCCCGCCCTCGGCCTGCCCCCTGCCGATTACGATCGACTCATCGGCAAGCGGGTCAGCCGCGACATGGCAGCCAATCAGCCGCTGAGCTGGGAGTGGATAGACAAAGATGAGTGACGAACTGTTCGCCCAGCACGGCAGGCTGATCAGCCAGCGCTGGCCAGCCCTCTGGCCCCGTCTGCTGGCGCAGGACGTGGAGAGCATCCAGGCCGAGCTGACCGAAGGGCTGGGCTCGACCCTCAGCATCGACGGCATCCAGCTCACCAGTCGTCATGACAGGGTGCAAGAGGCCGAGCTGCAGGCTGCCAGCCTGCCCGAGGTGGCCGTGCTGCACCTCTACGGTACCGGGCTCGGCGATCTGCCGCGCGCCCTGCTGGGCCGCAGCGGCCTCAAGCGGCTGGAAGTGAAGATCATGAATGGCGCCCTGTTTGCGCTGGTGCTGCGGCTGCTGGACCAGCAGGAGTGGCTGGCAGACCCCAGGGTCGAACTGATGATGGCGGGGGACGAGAGCGAAATCCGTCTGCCCTTCTTCGCCCTGCCGCCCGAGTTGCTGCTGGTGGAAGACGCCGCCGCCCGCATCCGGGACAGGCTGGTGAGCGAGATAGAGCTGCCGTTTGCCAGCGCCAGGTTCGATGCCGAGCATCCGGCGGTGACCCGCCGGCTGGCCGAGAACCGGCCACTGCTGGCAAGCGATGGCGACGTGGCCAGCCTGTTCGGGCTGGCGCGAGGCAAACATGCCCTGATCGTCGCCAGCGGCCCGACCCTGCAAACCAATCTGGCCACCTTGCAGGCCCAGTTGCAGACCCGGCGTCAGGACTATCTGCTGATCAGCGTCGACACAGCGCTCGCTTTTTTGCTGCGCCACGGCATCCGGCCAGACATAGTGGTCACCATAGATGACGCCATCCACGGCAGCCGGTTGCCGGCCGACCAATCGGCCCAGACCACCCTGGTCTACTACCCCACAGTCCCGACGGCAGCCCTGCTGGCCTGGCAGGGGCCGCGCAAGGCAGCCTATTCCCGCAGTCCCATGTACCAGACACTGAGGCAGGAGATCCCCAAGGGAACCCTGCACTCGGGCGGCAGCGTCATTCATCCCGCCGTGGATCTTGCCGTACAGATGGGCTGCCAGCAGGTCATACTGCTGGGGACGGATTTTGCCTTCCCCGGCGAGCTCACCCACTCAGGATGGGCGGATGGGGCGCTCGGCCCCACTGCCAGCCAGGCACTCAGCTGGACCCTCGACGGGCACGGGCGCCGGGTCAAGACCAACCCTAACTTCTCCGCCTATCGCACCGAACTTGAGCGATACATAGCGCGCCATCCCGAGGTGCATTTCTGGAACAGCAGCCGGGAAGGGGCCGAGATCGCGGGCTGCAGCTACCACCCGGAGTACCTGTCATGAGTAATGGCCTGACAACCCGCATCAGGGCGCTGGCACACCAGTTCAGGCTGGGGCAGTCGCTTGCCGCGAGCCAGACCCTGCCCGGTTTGCTGCAGGAGGCCCTCACCGCACGGGGCAGCCTGCCCCCCGAGCTGATAGCCGCCCTGCTCCGCAGCCAGGAGCGACAAGACTGGCTGGGGCTGGCCGATTACCTCGAATATGAACTGGTGCATACCCTGACGACCCCTTCCGCCCCCACCACAGCAGGAGACGTTTCATGATCAAGGCTATTTCCAATGCCTCCGACGAGGAGCTGTCTCGTCGCCAGACGTTCAGCGAGCTATTGCGCGCCAGCCCGCTGCCCCCGGCCGAGCTGCAGAACAATCTGGGCCTCTACCTCAAGCGCCAGTCGCTCTCCCGCATCCTGTTCATGCACGAGCTCTACCAGAAGATCATTCCGGTACACGGCGTCATCATGGATTTCGGTACCCGCTGGGGTCAGAACCTGGCGCTCTTCTCCTCGTTTCGCGGCATGTACGAGCCCTACAACTACAATCGCAAGCTGGTGGGATTCGACACCTTCAGCGGCTTTCCCTCCCACGCTCCGCAGGACGGATCCGATGCGGCCATCCAGCCGGGCGCCTATGGCGTCACACCCGACTATGAACAGCACCTGGCGCAGCTGCTCGCCGCCCATGAGGCCGAGAGTCCGCTGGGTCACATCGTCAAGCACGAGCTGGTGAAGGGGGATGTGACCGAGACGCTGCCCGCCTATCTGGCCCGTCAGCCGGAGACCATGATAGCGCTGGCCTATTTTGACTTTGACCTCTACGAACCGACCCGCCGCTGTCTCGAGCTCATCAAGCCGCATCTGACCAAGGGATCCGTGCTGGCATTCGATGAGCTGAACTGGCCCGCCTTTCCAGGGGAGACCCTGGCCCTCAAGGAGGTGCTGGGACTGGATCGCTACGCCATCCGCCGTACCCCGCACAACCCGGGGCCGGCCTATCTGGTGATCGAGTAATCCGGTCGCTGGCTGAGGCGACGCAGCAGCCCGGCTTCCAGCAGCATGCTGGCCAGTGGTGCCACCCGCCAGAAAGGCACCTTTATGGTCTCGGCGATCTCGAACAGGGTCAGCTGGCCATCGCTGTAGGCCAGCAGATTCATCATCTCCCTCACCTGCCAGCCCGAATAGCGGGTCGACAGATCCGGATAGAGACCCCGCTTGCCCAGCTGGGGCTCGCCCAGCACTGTGACCTCGCAGCGCTCGTCCAGCTCCAGACACTCGATGGCCCGGCGCAACGCCAGGAAGCCGCCCGCCAGACCAGCCGGGGTCACCAGCGAGAGATCATCCAGCGAGGTGTGGTACTCGGCATAGCAGCCATATTTGCTGCGCATCAGGGTAGTGACCGGCAGATCGATGCCGGGGGCGCACAGCTGGCGCTCGTTGGAGCCTCGCTCCAGGAAGCTGTAAGCCTTGTAACCCGGCGCCAGGTGGCCAAGCACATGACGGCCGATGCGATCGGCCAGGCTGTTGCCTTGGCGTGAGGGCAGGAAGGAGTAGCTGCGCTCATCGCCCAGACAGGTCAGGTTGAAGCCGGCCAGGGTGTGCCGCTTGAGGTGATCCAGATGGCGGGAGAGATAGACGATGGCCCCCAGGGTTTCGGGCACCAGCATCAATCGATAGCTGTAACGGCGCTTTGGCAGGGAGGCGAGCCAGGCCATCAGGAAGACCCCGACACAGGGGCCTGACAGCTCGTTGTTGGCCATGGAGGGGTGACAGGTGTAGCTGGACAGCAGTATCTCCTGCTCGCTCTCTCCCGGCAGCACCCAGTCGCCATAGGTGAGCGAGCCGGGCGCCAGGCTGGCATCGATCACCACCTCATAATCCCCCTCCGGCAGCGCCTCGCGCACCTTGTGCGGCAGGCAGAAGCCCCAGCGACGCTTGTAGTAGGAGGTCACATAGGGAATGGCGTCCGGCTGCTCGGGCAGGGAGTGCAGATGGGGCTGCAGTTCGGCCAGCGAGAGGGTGCAGCGCACCGGCTCCGAATAGCCCACCAGATGCAGGTTGTGATCCTTGAAATCCACCACCTTGCGACCGTCCGGCCCCACTATGTAGGCCTGCTGTACGTTCCACTCATCGGGCACAGTCCAGTCGAAACATTCGGTGCCGCTGGCCACCTCCCGGATCTGCAGATCAGGCAGGCAGTGCTGGCGCATCAGGGCCAGAGTCTGGCGCACGCCATCACCGGTCAGGCTGCGGTTGAGGGGGAACAGCAGGGTCAGCAGGCGATGCAGCTGCTCGCCGATCTGCGCCTGGTCATCCCAGTCTGTGGGCAGATAGTCGCTCTTGTGAGAAGAACTCATATGACAGGTGCCTCGATCAACTCGACTATATGGCCAAGGGGGCTCAGGAAAAACTGGACGTGGGCACCGCCGAAGGCGATGGCCGGCTGGCTGGGGCCGAGGGGAAGGTGACGCTGATCCCGCAGTCTGGCGGCACTCTCAGCGAGGCAGGGCACCCGATAGGCCAGATGATTGATGACGTTGCGCCGGGTCTTGAGCACCTGGGTCACAGGACTATCCTCTGTCGCCGGCGCCACCAGCTCGTAGCAAAGTCCGCCCTCATCGTGCACGAACTGCACCCATACCTTCTGCAAAGGATCTTCCACCGCCACCGAGAAGCGGCTCAGCCCCAACACCTCCCGGCAATAGGCCTCACCGCTGGCGAGATCCGGCACCACCAGACCTATATGGTCAAATTGCATGAGAAGTTCCTCCTGCCCGGATCAGGGCGTATGGCGCCGTCGCCACCAACTCACTGGCGGCCAGGATGAAATCGTGGCAGGACACGGCCCAGACCGGCACTCGCTGGCACAGGGTCTGATGCCAGGCGCCCCTTTCCTGCAGCAAGGCCACCAGCCGGGAGAGATCGATCTCGCTGGCCAGCGCCAGATCCCGCACATAGTAGTCGGCCTGCCAGTCGCGCAAGGCGCCGGCAACGCACACCTGTCCCTCGAACAGTTTGTGATAGCGATAGGGCACGGCCAGCCGTTGCTCCACATAGTGGGTGAAGGTGATCCTGTCTGGATGACAGCCCAATCCCAGCAACCAGCCATCCTGCTCCGCCAGCCAGCCAAACGGGCTCTCCTGACCGAAGCAGTCGTGACACTCACGGGCCGCCAGCTCGGCCCCGTGGGGGCCGCTGATCGCCACGCTGAAGATGGGATCCCGCGTGCGGGTCACGCCGTCACGCTGCCTGAACACCTCCGTCATCAGCCCCACCTTGCTCGGGGTGAGGGCCGGGTCGAAGCACTCACCCGCCATGGGGCTGTAGGTGAAGGTTGGCACCAGCAGATCACCCGCCAGCCACTGCTCCAGGTGCATCCAGAAGGCGGCTATTCCCTGGGCATTGCCCATACCGGGAAACTGGGCCACGACCATGGCGTCCGAGTGCACCATAAGGGCACTCCCCTTGGGGATCCCCAGCTCGCTCAGCGCCTGTTCGATGGCCTGTTTCACTCGGCAACCCCTTTGCGCAGCAGAGCCTGTCTGATATCGGCCAGGCTCTTCAGCTCGGCCAGCTCCTGCGGCTCGAACCGCACGGCAAAGTGCTGTTCGATGAGCAGCAGCAGATTGAAGTGACCCAGGGAGTCCCACTCGGGAAAGCTGCCGAAACCGAGGGTGGCCTGCTCGTTGATGCTGGCCTGGGGAAATTGCTGGCGAACCAGCGCGATGAGGTCATTCATTGGCATAAAACTCCAGAAACGGGAGAGAAAGAGAGGGGAGATCCAGGCAGAGGAACATCTCGTCCACCAGCGGCGTCAATCCCGCTGGAGTGGTTATCGGCCGGGTCGGCAGGGTCGCCAGAAAATCCCGCGCCGGCTGGTTGCGATCCGTGGGTACCAGGCTTATCACCAGTTGGTCAACGCCCTTTGCCATCAGTCGGGCAGCCAGTTGGGCGAGCAGCCAGTATTCGAAACCTCGCCCCAGCACCCGACAGCTGATGGCCAGGGTATCCAGCAGCGCCTTTCCGTCATCGAGTGGGCGCACCACCAACAGGGCCGTCATGCCGTGATCGGCAAACGTGTCTTGCAGTGATGCCAGCCAGACCTCGCCCTGCGTACTGGCAAGCTGTGCCAGTTCACCCGCCTGATAACGCCGGGCGGAGAGATTGAACTGGTTGGTCTTCTGGCTCAGCTGCTCGGCCCGCAGCTGATTGCTCTGGGTGAGCGGTTGCCAGCTCGCTCGTAGCCCCAACTGTTGCAAGAAGGCGTGTTCGTCGCCCAGTTGCTGGCGCACCGCATTCGCCTCTGCCTGTGCCAGATAGGAGCCCTGGCGCAAGCTGTCATCATGGCTCTGGTGGCGGCTCTGCAGCTCGGCGAGCGTCATCAATGCATCAGGCCAGCCCCAAAGCTCGGCAGGGGGCGTGATGACGGTAACCTCGGGGCAATTGGCACGCACCTCGGCACGCTCCAGCTCGCTGTCATCCCAGAACACCAGGCTGTCCAGCCCCACATTGAGCCGCGCAGCCAGGCGTCGCAGGCCGGCGGACTTGGGCTCCCAGCCAATCTCGGCCGCGGCTATGTGCCGGCGCTCAAGCACCATGCCCTGATGCTGATCGAACAGCCGCCACACATCGTCGGCCAGATTCTTGGAACAGAGCGCCAATATGACGCCCTGCCCGTGCCAGTAGCAGGCGGCCTGCTGGAAAGCCTGATAGAGACGCCCCACCCCATCCTGCCCCAGCAGGACGCCCCCCACGCCATCTTCGCCGACCACGCCTCCCCACAGGGTATTGTCGCAATCGAGCACCAGCACCTTGTGAGCTGGCCTGTGCAGCCGCTGCAGCAAGGGGGCAATCCACTGCGCCAGACTGGCCAACCCGGCCATGGAGAAGGGGCAGGACATCAGGTAGTGATTGCGGTTGTCGAAACAGTGGTGGCGACCCTGCTGTTGCAACCAGAGCGGCAGGTGCAGGTCATCCAAGCCGGAATACTGCTGCCGCAAATGGGCAAGCTGACACTCAAATTCACCGGCCAGACAGGCAAGCGCGGAGGGCGCCGCGCCAAATACGGAGGCAGGGGAACGGCTGCAGACCCCGACCAGCAGATGGTCCTGCGGCCGGCGCAGCAGACGCTGTTGCAGGGGCTGGCAGAGTGATGCGACCAAGGCGGCCACAGCCAGCTGCTGCGCCTCTTGTGCCAAACCGCTCCACCCGGCCAGCGTCTGTGCCGGCACCAGATCTTCCCACAGCCAGATGATGATGTGAGTCTGGGCGGCGATCTCTTCGGCTGGAGTCATCAGGGTTTGCAGCCACTGCCCATGGGGTGCGACCTGCACCTCGCCGTGGGCAGCCAGCGACCGCCAGGCCAGGTTGCCCGGCATCAAGAATGAACTGCCACTGAGATGAATCGTCGTCATGACTTCCCCCGCTCCGCTATCGGTGCCATCCAGATTGCAACGGCATGGCTGGATCGTCTTTTATCTTTCAGAAAAATAAAAGCATTTTCAGCCACTTGGTCAGTAATTGATGCTGACGTAGGGTACCTCTTCCACCTGCCACAACTGCTTGAGGTAGACGGTCAGCACGAAGAAGAAGTTGGCCAGCAGGTTGGCGAAGCGATAGAGGATGGGATCGAAGCGGACGCCGCTCTCCTCGAGGCGCACCAGCAGCCGCACCACCTTCTTGCTGCCGCAGCGGCACAGATGCAGGGTGGGAATGGGCTGGGGCCCCTGGGGCAAGACAAAACCCGTGACCCGGCCGCGGCTCGCCTCGTTGTAGTGGTCATACCGCGTTTTCAACCACGCCAGATCCTCTTCAAAAATACCGAGCTTGCCCCGTACCGAACCGTTGAGGTTGTAGATGAGCCGCTGCAAGGCCCCCAGATCGGCCACCACCTCCCGGGTTCCCTCTGCCACTGGCAACTGGGCGAGTACGGCCCCCACCTGACAGCAAAGCTCATCGGTGGCGATCTCGTAATCACACTGGAACTGGGTTTCGAAGATGAAGGGGTAGCAGAGCTCGCGCTTGTCTCTGGGCTTCTTGGGGTTCATAAGGTAGCCGGATTGGGAAAAGAGCCAGTTTGCCAGCCCCTGGGGGAGCTGGCAAACGGCAGCTTATGGCTTGAGCCGGGCGATGCCGACTCAGACGCTCTTGCTGGCAGGCTCGGTCGCAGGCTGGAACTGGCCTATCATTCGCAGCGCCTCCAGCATCCGCTGGTTGAAGCTGGTGAAGCTGTTGACCTGAGCCGGTTCGCTCTGGCCGCGGGCCGCCAGCACCGCAGGGGTCAGCGCCTGCTGCTGCGATTCCGGCAGCAGGGCATCCGCCTGTTGCTGCACCTGATCGAGCTTGGGCAGATAGTCCGCCAGCGGCTTGAGGAGATCCTGCAGCGAGTGGGCTCCCTGGTAGGTCTGGCTCAGCTTGACGCTCTGCTTGAGCTTGAGGGAGTAGGAGGCAAGCTGGCTGTCATCCAGTTGCAGGTCACCCGCCTTCTTCAGCAGATCCTCGAAGTTGCCGGAGAAGAAATTCCCCGCCAGATCGTCGATCCCCTTGACCAGCTTGCCGATGGAGTCCATCTCCTCGCTGCTGAGATCCCCCTCCAGCGAGAAGCTGAAGCTCTGGCTCGACTTGAGGCTGAACTGGCTGCCGCTGTCATCTTTCTGGGACTTGGTCTGCCAGCTGTCATTGAAGCGCAGCACCACCTTGTCGCCATCCTTGGTCTGGATCTCCAGCGAACCCTGCTGGCGACTGGCCATCTCGGCCTGCCCCATGTCGGTGGAGGAGACCTTGCCGAAGAACTCCTTCTCGAACTCGTCGAGCCCCTTCTGGATCAGCTTGTAGCTCTGATCGATACCGGTCTTGATGTCTTCGTTATCGGTGGCCCACTTGCCCAGCTGCTTCCTGGCGTCGCCGAAACCCTTGTCCACCCCCTTGCGGGCTTGCTCCATCATGCCGGTCAGGTCGTCGTCGGACTTGCCGTCCGCACGGGCGGCGCCCAGCCGTCCGGTGACGAACTGCAGCACGTTGTCCGCCACCGACTGGAAGTCGAACAGGGTCTCCGGGGTTATCTCCTCGGGTTCCTGTGCCTTGGGTGCCTGATAACCCTGACCGTTGATCTCCAGCGCAAACTGCAACGCCTGCTGTATCAGCACCTGGGCCCACTTGGGCGGCTTGTGCAGGGAGACTTCCTCTGCGCTGCTGATCTGCTTCTCTTGTGCCTGTTGGGGTGCCTTGGGTGAAACGCCCACTCCCTTGGATTGGGCTGAGCCCACGCCGTCGATTTGCATAATGTGTCCTCCCACCATGCCTGTAGATCAGGTATCGGCCTGACTGAACACTTCTTGACCACAAAATACTGGACAATCTGCAATGGCCTTTTAAAATCCACACCCTTTGGGTGGCCCGTTGCCTTCCCCCGATTTCGACCCGGCCCTGCCGGTGTGCATGTGAGGTATATCATGACCCAAATCCAGCAAGCTGGCGCCGACTCCCAGGCCCTGCGGACTCCCGCCGACTACCAGGCCCAGCTCGACGAGAAGCGCGAGCGCCTCAACGGGCTGTTCGCCGACTTCACCCTGCCTGCGCTGGAAGTGCACGCCTCCCCCGCCGAACACTACCGGATGCGCGCCGAGTTCCGCATCTGGCATGAAGGGGATGACCTGTTCCACTGCATGTATGCGCCGGCCACCAAGGAGATCATCCGGGTCGACCAGTTCCCCACCGCCAGCCGCCTCATCAACCAGCTGATGCCGGTGCTGCTGGAGGGGCTTCGCCCGCACCCCGTGCTGCGTCGCAAGCTGTTCCAGATAGACTACCTCTCCACCCAGTCCGGCCAGATCTGCGTCAGCCTGCTCTACCATCGCAAGCTCGAAAGCGAGTGGCAGCAAGCCGCCGAGGCGCTGCAGGCCGACCTGCGGGCCCAGGGGTTCGAGCTGCAACTGATTGGCCGCGCCCACAAGCAGAAGATCTGCCTGGGGGAGGAATTTGTCATCGAGCGGCTGACGGTGCAGGGTCGCGAGCTGGTCTACAAGCAGGTGGAGAACAGCTTCACCCAGCCCAACGCCGCCATCAACGAGCAGATGCTGGGCTGGGCGCTGGACGTGACCAAAGGCAGCGAGGGTGACCTGCTGGAGCTCTACTGCGGCAACGGCAACTTCTCCATCGCCCTGGCACAGAATTTCCGCAAGGTGCTGGCCACCGAGATCGCCAAGCCGAGCGTGGACTCAGCCCAGTTCAACATCGCCGCCAACGGTGTCGACAACCTGATCATACTGCGCATGTCGGCCGAGGAGTTCACCATGGCGATGCGCGGCGAGCGGGAGTTCAACCGCCTCAAGGGGGTCGATCTCGGCGCCTACCAGTGCAGCACCATCTTCGTCGACCCGCCCCGCGCCGGTCTCGACGATGCCACAGTCCGGTTGGTACAGGAGTACGACAACATCCTCTATATCTCCTGCAACCCCGAGACACTGCAGGCCAACATGGTCGTACTGGGCGAAACCCACGAGATCGCCCGCTTCGCCCTGTTCGATCAGTTCCCCTGGACCCACCATATGGAAGCCGGGGTCTATCTCAAGCGCAAGGCGGGTTGATGTCGCCAGGGCACAGCTCCCCGCTCGACAAGCAAGATAAGAACAGGGCCCGCGGGCCCTGTTTGATTATTTATCCCAGTGCACGCGGCGGCCGGAGCCGTTATGCTGGCGGCACGCGCATCCGCGCCACAGCCTGGGTGTCATGCCACAATGCAACGCATTCTTTTTGTTGAAGATGATCCCGAAATAGGCCAACTCATCAGCAGCTGGCTTGCCCGCCACGACATGGAGGTGCTGCTGGAGCCCAGAGGCGACCTGGCGCTGGCCAGGGCTCTGGCCGAGCAGCCCGACCTGGTGCTGCTCGACATCATGCTGCCGGGGCAGGACGGCCTCTCCCTGTGCCGGGATCTGCGTCCGCGCTTCAAGGGCCCCATCGTCATGCTCACCTCCCTCGACAGCGACATGAACCAGATCCTCAGCCTGGAGCTGGGTGCCAACGACTACATCCTCAAGACAACGCCGCCCCCCGTGCTACTGGCCAGGCTGCGGGTCCAGTTCCGCCAGCAGGGACAGGCACCGCAAACAGCCGTGGCCAGTACGCCGCCCCAGCGCCTGCAGTTCGGTCGCCTGCAGATCGACGGGCCGGGTCGGGATGTGCGCCTCGATGGCGACAGCATCCCCCTCTCCACCGCCGATTTTGATCTCTTGTGGGAGCTGGCCTGTCATGCGGGCCAGATCCTGGGACGGGAGGCGCTGTTTCGCAGCCTGCGTGGCCGCGACTACGATGGCCAGGACCGCAGCATGGATGTGGCCATCTCCCGCCTGCGCCGCAAGCTGGGGGATGACAGCAACAACCCGACCCGCATCAAGACGGTGCGCCAGAAGGGTTATCTGCTGGTGCCCCACGCCTGGGAATGAGCTTGATGCTCCCTTCTCCCCGTGTGGGGGATGAGGGGGCAAAAACGCAACGCCCGGACGCAATCCAGGAAAGAGGAAAGATCCCATGCGCCGCCTGTTTATCCAGTTCTACCTGCTGCTGATCGGCTGTTTCACCCTGGCCATACTGCTGGTCGGCATCGTCTATCAGGTCAGCGCCGAGCGGGCGGGTGACCGCTATCTGGAGCGGATGATGCAAGGCTCCCTCGGCCTGCTCACCGGCGAGCTGGCCCGCCTGCCGCCGGAACACTGGCCCGCCCGCATGGCGGAGCAGAGCCGCCAGCTCACCCTGCCGCTGCAGATCGGGGCCCTCGCCAACCAGCCGCTGGCCAAGGAGGATCAGGCCTTTCTCGAGGCGGGCAACATAGTCATAGTCGAGGAGGATGACACCTTCCTGCAGCGCATCCCGGAGACGGATCAGGTGCTGATCGTCGGCCCCGTCCCCTACCTCTCCTACCTGCACGAGCTGCACTGGGTCGATGTAGGGCTGCTGCTGGCCATAGGTCTCTCGCTGGGTCTGCCGATCCTGCTCTGGCTGCGCCCGCACTGGCGCGGCCTGCAACGGCTCGAACAGACGGCCCGCCGGGTCGGCGACGGGGATCTCTCCAGCCGCACCGGCCTGCCCGCCGGCAGCAGCCTGGGCCGGGTGGGACGCACCTTCGATCAGATGACGGAACAGCTGCAGGCCATGCTGGCCAGTCGCAAGCAGCTGACCGATGCCATCGCCCACGAGCTGCGCACCCCCCTGGTGCGGTTGCGCTACCGGCTCGCCATGCTGGACCCGCAGCCATCGGCAGAGGAACAACAGGGGCTGGATCGCGATCTGGGGGCCCTGGACGCCCTCATCGAGGAGATGCTCACCTACGCCAGGCTGGATCGTCCCGAGCTGCCGCTGCAATGCAGCGAGCTGGAGCTGGCCGGCTGGGCCGGCAGCCGTCTCCCGGACTGGCAGGCGCTGCGGCCACATACCCGGCTCGAATTCAGTCACCCCGCCAATCCCCTGCCCTGGCGCGGCGATACCCGATTGCTGGACCGGGCGCTGGAGAACCTCATCGGCAATGCCCTGCGCCACGCCACCAGCCGGGTGACCCTCGCCATGAGCCAGCAGCAGGATCACTATCTGCTGGAGGTGGCCGACGACGGCCCCGGCATAGATCCTGCGCTGGCACCCCAGATCTTCGAGCCCTTCGTGCGGCTGGATCAGAGCCGGGATCGCCGTACCGGCGGCGCCGGCCTCGGCCTCGCCATAGTGCGCAGCATAGCCCGCCACCACGGCGGCGAGGTGCAGTTGCTGCCGAGCAGCAGCGGCGCCCGCTTCTGCCTGAAGCTGCCCGTACATTTGGATACAAACCGTCACCAGCCACTCACTGAACCGCCAGCGGAACGGCCCTAGGATGAAGTCATGGAGAAACGCTCCATGTCATCAACCCGAATGAGGAACTGGAATATGAACAAGCTGATCCCCCTGAGCCTGGCCGCTGTCTTCGCCCTGACCTCCGGCTTCACCATGGCAGCCACCCCCACCAAGGCCGCCGCTCCCCAGGCGACCCAGACCAAGGTGGTGAAAAAGCACCACAAGGCGACTCATGCCAAGGCACCGGCCGTCAAGGTCGCTCCCAAGACCAAATAAAGACGTCTCAAGCTTCCCGTAATGAAAAGGGGCCCCCAGGGGCCCCTTCTGTCGTGGTCGGTATGGCACCGCCAGTTTATTTCAGCATGTAATCTGCCGGCAGCGCGATGCGCGCCACGCCGGAAGCTACCGCCGCCAGCGCCACGGCGCGGGCCACCCGTGGCAGCAGGCGGGCATCCATCGGCTTGGGAATGACGTAATCCTTGCCGAAGGAAAGCGCGCTCACCCCGGCGGCGGTCAGCACCTCGGCCGGCACCGGCTCCTTGACCAGACCGCGGATCGCCTCCACCGCGGCTATCTTCATCGCATCGTTGATGCGGCTGGCGCGGGCGTCCAGCGCGCCGCGGAAAATGAAGGGGAAACAGAGCACGTTGTTGATCTGGTTCGGATAATCCGAGCGGCCCGTGCCCATGATGAGATCGTCGCGTACCGCGTGGGCCAGGGATGGCTTGATCTCCGGGTCCGGGTTGGAGCAGGCGAAGATCACCGGGTTGGGGGCCATCAGGGCCACAGCCTCCGGAGGCAACACGTCCGGGCCGGAGACGCCGACAAACACATCCGCCCCTTCAATGACATCCATCAGGGTGCGCAGCGGCGTGTCGTTGGCGAAGCGCTGCTTGTACTGGTTGAGATCGGTGCGGCCTGTGTGGATCACCCCCTGGCGATCGAGCATGAAGATGTTGTGCGGCGCGGCGCCGCACTTGATCAGCAGGTCCATGCAGGCGGTGGCGGCAGCCCCGGCCCCCATGCAGACGATGCGGCTCTGTTCGATGCGCTTGCCCTGCACTTCCAGCGCATTGAGCAGACCGGCGGCGGTGACGATGGCGGTACCGTGCTGGTCATCATGGAATACCGGGATGTCGCAGCGGGCGATCAGCGCCTGCTCGATCTCGAAGCACTCGGGCGCCTTGATGTCTTCCAGGTTGATGCCACCGAAGGTGTCGGCGATGGCCGCCACTGTGTCGATGAACTGCTGGCTGGTCTCGTGCTTCACCTCTATGTCGATGGCGTCTATGCCGGCGAAGCACTTGAACAGCAGGGCCTTGCCCTCCATCACCGGCTTGGACGCCAGCGGGCCCAGATTGCCCAGTCCCAGGATGGCGGTACCGTTGGAGATGACGGCCACCAGGTTGCCCTTGCCGGTGTAGCGGTAGGCATCATCGGGATTGGCGGCGATCTCGCGCACCGGCTCGGCCACACCCGGGCTGTAGGCCAGCGCCAGATCGTGGGCTGTCTCGGCGGGCTTGGTGAGGGCGATGGTAATCTTGCCCGGTACGGGCTGGGCATGGTAATCGAGTGCTTGTTGACGAAGATCGTGACGCAGATCGGACATGGGGGACCCCGATACGGAAGTGAATGGAGTGGTGCATTGGCTCGCCAGCGGGCGAGGGCTGGGGATCATAAAGAAAACCATCGGGCTTTCACAGAGGAAAGTATCGCCTCGCCGCCACTGACAAGCCAGTAATTAGCATGTCATGCCAATCACTAATACCTATTTAGTTATAGATATGGTTTCACCCCATCACAGGGATGCCCGCTTTCGCCTCCGCCTGCCTGGCGATGGCCTCCGTCATCCCCTGGAAGATGAAGAGATGAAACGGCAGCATGGCGAGCCAGTAGGCCAGTCCCCAGGCCCCCTGAGGATGCCAGTGGGCCGTCACCTTGATGCGGGTCAGGCCGGACTCCTCCGGCAGTATGTTGAACTCCAGCCGCCCCACTCCGGGGGCCTTCATGTTGAACAGCAGATCCAGCCTGCGCCCCTCGTCGACCCCGAGGATCTGCCAGGAGTCCAGCATGTCCCCCTTCACGAAGCGATCCGGGTTGGTGCGGCCTCGGGTGCGGGCAGGGCCGCCGATCAGGTGATCCATCCATTCGCGCACCACCCACAGCTCGTTCATGTAGAAGTAGCGCTGCTCGCCCCCCAGCTGCTGCAACACCTGCCATACCACCTCGGGCGAAGCGAGACAGATGGCCTCCCCGCTGGCGGTGCGGTCATAGAAGCCGTACTCGGGGTGGCGCCAGCGCAGCCCCAGCGGCGTCTCCTGCCCCTGCTGCTCGGCCCCCAGCTTCTGCTCCAGCGCCAGGCTCTCCCCGAGCGCCTCGTCGAAGCTGAGCAGGGTTTGCGGCAGCAGGGCCCGCAGCGGGCCGTCATCGGCCGGGATGTCGTGCTTGAGGCCACCCACCAGCGCCTTGGCCACGGGTTGCGGCACAGATGTGACGAATTGCAGCCACCAGGCGGAGAGACGGGGGCTCAGAAACGGGATGGGGATGATGGGACAGCGCTTGCCGATATGGGCGGCGAACTTCTGCAACTGCTGCTGATAGCTGAGCAGCTCGGGGCCGACGGCGTTGAGCACCCGGCCATCCACCCCCTCGACCTCCACCAGCCCGCCGAGGTAGTGCAGCAGGTTGGAGAGCGCTATGGGCGGCGTGCGGGAGCGCACCCACTTGGGCGTGACCATCATGGGCAGGTTGAACACCAGATCCCGCATCACCTCGAAGGCGGCCGAACCCGGCCCTATGATGATGCCGGAGCGCAGCTCCACCGTCGGCACACCCGCCTCGCGAAACAGCTCGCCACAATGGCGGCGGGAGTTGAGATGACGGCTATTGCAGCGCTCGGGCTGGATGGCCCCCAGATAGATGATGCGACGCACCCCGGCGGCGCGGGCGGCGGCGGCGAAGTTCTTCACCCCCTGCTGCTCCAGCCGGTGAAAATCGGCGCCGGCCCCCATGGCGTGCACCAGATAGAAGACGGTGTCTATGCCCGCCAGCGCAGGTAGCAGGGTAATGGGCTTGAGGCTGTCGGCGAGACGAAACTCCACGCCCGGCGGCAGACGGCAGGGACGACGAGCCCCGGCGATCACCCGATAACCCAGCCCTTGCAGGTGGGGCACCAGGTAAGACCCTATATATCCTGCCGCTCCCATCACCAGACATGTGCGCATCTGTTTTTCTCCCATGAGTGAGCCAACACCATAGGGCAAACCGCTTCAATACAGAACGCCGCGCAATAAAAAAGGCGCCCGATGGGCGCCTTTTTCAGAATTCTTCAGAAGTAGAATTACTTCTTGGCAGTCAGACCACCGAAACGCTTGTTGAACTTGTCTACGCGGCCGCCGCTAGAAACTTCTTTCTGCTTGCCGGTATAGAACGGGTGGCATGCAGAGCACACGTCCAGGTTCAGATCTTTACCCAGGGTAGAGAAGGTATTGATGACGTTACCGCAAGAGCATTTGCAGGTGATGGCGACGTACTCGGGATGGATATTAGCTTTCATGGACAACCTCGATAATAGGCCGTGTCGCCATCCGATCTCTTGTCGGACACCACACGATTGTTGAACACAGTTTCAAAGGCTGCGAATAATATAGGAAATGCCTGAGATCAGGCAAGTGGCTTCGCAGAAAAAATAGGCAATCCCTGGTGAATTCTTCCCAAACGCTGGATCTGGTTCGTGTGGCTGTGCCGGTGCCGTTACGCCGTCACTTCGACTATCTCTCTCCCTTGCCCCTGCCTGAGCCCGGCTGTCGGGTCGAGATCCCCTTCGGCCCCCAGACCCTGGTCGGGCTGGTGGTGGAGCATCCGACCGAGAGCCAGGTGCCCCGCAACAAGCTCAAGCCCATCAAGCGAGTGCTTGACAGCGCCCCCGTGCTGGGGCCGGACATACTGGCGCTGATGGCCTGGAGCGCCAGCTACTACCAGCATCCGCTGGGAGAGGTGCTGCCCCACGCCCTGCCGGTGCTGGTGCGCAAGGGGGAGCCCGCCGCCTACCGGGAGCTGGAGTTCTGGTTTGCCACGCAAGCCGGCATGGCGATCGATCTCAACGAGCTCAAGCGGGCCGCCAAGCAGCAACAGGCCCTCGCCCTGCTGCGTAAGGGGCCGCAGACACCGTCAGCCCTCAAGCAGGAGGAGATCCAGAGTGCGGCACTCACTGCGCTGGAGAAGAAGGGGCTGCTGGAGAAGCGTATCCTGGAGCCGAGCCACGACGGCGACTGGGCGACGCATTTTGACGCGGGAGAGGGGCTGCGCCTCAACGGCGAGCAGGCACTGGCGGTATCCGCCGTCACCAGTCAGAGCAACCAGTTCGGCGCCTTCCTGCTGGACGGCATCACGGGGTCAGGCAAGACCGAAGTGTACCTGAGCATACTCGAGCCCCTGCTCAAGGCGGGCAAGCAGGCGCTGGTGATGGTGCCCGAAATCGGCCTCACTCCCCAGACCATCAATCGCTTCCGTCGCCGCTTCAAGGTGCCCGTGGTGGCGATGAACTCGGCCATGAACGATCGGGAACGGCTGGATGCCTGGCTCGCCTGCCGCGACGGCGGCGCCGCCATCCTGATCGGCACCCGCTCTGCGGTGTTCACCCCGTTCAAGAACCTCGGCATCATCATCATAGATGAGGAGCACGACGGCTCCTTCAAGCAACAGGATGGTTTTCGCTACCACGCCCGGGATCTGGCGGTGATGCGGGCCCATCGCGCCGGCATTCCCATCCTGCTCGGCTCGGCCACCCCCTCGCTGGAGACGCTGCACAACGCCCGCACCGGCAAGTATCACCACCTCAGCCTGACGCGGCGCGCCGGCAACGCCCAGACCGCCCGCCAGGTGATCCTGGACATCAAGAGCGTGCGGCTGCAGGCCGGGCTCTCCCCCCAGCTGGAGCAGCTGATGGCGGAACACCTGGTGGCCGGCAACCAGGTGATGCTGTTTCTCAACCGCCGTGGCTATGCCCCCTCGCTGATCTGCCACCAGTGTGGCTGGAGCGCCGCCTGTGAGCGCTGCGACGCCTGGTACACCTGGCATCAGGCAGGGCGTCGCCTGCACTGCCACCACTGCGACAGCGTGCGCCCCCTGCCCCACAGCTGCCCCGAGTGCGGCAGCAAGGAGCTGATCGGCTCGGGAGTTGGTACCGAGCAGCTGGAGCAGCTGCTCACCACGGTTTTCCCCCAATACCCGGTGGTGCGCATCGACAGAGACAACACCCGCCGCAAGGGGGAGCTGGAGACCCATCTCGGCGACATCAAGGCGGGCAAGTACAAGATCCTGATCGGCACCCAGATGCTGGCCAAGGGGCACCACTTTCCGGATGTGACGCTAGTGGGCCTGCTGGATGTGGATGGCGCCCTGTTCAGCGCCGATTTTCGCGCCGCCGAGAAGCTGGCCCAGCTCTACACCCAGGTGGCGGGGCGCGCCGGGCGCGCCAGCAAGCCCGGGCTGGTGGTGTTGCAGAGCCACCACCCGGAACATGCCCTGCTGCAGGATCTGACCCAGAACGGTTATGGCCACTTCGCCGACACGGCGCTCAAGGAGCGTCGCCTGCTGGGGTTGCCGCCGTTCAGCTATCAGGGGCTGTTCCGGGCCGAGGCCACTGGCCGTGACGAGGTGCAGCTGTTCCTCACCCGCCTCGCCGAGACACTGCGCAGCGCCCGTTACCCCCACGTGCAGGTGCTGGGGCCCATCAGCGGCTTCATGGAACGCAAGGCGGGCAAATTCCGCATGCAGCTGCTGGTGCAGGGGCCGAACCGGGCAACCCTGGCACAACTGCTGGATTGGGCGGTCAAGGAGCTGGATGGCTGGCCCGAGACCAAGAAGGTGCGCTGGAGTCTGGACATAGACCCCACCGAGCTGAACTGAGCCAGTTGGTATATTGCTCAGGTGCTGGCGGCGACTCGCGATCCCGCTATGCGCCAGCCAGGGCCCGGGATCAGACCCTCAGGTCTATCTGTTGCACCCAGCCGCCCTTGCCCTGCTCGGTGAGGTAGAGACCTGACTGACGCAAGACCCCCTGATTGCCGCCCTCGCCCAGGTGATTGAAGGGGGTATCCAGAGGGTGCAGCAGTATGGCGCCTATCCCCAGCTCCACCAGCGCAACGGGGGCATTGTCCGGGCGCCAGAACTGCAGGGCCGAGAAGGATTTGTCGCCTTCATCCAGCACGCCGTTGCCATCCTCATCCAGTGCCGCCAGCTCGCCGAAGCCGTTGCCCGAGCGGGCTCCGAACAGTTCGCCGCCATCGTCTATGGTGCCGTTGCCGTTGCGATCCAGCGCCACGAAACCGCTGCCCTCGCTCAGACCCGGCAGGCTGTCGTCCTTGCCATCCTGATCTATGTCGAAGTTGACCCGCGCCTCGGTCAGATCGGCAATCTTGCCATCCAGACTGAGCACCAGCGGATCCTTGAGGGCATTGAGGGTGGTGCGGCGCTGGCTGATATCGAGCTGGCGCCAGTCGAGCACAAAGCCGAGATCGAGCTGCAGGGTCTGGCCATCCTTGGTCTCCACGCTGGCCGCCGCCACCACGTTGAGCTGCTCCCGCTGCAGCAGGGTATCGGTTACCTCCACCGCCTGATCCGGCTCGGGAGCGGCCTGGGTTGCCTCCCCTTGCGGAGCCGGCACCCCCTCCGCGGTCTGTTCGGCCGGCTTGATGGGCGTCGGCAGCTCTATCTCGTGGCCGAGCATGGCCTCTATCATCAGCTTGATGAGCCGCAGCCGATTATCCAGCCCCTCGTCGGGATTGGCCTCTTCCTCTTCCGGCTTGACCAGAGAGGGCACGCTCTCGGCACTGGCGCCGCCTGGCTGGCTCACGCTCCCCTGCATGACGTTCGCGCTGACGGTGCGCATCAGTTCGGCCACCACCCGATCCGTCGTGGGCGTGGCCTCATTCCCGGCAGGGCTCCCGGACACGGCAGGGGCGACGGGCCCGAGGTTGCGTACCTTGCGAGCCTGCAGCTGTTGATACTGGTGCTGTACCTCTCCCTGGAGATCGTAGTGATCGATGCGCATACGTTGATCCTCGGCGCCATACATCTGGTCAGTTATCGACCGGATGTCGCATCAGGCTTAACACCGATTGGCTATATCAGAGCATGGCAGCCTCGCCATCGGCACATAACAAGGCCAGGGCCAGTGATCTGGCCTGCTCCAGCGCCAACGGCTGCTGATAGCTGTGGGCCATCACCACTGCCCCCTCCAGCAGCAGGCAGAGCCCGGTGGCGTGCGAGAGGCTGCACCCGAGCTGCGCCCTGACCCAGTTCAGCAGCGCCTGCTTGTGTGCCACCACCAGCTTGCGAACCGGATGACGCGGGTCGGCAAACTCGGCGCTGGCATTGATGAAGTTGCAGCCATAGAAGTCGCTGCGGCCAAACCACTCGCCGAATCCGTCGAACAGGGCGTGCAACCGCTCCTCCCTGCCCTCCCGACCCGCGAGCCGCGTCTCAAGCAGGGCAAAAAACTCCCGCTCACGGGACAGCAGCACCTCTTCGATCAGCGCATCCTTGGTGGGAAAGTGACGGTAGAGGGTACGCTTGGTGCTCCCTGCCTCCGCCCAGATGCGATCTATGCCGGTTGCGTGAAAGCCATGACGATTGAACAGCCGATAGGCGGTTTCCATCAGCTGCTGCCGTTTTTCACTCACGTCATTTTCCCCTTGAAGTACACCGATCTGTCTACCTAATGTGCCTAATCACGTCAGACAAACCAAGAGGGAAACGTGATGACAAAATGGCATGGCCCGTTATGGGCAGGCGTGGGCGCGGCACTGGCGATCGGGGTGTTGGGCTGGCTGAACATCAGCTGGCACACGGCCCTGATCATGGCGCCCTTCGGGGCAAGCTGCGTGCTGCTGTTTTCACTGCCGGCCAGCCCGCTGGCCCGCCCGTACAATCTGCTCGGGGGCCACCTGCTGACGGCCACGGTCGGCTTGCTGGTACAGTCGCTCCCCTTGCCGCTGGAACTGCAGCTGGCATTGGGAGTGGGGCTGGCCATAGCGCTGATGCAGGGCCTGAACCTCATACACCCGCCCGCCGGCGCCAACCCCCTGCTGGTGTTGATGACGGGGCAAGAGTGGCCCTTCCTGTGGCACACAGTGCTGCCCGGTGCCTTGCTGCTGATCCTGTTGGGCCACGGCTTTCAGCGGGTGCGGCTGTGGCGGCCCAAGGCCATATAAACAACAAGGGAGGCCAAAGCCTCCCTTGTTGTGATTCATGCCAATACCCTTACTTGGCGGCCTGGGAAACACCTTCCAGCCGCACTTCCACCCGGCGATCCGGTGCCAGACAGGCGATCAGCGCAGGCTTGGAACCGCTGCTGCAGTTGTTGCCGGTCACGGGGGAGGACTTGCCACGCCCCTCGACCCGCACCTTGTCGGCAAACAGCCCCTTGGCGATCAGGTAGTCGGCCACGCTGCGGGCACGCTGTTCCGACAGGGACTGGTTATAGGCATCGGAGCCTATGCGGTCGGTATGTCCGATCACGGTCGCCACGCCATCCTTGGGATTGGCCGCCACTATCTGGCTGAACAGGGTATCGAGCGCCTGACTGGCGGTCGGCTTCAGGGTGGCCTTGTTGAACTCGAACAGCACATCCGAGCTCAGGCTGAACTGCTGGGTGACGACCACGGCGGCGGGAGCAGGCGCCACGACGGGCGCAGGTGCCGGAGCCACCACATCGCCCCCCTGCTGACCGAAGCGGTAGAGCATGCCGACGGAGAGCAGGCCGTTATCCATCTCTATGCCGGAGCGATCGAGGGAGGCGTCCCCCAGCGGCGTTGTGTACTGATATTCGATACGGGCGGCCCAGTCACGATCAATGGCGTACTCAACTCCCAGCGCCCCGACAAACGCGGCCCCATGCTTGTTGCCTGTCTCCTTGATGAAATCGGTCGAGGTCTGGGCCGACAGCTCACTGTTGGTCCAGGCGTAGCCGCCGCCGATCCGGCCATAGAGATCCAGCGCGTCGTTGACCGGGAACCCTATCTTCATGGTGGCCTGGATCATCTGGCTCTTGGCTTCCCCCTCCACCCTGACCCCGCTCAGATCACCGGACGAGGTGTACTTGCCGAACCAGTCATAGCCGAACTCGAAACCCAGGTTGGGGTTGAGCTGATAACCGGCGAACGCACCCAGCCCGAGTGCATCCTTGCTGGTGCTGGTGTTTTGCAGCGCGCCCAGGGTATCCGAGACCACCTGCTTCTGGTCGACATCGAAGTAGTTGGACCAACCGGCCTTGCCGCCGGCATACCAGGTGTTGTCCTGGGCGGCAGCCTGCACGGCCCCCGTCGTAAGCAGGCCGCTGACCAGCACGGCAAGTATCGATTTGTTCATGGTGAAAGCCTCTGCAATGAGTCGTTATGGGCGCGCTATGCGCTTATCTTCCCTGATGGGGCGAACCCGGCCCCGTTCATCAGGTTATCCCATCTCTCGCCGGCCTCAAATGACTTGGGACTCAAGAGTGTGAAGCTGACGACATTCCCGACTGGAAAAACGGCGCAGATGCAGGATCACAATAAAGGTCCGGGCAGCAACCGGCCCAGCGGGTTGCCCCTGATCGCGAACCGCCACGACCACAAAAAAAGAGGGAGGCTTGCGGCCTCCCTGCTTGTGTTCTGCGGGTCATCAGCTGGCCAGAAACAGCCGGTAGGCGGGGTCGTCACTGACCTCTTTCCAGCCGTAGCCAATCTCGCGCAGGTAGTCGTGGAAGGCGGCCACGTCCTCGTCCGGCAGCTCGAAGGCGCAGAGCACGCGGCCGTAGTCGGCGCCGTGGTTGCGGTAGTGGAACAGGCTGATGTTCCAGCGACAGCCCAGGGTCTCCAGAAAGCGCATCAAAGCGCCCGGTTGCTCCGGAAACTTGAAGCTGTAGAGACGTTCACCCAGGGGCCGGGCCGGGCGGCCGCCAATCATGTAGCGCACGTGGTTCTTGGCCAGCTCGCTCTCTGTCATGTTGACCACAGGGTAGCCATTTCCCTCCAGCTGGTGCTGGATCTGGGTCAGCTCCTCGTCGCCGCCGGTCAGGCGCACCGAGACGAACAGCGACGCCTGGGCCGCATCGGCGTAGCGGTAGTTGAACTCGGTCACCATGCGCGGTCCGAGCTGACGACAGAAGTCGAGGAAGGCCCCCTTGCGCTCGGGTATGGTCACCGCCAGCATGCCCTCGCGCTTCTCGCCTATCTCGCAGCGCTCCGACACGTAGCGCAGGCTGTGGAAGTTGACGTTGGCGCCGGACAGAATGGCCGCCATCCGTCCGCCCTTGACCTGTTCGCGCTCGCTGTAGGCCTTGAGCCCCGCCAGCGACAGGGCGCCAGAGGGTTCGGCGATGGCGCGGCAGTCGTCGAAGATGTCTTTCAGCGCGGCGCAGATCTGGTCGTTGGAGACGGTTACCACCTCGTCCAGATACTGGTTGCACAGACGAAACGTCTCTGTGCCGATGCGCTTGACCGCCACACCGTCGGCAAACAGCGAGACCCGCTCCAGATTGACCGGCTCGCCGGCCTCCATGGCGGCCTTGAGGCAGGCGGAGCCTTCCGCCTCCACCCCGATCACCTTCACATCCGGCAGCAACTGCTTGATGTAGACGGCTACCCCGGCGGCCAGGCCGCCGCCCCCCACAGGCACGAAGACGTGGGTGAGGTGGGTATCCTGCTCCAGCAGCTCCTTGCCGATAGTGCCCTGGCCCGCGATCACCTCGACGTCGTCAAACGGCGGTATCAGGGTGTAGCCCTCCAGTTCGGAGAGGCGGCGGCTCTCGGCATAGGCCTCGTCGAAGCTGTTGCCAAACAGCATGACGTTGCCGCCCAGCCGGCGCACCGCATCTATCTTGATGTCCGGTGTGGTCTTGGGCATCACTATGATGGCCTTGATGCCGAGCTTGGCCGCCGACAGGGCGACCCCTTGGGCGTGGTTGCCGGCAGAGGCGGCTATGACGCCGTGATCCTTCTGCTCCTGGGTCAGGGTGGCGATCTTGTGGTAGGCACCGCGCAGCTTAAAGGAGTGCACCGGCTGCAAGTCTTCCCGCTTGAGGGAGACCTGGTTGCCGAGCCGCTCGGAGAGTTTCTTCAGGGTTTGCAGGGGGGTGACCCGCGCCGCCTCATAGACGGGGGAGAGCAACACCTTGCGTAGATAATCTGCCGCAGAGACCATGGTTACTCCTCCGTCTTGCCGGGATGAACGCGCACCATGCTCGGCACGGCGCAGACGGAATACGGGTAATTTGCCTTAAGTGTCATCATCACTCCTCCAGCTTGCTGCGATCTCGTACCGCGCCCTTGTCGGCGCTGGTGGCGAGCATGGCGTAGGCGCGCAGGGCAAAGGAGACCTGACGCTGACGGTCCAGCGGCTTCCAGCCACGGGCCGAGGCGGCAACGCGGCGGGCGGCCAGCACGCTGTCGGCCACCTCCAGCACCATGCTGCGAGCCGGAATATTGATGTTGATGATGTCGCCATCCTCCACCAGGCCTATGGTGCCGCCGGAGGCCGCCTCCGGTGAGACGTGGCCGATGGAGAGACCCGAGGTACCGCCGGAGAAGCGGCCGTCGGTGATCAGGGCGCACTGTTTGCCCAATCCCATGGACTTGAGATAGGTGGTGGGATAGAGCATCTCCTGCATGCCGGGGCCGCCCTTGGGCCCTTCGTAGCGGATCACCACCACTTCACCGGCCTTGACTGTGCCGTCCAGGATGCCGGCAACCGCCGTGTCCTGGCTCTCGAACACCCGGGCCGGGCCACGGAAACAGAGGTTCTCGTCATCCACGCCGGCCGTTTTGACGATGGCGCCATCAAGGGCCAGATTGCCGGAGAGCACGGCCAGGCCGCCCTCCAGGCTGTAGGCATTGTCCAGCGAGCGGATGCAGCCCTCGGCTCTGTCCACATCCAGCTCGGGCCAGCGGCAATCCTGGCTGAACGCCTTGGTGGTGCGGATCCCGGCCGGACCGGCGCGGTAGAAGTCCACCACCTCCTGGCTCGGCTGGCGGCTGACGTCATATTCGTTGAGCAGTTCGGCCAGGGAGCCGCCCAGTACGGTGCGGGTATCGCCGTGCACCAGACCCGCCTTCTCCAGCTGGCCCAGGATGGCGACCACGCCACCGGCGCGGTGCACGTCTTCCATGTGGTACTTCTGGGTAGAGGGCGCCACCTTGCACAGCTGGGGCACCTTGCGCGACATGCGGTCGATGTCGGCCATGGTGAAGTCCACCCCGGCCTCCTGCGCCGCCGCCAGCAGGTGCAGCACGGTATTGGTGGAGCCACCCATGGCGATGTCCAGCGCCATGGCGTTCTCGAATGCCGCCTTGGTGGCGATATTGCGCGGCAATGCCGACACATCGTCCTGCTCATACCAGCGCTTGGCCAGGGTCACTATGCGCTGGCCCGCCAGCTTGAACAGCTGCTCGCGATCGGCGTGGGTCGCCAGCATGGAGCCGTTGCCCGGCTGGGAGAGGCCCAGCGCCTCGGTCAGGCAGTTCATGGAGTTGGCGGTGAACATGCCGGAGCAGGAGCCGCAGGTGGGGCAGGCGCTGCGCTCTATCTGGTCGCTCTGGGCATCGGAGACCTTGGGATCGGCTCCCTGGATCATGGCATCCACCAGATCCAGCTTGATGATCTGATCGGACAGCTTGGTCTTGCCCGCCTCCATGGGGCCGCCGGAGACGAAGATCACGGGTATGTTGATACGCAGGGCGGCCATCAGCATCCCCGGGGTGATCTTGTCGCAGTTGGAGATGCAGACCATGGCATCGGCGCAGTGGGCGTTGACCATGTACTCCACCGAGTCGGCGATCAGCTCCCGGGACGGCAGCGAATAAAGCATGCCGCCGTGGCCCATGGCGATGCCGTCATCCACGGCGATTGTGTTGAACTCCTTGGCGACGCCACCCGCGGCTTCGATCTCGCGGGCCACCAGCTGGCCCAGGTCCTTGAGGTGAACGTGGCCGGGCACGAACTGGGTGAAGGAGTTGACCACGGCTATGATGGGCTTGCCAAAATCCTGATCTGTCATGCCGGTGGCACGCCAGAGGGCGCGGGCCCCGGCCATGTTACGTCCGTGGGTGGTGGTGGCGGATCTCAACTTCGGCATTGTCTCTACTCCCTGAATGCCCATGGGGCGCATGATTTCTTGAATGTGTGACTCGCGGATCGGGAATCGATCCTGGTCAGGGCACTAGGCTGATGCCCTGACCGGAAGCGACTCGGGGAGGCGTCACGCCTCCCCTCTCTCATCAGTCGTTGACCGGCGTCAGCCAGCCCCACTTGTCCTCGGTCTGGCCGTTGAACAGGCCGAAGAAGGCGTTCTGCAACTGCTCGGTCACGGGGCCACGACAGCCGGCACCTACCTTCATCCGATCCACCGAACGCACAGGTGTCACCTCGGCGGCGGTGCCCGTCATGAAGATCTCGTCTGCGACGTACAGCGCCTCGCGCGGCAGCGCCTGCTCACGCACCTCATAGCCGAGATCGCGGGCCAGCGTCATTATGGTGTCGCGGGTGATGCCGGGCAGGATGGCGGCGGTGGCGGGCGGGGTGAAGAGCACGCCGTTTTTCACCAGGAACAGGTTCTCCCCCGCCCCCTCGCTCAGGTAGCCGTTCACATCCAGTGCCAGCCCTTCGGCATAGCCGTTGCGCTTGGCTTCCCGGCTGATCAACTGGGACGACAGATAGTTGCCGCCGGCCTTGGCACCGGTGGGGATGGTGTTGGGGGCGAGCCGGTTCCAGGAGGTGACGCACACATCCACCCCGTTTTTCAGCCCCTCCTCCCCCAGATAGGCGCCCCACGGCAGGGCCGCCACCATGAGATCTGCCTTGGCATCCAGCGGCGGATGCAGCCCCAGCCCCACGTTGCCGACAAAGGCCAGCGGGCGCAGATAGCCGCTCTTCAGGCCGTTCTCGCGCACCACTGTACGGCAGGCTTCATTCACCTCGGCCTCGCTGTAGGGGACGTCCATCCAGTAGATCTTGGCGGAGTCGAACAGGCGGCGGGTATGCTCCTGCAGCCGGAAGATGCAGGTGCCCTTGGGGGTATCGTAGGCGCGCACACCCTCGAACACGGAGGAGCCGTAATGCAGGGCGTGGCTCATGACGTGCACCTGGGCATCTTGCCAGGGCACCAGGGCGCCGTTGAACCAGATGTACTTGGGCTGAGTGGGGGATTGGGAAGGCTGTGACATTGCAGTTGCTCCTTAAGCTCTGATCCGGGGTTGCTGTTCCAGTGCATCGACCCGGGAGACGTCCACCAGCTTGACCAGCTGGCTCCATAACTGCTGGATGGGACGCTCCGACTCGACAGTAACCGTGATCCGCAGCTGTTGGCAATCCTGCTCCGCTCTCGTTTCCATAGTGAGAGCGCAGAGCGCGAAGCCGCGGTGACGAACCACCCGCAGCACCCGCTCCATCACTTCGGGTCTGGGCTGGGCGTGAATATGCAGGGTGTGCTGTGCAGCTGCTGGCTGTGCAAAGGTGTGCGGGTTCATGGGCGTTGCTCCATCATCTTGTGGTTGGCGACTCCCGGCGGAACCAGGGGCCAGACGTTTTCTTCCTCTGAAATGGCGACATGCAGCAGATAGGCGCTCTCGCTTGCCAACAGGCGCTCGAGGGCACCGGCTATCTGCTCCTTGCATGTGATGGTCTCGCCCGGAATGCCGAACGCGGCGGCCAGGGCGACAAAATCCGGGTTGTCGGAGAGTATGGTTTCGCTGTAGCGGCCATCGAAGAACAGCTCCTGCCACTGGCGCACCATGCCGAGACGCTGGTTGTCGATCAGCACCATCTTCACCTTGAGCTGGGCCCGACGTATGGTGCCGAGCTCCTGCACGTTCATCATGAAGGAGCCGTCACCGCTCACCAGCACCACCTCGTCATCGGGGCGCGACATCTTGGCGCCGATAGCGGCGGGCAGGCCGAACCCCATGGTGCCAAGGCCGGCGCTGGAGAGGTGGTTGCGCGGGCTGGTAAAGCGCATGTGCTGTGCCACCCACATCTGGTGCTGGCCGACGTCGCAGGCCACCACGCTGGTGTCTGGCAGACGGGCCGACAGCTGCTTGAGCAGGGCCGGGGCATAGATGGGCTGGCCGGGATGGTCGTAGCGAAACGCATAGTCGCGGGCCATGTTCGCGCAGTGCTCACGCCAGGGATCTATGGCCAGCGCCATGGCCAGGGCGGGCAACACCCGCTTGAGATCAGTGGTGATGCCCACCTCGGCGGCACGGCGCTTGCCGAACTCGGCGGCGTCCACGTCCAGATGGATCACCTTGGCCTCGGGGGCAAACTCCTCCAGCTTGCCGGTCACCCTGTCATCGAAACGGGCACCCACCACCAGCAGCAGATCGCTCTGCTGCACCGCGTAGTTGGCGGCCTTGGTGCCGTGCATGCCGAGCATGCCCAGATAGACGGGGCTGTCGGGATCCAGCGCCCCTATCCCCTTGAGGGTGGTGACGGCCGGCATGCCGGTGGCGGCGGCAAACTCGCGCAGTTGCTGCTCGGCATTGGCCATGCCCACACCGCCACCGACGTAGAGCACGGGACGCTCGGCACCGGCCAGCAGGGTGCGGGCAGCCGTCAACTCTGACGGGTTGAGCGCCTCCAGCTCCTCCACCGCAAACAACGGGCTCTGGGTAGGCACGGCGGCCAGCTGCACATCCTTGGGAAAGTCGATGAGTACCGGACCCGGGCGCCCTTCGGTGGCGATGGCGAAGGCTTCCGCCAGTACCCGCCCCAGATCGGCGGCATCCGTCACCATGAAGGAGTGCTTGGTGCAGGAGAGGGACATGCCGAGCACGTCGACCTCCTGAAACGCATCGGTGCCGATGGCGGAACAGGGCACCTGACCACTGATGGCCACCAGGGGCACGGAATCGAGCAGCGCCTCCGCCAGCCCGGTCACCAGATTGGTGGCCCCCGGACCCGAGGTGGCGATGCAGACCCCCACCTGGCCGGAGGCACGGGCGTAGCCCACCGCCGCCATGGCGGCCCCCTGTTCGTGGCGGCAGAGCTGATGGGCAAGACCCCCGTCATACAGGGCGTCGTAGACCGGCATGATGGCTCCGCCCGGGTAACCAAACACCTGGGTCACACCCTGTTTCTTGAGAGCCTGTACCAAAAACTGCGCGCCGTTCATGTGGAAAATCCTGTCCTGTAGTCGAAAAAAAACCCCCGAGCTGTGAGGCTCGGGGGTCGCTTGTTTCGTTCTGTCCGGTGGTGGGTCTATCCCTTGTTCCGTGCAGCTAAACGAGCCCCGAGCGGTGAGATAATAATCACCACTAGGACCACAATAATGCTGACGAAACGGGAGGCCATGTTCATAGTTACAACCGGAAATCCTGTGAAATTGGGGCGGTTTGCACCGCGAATGGCTATTAGAACTAGCACGGTGATTTTTATTGGGCAAGCCTTTTTTACCTGACAAGACTCTGATTTTGACTGAGCCGCGCCGTGATAGCTGGCATAAAAAACTAATAAAAAACGGTTAACTAGCACATACATCAAACCAAGGACGGGATTTATGTCATTAGCTGTGGTTTATAGCCGTGCCAGCCTGGGGATTGCGGCACCACAAGTCACGGTGGAAGTTCACCTCTCCAACGGCCTGCCCGCTTTCAACATGGTGGGCCTGCCGGAAACCTCGGTGAAGGAGTCACGGGATCGGGTACGCAGCGCCCTGCTCAACGGCAACTTCGAGTTCCCGTCCAAACACATTACGGTCAATCTGGCCCCCGCCGATCTGCCCAAGGAGGGTGGCCGCTTCGATCTTGCCATCGCCATCGGCATTCTCGCCGCTTCCAAGCAGATACCCGCAAAATACCTGCTCGATCATGAATTTTTAGGGGAGTTGGCCCTGACCGGAGAGATCCGACCCGTGCTCGGGGTACTGCCTGCCGTGCTTGCCTGCCGCGACGCGGGGCGCAC
Source organism: Aeromonas sp. MR19 (assembly GCF_963899305.1). Lineage (NCBI taxonomy): Bacteria > Pseudomonadati > Pseudomonadota > Gammaproteobacteria > Aeromonadales > Aeromonadaceae > Aeromonas > Aeromonas sp. MR19. The sequence continues at coordinate 178,635 of NZ_CAWQWZ010000051.1, forward strand.
CCTGCTGGTGCCGCGAGAGAACGGCCCGGAGGCCTCCCTTATTCAGGATGCCGAGGTGCGCACCGCCCATCAGCTGCTGGCCGTCACCGCCTGGCTGGCGGGTCAGTACGAGCTGCCGCTGCCGGATCCCCAGACCACGGATGCCCTGCCCGATGTGCCGGATCTGCAGGATGTGATCGGCCAGTCCCAGGCCAAGCGGGCGCTGGAGATTGCCGCCGCCGGCAGCCACAACCTGCTGTTCATAGGCCCGCCCGGCACCGGCAAGAGCATGCTGGCGAGCCGCCTGCCCGGCATTCTGCCACCGCTGAGCGAGCAGGAGGCGCAGCAGACCGCCGCCATCCACTCCATCGGCGGCCTGACCCCGCGCGCCGGTCACTGGCATCACAGGCCATACCGCACGCCCCATCACAGCGCCTCGGCGGTAGCGCTGGTAGGCGGTGGCAGCCACCCGCGGCCCGGCGAGATCTCGCTGGCTGTAAGCTCTATAAATATTTGCGAATGAACAGATTTAAATGAGAATATCCCACCACTGGTCGTTAACAGGTGTGGGCTGACAATGGGTGTTATCTACAGTAGATTGGCTAGGCACGGTGGGATCTGGCGTGTTGATGGAATTGGTACTCTCACTAGCAACCATCACTTGGGGACCCGAGCAGTTGTACACTTTTCGGGTCTAAGGGATGCAGGACTAACTGATCCATACACAAAGAGTTCTTTAAACGGAAAAACCTTAAAATTTCCTATTCACTCAGCATCTATATGTTTCTTTATTGTTGGCTCAGTCTGGAAAGACGGCAAACGAGTCTCAATTAAAAGTGCTGAAGAAGAACTCACTGTCGATCTGGTAAAACAGAAAGCAACGCCCTTGAACTACCGCGTTAACCCCGAGGAAACCGGATGGATTGATACTATCCTTCCTGAAGACGGCTTCGCGCTCGGTGATAATCGTACAGCCCTAGCCCCAACCTCCTACGTACACGCCCCAGTAATAAATAATCATAAAATCCAAAGATTAATTGTTCCTACATCGGAACTGCTACGTTTTTATGCAGGAATAACAAGCCCACTTCTTTCTCATGTGCTACAAGGCCAATTAAGTAAATATATTGACTTAGATAAAAGCTTTATGTTAGATGACTGTGTCACATTACACGCTAAAAAGGATATTTCGAAATATGAGGCTTTTGTTTTAGCTAGAATAATTGCTTCTCACAGCATTAAGCGTGAATTGCTTGGTGTACATCAGCATATCTCATCAACCAATAGCAACAATAATATTTTAAGCGTACCTCAAAGAGCCCCATTATTAATAAAGATGCTATTCCCATTTGATGACCTGACCACATTGAAAGTCTCAGGCAAAAAGATAAAAATTAGCAAACCCAACACAACACCGGAAGTATGGGCATTTTTTGCAATGAAGATACATTCATGCTCGCATCCTATTGGGTTTTCAAAGATATTAATTAATGGGGTTAATTATGCAACCCCTAAAAAAAGTGACAAAACAGATCTCACACACATACCTCAATTCATTCCATTGAAAAGTGATGAAAATACCAACGACTTTATGCTAGGCGACTACCCTGCTGATCCACGCCTAAAGCGGCAAGTAATACAACTTCATGAAGTTCAATTCCCTGAGCTAGATGCAGTTAATATTATGCATGTAACGTCAAACGAATCATCACTTGGAAATGGTAAGCAGACACCTTCAAGCATCCCTGTCACGGGGCATACTATGGAAGATGGGTCTTCATCAAAAGATGCTGAAGGAAAAATCGGGACAGATTTGTGCAATATAAAATCATCCGATGTTTCCAGAGACTTGTCATTGTTCATTGATATGCTTAAATCTCTGAGAAAAAAAACAGAAACGTTAAATTGGTCTATTTCAACAAGAAGTCTAAATAGTGGGTTCGTAAAAGATGGTGAGCGCGTTGCACTGTTCCCAAGTGAAGCTGGAAGATGCCGTTCTTGGCATAAGATTGAATTATCTGACGATAAGACAAGAGCGCGCCAGGTTATAGTTACCGAGGTTTCTGTAGGAAATGGCAGCATTTATTTCTACTTGCTTGAAATGGAGTTGAAACCAACTGAGCAAGGTCAATGCACAATACTTCTTCATGATAAGTCACTCTCAAGAGTCGAGGATAAAACGATCAATGAGATTTTGTCTTTGACTTCGATACAAAATAGTTGGCTAAGTTCTAAAACTGTTTGGAAAAGGAGTGAAAACAGATTTGTTGCTAAAAATATTTTTTCTAAACTAGCGTTGTATCGAATACCTCATCCAAAAGTTTATAAAGCCAGTGATACTGATACTACGCAGGATGGGAAAAAGAAAGAGCAGGCAACTAAAGTAGAAGTAGAAGTAGAACGAAAAATAGATACTGTTTTATGGTCTGAATATATTAAGGAAAAAATTCATCGCCAGCGTCCCTTGGGACGAGCATTGAGGAATGCATACAACGATCAATCTTATTTAAGTACGGTGTAAAAACCACAAAACTATAAACCACCTGATAGCTTACTGTGAAGCCCTGTGAACAGACAAACAGTGGATAATCTAGACTATCAGGTGGTAACAGCAGAGTATCTAATTATTTTTCCCCACGCAACAAAATAGTCCAGATCGCCTTTCCGTTAGAGACCTGAACTACCCCTACTGTCTTATGCCGATAAGTCAATGACCCTATCTGCTGATCTTATTGTTTCATCTCTATGAGCCACTAGAATCGTAGTGAAGCCAGAGTTACAAAGAACATCACTTATATTCTTTTCAGTTTCTTTATCTAAGTTGCTTGTCGCTTCATCAAAAAGAAAAACACTTGCATTTTTGTATAATGCCCTTGCTAAAATTATTCTTTGTTTTTGCCCGCCAGAAAGGGGACAACCGATGTCACCAACAATAGTATTATAACCCATTGGTAGCGATGTTATCTTGGTATCAATACAAGCTTGCTTTGCTACCTTCACAACCTGAACAGTATTTGGGGTATCGTCCATGAATGCAATATTATCCATAATTGAGCCGCTAAAAATAAAATCATCCTGCATGACACATGAGAATAAATCTCTCAGGGTATCTTTATCTATGTCTTTTGTTGATACGCCTTGTATTTGAACCTCACCAGCTTGCGGGTAATAAAATCCCATTAGCAGTTTTATAACTGTAGATTTACCACATCCACTTGGTCCAGTAATGGCAACAACTTCACCGCTATTTATCTTGAAGCTAACATTATTCAATACCCATTCAGAGTCATCAGAATACCTAAAATATACATTAACGAATTCAATATAAATATTGGATTTGTCACAAGGTAAGGCTTTACAGATACCAGTTCTCTCTGGCTCTGTTGATACAATATCAGATAGTCTATCAATGTGTAATGATATCATCTTAAGTGATATAATGTTGTCAATTAAAGAACTCATACGTCCTGTGAATTGAGAACTATAAGACATAAAAGCCATGTACATACCAATTGACAATAAGCTATCAATAACTAGCGATGCTCCAACCCATAATGTCATTGACTGTGCAATGCCAAAAAACATCGTATTAATAAACTTGTATGCAATTGAAAATCGAGCCAATCTAACATCTATATTTGTCTGGTTTATTAGAATATTAAACCACGCAGACTCTCTCTCTAGAGTTTTCTTATAAGATTTTATCGACTGAATGCCTCTTAAGGTCTCGATAAAATAGCTATTTTCTTGCGCTGAAACAATAAGCTGCTCCTCTGTTATTTCCTTTAAATAGGAATACCAAGCCAATCTAAAAAAAGTGTACCCCACTAAAGAGCAAATTGATATTATAGCTAGCTTATAACTATACAATAACATTAACACTAGAGTACCTAGTGCCATAATCCCATCTAGTAATGATTCTATAAAGTAATTCGTTAGTGTTTGTTGTATCGATATCGAGCTACTAAATCTAGATGATATATCGCCTATTTGCCTTTTTTCAAAAAAATAAATAGGCAAGGATAATAAATGGTGAAATATATTTCTCATCCACGATAGATTCATTTTTACACTAAGAATCAATGCTGCCCATGAGCGGATAGATTGAATAACAATATTAATCGCGAGTATAGCTAATGATGATATTATTATAGTAAGAAGTAGTTCTCGATCTGAGTTTAGTAGCACACCATCAATAATGAACTGCATATATAATGGAGGGATTATTGATATAGCCTCTAAAAAAAATGAAAGAAATATTATTTGTATTAGCGGAGATTTAATATCTGGGAGTTTTTCGAGGATATCTCTAAACGAAATTTTCTTTTCTACTGATATTTCCTCAAAAGAAACTTTTTTAGTCAGCTCTAAAGCGACCCCTGTAAATGATTCACTGACCTTACTAAAGGGTACCTTGACTCTTCCTATTGCAGGATCATGCACTATGATATAGTTGTTTTTAACATCAGCTAGCACAACATAATGGTTCATATTCCAATGCAATATGCATGGCGTCTTCAGCTGGCCTAGTTCATCGAGATCCACGCGTAATGCTCTAGGTAATAGATATAGTTGGGAAGCCAAATCCATTAGATCGCGGAGCTTTGCTCCCATAGAGAATGAGTTAAACTGTTTCCTAATTGATGCTGTATTTATTTTATGGCCATGATAACTTGCAATCATAGCTATACATGCGAGACCACACTCTGACAGCTCTGACTGGAAAAATATTGGCAATTTATTTTTAGAGAAGAATTTTATATCCATATATATTATAGTTTCCCTGTTATTGTATAAAGTGGCTCAAGTATCCACTCAAACAATTTTCGTTTATCTAACATTACATCAGCAGTAAAAGTCATAGACGACCTGATTGGTTTTTTCTCCCCATATGCAGTGATATAATCGTTGTGAAATTTTATTTTGACGCTGTATAGCATTTCTTTGTTATTAAAGGCTTCAGGTATTTCATTAGGTAATAGAGCGGTGGTTGGCACAGAATTTACAACGGCATCTATATGTCCAAACTTTTGATATGGAAATGCATCCATTCTTACTTTAACTTTGTTCCCTTTTGTTATAAATCCAATTGCTTTACTTGGTATATAAAGAGCCCCCTCCATTACAGAGCTATCAGGTATTACAACTGCAAGCAATTGTGTGCGGCTTATATTCTTTCCTTCGAATGAATTTAGAGATCCCAGTATTCCATCGATAGGTGATAAAACCTGAAATGAACGTTCTGAGTTCGCGTCAATAATATTCATTTTTAGCTGTGCACTATCTTTTTCTAGAGAAAGCCTTTCATTTTCCATTTCAATTGGAAATGAGGAAAGATCTCCTTCAGCTTCAGTCAATGCTGATAATAGCTTCGCCTTTTGAAGGTGTATATCATTTAGCTTTATCTGTGCATCAATCCATGTGGAACGAAGAGACTCATATTGGTTATGTGAAATAACCTTCATTTTAAATAAACGTTCGTGTTTTTTTAAATTTTCTGATGCTATATCGAACTGTAACTTATAAAGACGAGATGCTTCATCTGTGATACTTATCTCTGAACGTAAATAAGATACCTCTTTGGATAATTTACTATAGTTTTCCATATATTTTTTGTCATGAAGCATGACCTGTCTTTGAGTATACGTATACTTACTTTCCATTAATTTTATAGCTTCTTTTCTGACGTTTATATCTCCATATTTTTTTTCATTTATTAAAGTTAGGATTACATCCCCTTTTTTGACATGTTGCCCTTCATTAACACGGATATCATCTATAGTACCATCACTTATACTATGTATTCTGATCACATCACCTTTAGGGATGGCAATGCCATTAACCTGGATTCGTCTAGTATAATCACAGCATATAAGGAGAAACAAAGTAATTAGCACTATAAATAATGATGCATATGATGCTACTTTAATAGAAAGTGGCATAAGTATTATCGGCCTACCCTCAAGCTTATTCTTGTAAGCGATAACAGCTTCTTCTCTAAACATATTTACATGGCTATTTTTAAATTTACTTAAGAAGGAAAAGGTGCGATAAAGTGTATTATCGCACCTGTCAGCTTTAATGATTCATATTATTTCTTAAAATCATCATGTATATTTGAAATCAGAACTAAGATGAACATTGAGATATAAAACCATATCGGTGGGTTGAAGTATAAATCATCAGGTATACTACAAATATATAGAAATACCATCACAATGGACGGTTTTACAAGCAACCTAATACAATACCGTAAATTTAACCTATTTAGCATTTTATTTCCTAATCGATGGGAAAGCAATCCTTGCTCTTATTACTAAGATAGATTAATGGTTGCCATTGTTCCTATTATTTCTACCACTGCTTCCCGATGAGGAACTAACTCCATGATTATTGCATTCGCTATATCCGGCCATTGCGCCCAAAACCCCGGCAGCAAGCGTGGCCCCTGGATTACCAGCAGAGCCAGCAGCCCCCCCCATTAATCCCAATCCGGTATCACGAATGACCGTGGACAAGCAACTATCTCCGGATATCCAAGGGCCAGTGCCCTTATTACTATTGCCACCGTTACCACCGCCACTGTTTCCACGGCCATGATTACCACTCCCTTGTGCTGGGGAGTTTCTTGCATCATTGCCTGATGATCCCTGAGCTTGCCATCCCCCAGCCACCATATCAACTTCAAGTGTATTAAGTTCTTTCATAATTAATTCCCTTTATGTTTTAGAAAATTGATAGATTTAATTATTATGGCGTATAGCGCCGATAATTATTACATTACATTTAATGCTAATAATGCTACAGATCAATTTTCATCACGTATTCCTTGCTTAGTTAGGGCGTTGACATGCATGGTTATTTATGCCGACAAATAAAAAGAAAGTAATGACATCGTTATCATTACCCAGCAATGAATCGCCCCAGATTTGCAAGACACTCGGTTGCTGAATTCTAGGATAGAAACTAAGGTCTACTCGAGCGGCTGTGACAGGCACTGTTATCTCCACCTCTAGGCTTACGAGACTGCTAACTATCGCTCTTCTTCTAGAAGTGATTCTGTCTTGAATGAAAGTAAGTTCTTATTCTACCTACAAGCAAAAAACCGCCAGTAGTGGCGGTTTCTGTTTATGCAAGCCGAGATAGAGCTAAAGGCACACAGTGTTAGTTACGAGTCTGCAAGCGTGCAGCCTGCTGCCGAACCACTGTTTGCTGTGCAATCAGAGCCTGGATCTGTATGTAGAGCTGCGCATTCTCATTCTCGCGGTCAGCAACAGTCACTACGAGCGCGTATGGTTCCGCGTCCAGAACGTCAGGATGATTCCACTCTCGGTCCTGCCGAATTACCACTACGAACCATTTTTCATCAGGGTTGCGCTTTTTGAACGTCCAGCGCGAGGATTGGACCGTGCCACGGCTTCGTTGCTGAGCAGAAATATTGCGGTTTGACTGAGCATCATCATTTTTGGTTTCAGTGTCAGCTTTGTTAGCTTGATTAAAGTGCCGTTGAACTTCATCCAAGGACGCCCCTTTCACCAAGCGGTAGCTAATCTGGGTGGCTAAATATTCAGCCCTCGTTGTACGCACTGCCGGCGAATATGCGAGGGTAACGGTGAGTTCACGTGTCCCCTTGGACTTCCGCAAGAAGTCAGCGGGCAGAGGTAACTCGAAGAACTGGCACGAGTCCTTTTCGATTGTCTGTTCCGAGATCAATACAACAGAGTGATCGGATGAACGGAATAGATCTCCCTCATTCACTACACCGTAGCCAGCTACATCTCTCGCCACTTCGCGGTTGTACGTCTTTTTGTTTTTCTTATAGTCGTCCTGGATCTTCTTCGAGAATGTCGTAACCACCTCACCGGGCAGCTCAGCACGGTTCACCAGCATGGCCCTAAGCAGGTTAGCAGACGATTCAGGATACTCATTGAGCAGGCGTCCAGCCAGATTCGTGATATAAGGAGCCGCTAAGCTAGTCCCACTGACTTCCTTGAATATCGTATTGCCTACGAACTCATGGTTGAAAGTAAGCACACCTAGCCCTTTATCAACCTGTCGCCACTGTCCATCTTGAACCCTCATCGGACATGCCAAGTTGCCACCTATCGCGACGAGATCGGGCTTGAACGCTCCTTTAACCGAGGGGCCATGCCGTGTGAAAGGTGATGGCTGGTTTTCGGATGCGGGCGAGAGCTGACTAATTTCCGGGAACCGCTGGGCGTCGATCGTGGCATTATGTCGAGCAATACTCCCTACAGTCAGCGCAGTCATTGCAGGGGCAGGGTCAATGATCGAACTCTGTTCTGCCAGCAGGTACTCTGGGTATTCATCCCGCCAACTATTGGCAGGAATCGCAGGGCTTTCGGACCCACAGAAATTCCCAGTCGATACCACGAACAGAATGTTATGCCTTCTGGATAAGACATCCAGAATGTAGGCGAGGCCACGCACATGCATCCCATCGTAAGGCGCGTTGCTGTTCCCCAATGAGAGGTTGAAGATCCGGCAGCCAAGTTCAACGAAGTGCTCTACTGCTCGGGTCAGTGAAGCATCAAGGGTGTGCTCGTTGTAAACCGCATTACCTGTCTGAGGGCACTTCTTCATCACTTTGCCGTTGTAGATCCAGAACTGAGGTTGCCAGAAATTGCTTTGATTGCATGCTTCGACATCACCGTACAGCGCAACCCCGGCCACTGCTGTCCCATGACCAGCCTGATCAGCCTCCCCTTCATCATCCACAAAGGATGCGCTTTCTGCCATTGCAGGCCGTATAAGCGGGTGGTTTGAGTTAATACCACTATCCAAAATACAGATGCGCGACGCTCCAAGCGCAGGAGCAGGTACATTCAGGGGTAGTGTGTTGATATCTCTGCTCAGTTGTTGAACACTGATACCTGTGGCTGGAATGAGATCAACGATACGAACATCACGGTGATTCAGTAGAAGCTGTGCTTGGTCTGGGTTAACCGTCACTCGATACATGAGCAGACTGTCTAGGTTGATCTTATCGAGCCGCTTTATACCAGCACCATCGAGCCAACGTTCGAAGGCCGTGATTAACTTTATTCGGTTTGGATGGTTTGCAACCTCAACAGGCCATAGCTCCACATCGAGCTTAAATTCCTTTTCCTGAGGCAAGCCGATATGGGTAACTGCCCAGCTCATCCGATCTTCAGCAGACCATGCTTCAATGCCCTCGATTGCCTGTAAGATCTGTTTGTAAGTTAAGTGAGAACCGAGAAGGCCAAGTTTTTGAAGATGGTCAGCAAACTGCGCCAAGCCAGCTTCCGTAGCAAACACTACGCAGAGCTGCTTATTCTCTTGGCTGATGAACTCCAACCCGTGTACTGTAAGTTTGTCGAAAGTGAGTGCCCCCTCGTATTTGAGCTTGAGGACGAAAGGAGCATCAACAGTAGAACCAATTTGCTTACGGGCTTGACCGACTGCTGTCGCGAAATAAGCATTGAGCTTCTGGCCGTGGCCACGTAAATCTGTGCGGGTTACAAACTTGGGAGGACTTTTTGTCCGGCGTTGGTTGTCCAAGATTTCCCTGGCAATGCTCAGATGTTTGTAGGTGGCCACTGCGTCTTCCTTGAAGTCTGATTATTAGAACTTCCTGAGGTTTTCACGTAAAAGTGCGCTTTTCAGCTCCTTGATAGTTAGGAACTCTTGTCCTCTCAGGATCATTCGCTTCGCTGCGCGCCGGATGACTCGTTCAATATCCGCGCCGCTCTTTCCCTTAAATTCTTCTATTATCTCTTTATCGTCAATCTCAAACTGGCGTCGAATACCACGTAATTTCAAAGTTAGAATATCGACCAGCTGTTTAACATCAGGAAGCGGGAACTCGATAGCCTCATCGAATCGCCTCCAAATGGCAGAATCTAGGATTTTTTCATGATTTGTAGCAGCAAGAATCAGGCTGTTTCCCTCATACGAATCCATCATCTGAAGAACCGCATTCACGACTCGGCGTAGCTCTCCATGGTCGCTACCATCACCACGCTCTTTACCGATTGCATCGAATTCATCGAACAGCGCAACCAGCGAATGCTGGGAAATGAAGTCAAAAACCTTTCGAAGGTTCGCGGCAGTCTCACCGAGAAACGAGGAAACTAAGGCGTCCAACCGCACGATGGCCAGAGGCCGATCAAGTTCGAACGCAACAACCTCAGCAGCCAATGTCTTCCCGCAACCCGGAGGGCCGAAGAAGATGACCTTAGTTGCAGGTTTCATTCCGTAACTACGTAGGACATCAACTCTCCGGTTTTCCTCCAAGATCTCCTCCAAGGAAACCGCACTACTAGGGGGAAGGATCACTTCGTCGAGGGCTCGTTTGGGTGTCCAAATATCCAACAATGGCAGGCCGCGTTCTTTATCCGTCGGAATGTCGTAATGGATACGTGGAGTATTGCTGGCCGCTCGCGAATTTACATCGCCACCGTAGAGGATCTGCTCTAAGTCATTCGCGAGGAGATGGTGTTGCTTTTGGCGCTCTTCTTCGATTACCGCCTGCGACGCACGACGAAATGCATCAGCATCGCCCATCGTACCTGCTCGGAATAACTGCCGGAGAATTTTACCATTCGCCATTTTCTTTGCCCACCATGTAAGTCATTGTTTGCTATAGGATATCGAGTCACTTCGCAAAGCGTTCTTTCCTAAACAGCTTGCAATAACCGGCCTCGCATTTGGGTTTTCATAATTAAGAACACACTTTGCACTTAATCTAAGTACATATATCTGAAGCCTAATTCTCGCTTCACAAGGGGTATCTTGCTTCGGGGCGTAGCCTAGCTCACTTTGGCAGCACCTTGAAACAGACAATCCCAAATCTGCATAGTTGCCTAACTTTTCAGACAGCCTCACAGCTGATCGCTTGGACTATCCAAGACGGGAGGATATGCCAAACGGAACGCAGATCTTGCCAGTTGCTCAGGGAAAGAACCCCACGCAGTTTTTCCACCGCTTTGCTTACATTAGCCTCACCTAGCCAAGCGAGTGCCCGAATAACAGCCCCTGAGCGTGTCGCACCAAGCAACATCATCCACTTTGGTACATGCCGTATTTCAACCTCTTCCCCGCTTAACGTGAGTATGCGTCCTCGGCCGCTGGTAAGGTACACCTCTTTCACCGGCTCCAGTGTCGTCAGCCCAAGTATCCGCGCTGCCCGTGCCCCACTATCAGTGATCATTTCCTGAGTCTTCTGGGCCAAGGAGTCGACAGTTTTCTCTATGGCAGGTGCTCGCATCCCAGACTTGGTTGCAACCGGTGTCACATACAATCCACGCGCCACGCGTATGAGCAGCCCAGCTTTTGCCATGCGAGAAAAAGCCTGATCCACTGCTGCCCGACTCCCGAGATACAGGAATTCCTTCGGAGTCAGTATGCCGCCTTCGGGCAGTTGCCGACTGTGATCCAGAATTGTTTGGGGAAGAGTTTTCATCACAGGTCAGCCAGGGTTCTCGTTCAATGTCAGAATATAATAACATAATCTGACATTGTTTAAAGAACAATCAGAACGACCTTGATACCGGTAGTGCGAGTGAGATGTAAGCAGATGGAAGATAAGAAGGCACAAGAAGGAGAGGTTCGTATGAATCAAACAGTGAAAGGCGTGAAATTCAAGGACGGGGTACAGGTGCTGGATGAGTCAGACAGGAATGCTACCTAACCTCCGCCATACACCAGATTTGACAATAGCCCGATTAACTCTACTGGCAGTCAAAAGAAAAGTGCCGGTGATACTCCAAAGCGCTTACTTAGCGCCTCGATATGTTTGCGGGTCAGTTTTTTACCCTCGGCGGCATTGAGCAGCTTGCAAACATTGGATTTGGATCCAAGCTCAGGCAGGTCTGACGCCCCCAGTTGGTACTGGCTCATCAAGGTCTTCAGCACTGCGATGCCCGGCTCTACATCTGCCACAGACTTGTTGAAGTTGGTGAACTCGTTGGCCCCGACTTCCCAGCGCTCGATGCTGATTGCAAGCAACTCAACCAATTGCTTATTGGTTTCATAGTCATCGACCAACTTGTCCATTAGCTCAAGAGCTCGCTCATAATCGTCCTGATTATTGATCTGGGCGAGATAGGGTACTAAGGCCAGTGCTTCTCTAAGCTGAACCACCACAGGATTTAACATGATAGTTACTCCTTGTTTTTCCGGTATTTTTCGGTCTGTCTATTATCGTATTTGACATGGTTTCACATACAGGCACTTATCCCTAAACTCAATGGCGACGTTCAGGCTCAGGTCTTTTCCGCCGATGTCGATCCTGCCCTAACGCCCCCAGCCATGGGAACACAACAGCTTCATGAGGGTAGACTGTCATAGTCTACTCAATCCGAACATATCGTTTGACTGTACCTCGGCTTCAGTCGACGGTATCCCATCATTCTGTTGACCATCGCGTCATCGACATGCATCGGGTCCAAGCTACAATTAGCCGTATGCTAAAAGGAGTAACCCTTGACGATGAACGACCAGCCTCTTACGGCCAGCATCACTAAGCTGAAACGCAATCCAGTACGCACCCTCAAGGAGGGGAATGGTTCTTCCGTTGCCATTCTCAAATGCAACAAACTAGCCTTCTACTGCGTACCACCCGACCTCTTTGCCTACTATGTAGAGTTGGCTGAAGATGCCGCGCTTAACCAAATAGTCGATGAACGCATGGCTTCACTCGATCTGGTCAGCGTCTCGCTGGATGACCTATGACATTTACCATACAGAGTAAGAGAAGCTGATACTTACTGCCCTTCGCTCTCTCGATAGACTGCCGGGCCTCGGCATTCGACAGAGACACCCCCTGAGCTAACCACCATCCTACCTCTTGGCGAGCTACTCGATGCGATACGAGGCGCTTCCATCACGCTCCTGTCTTGGTGGCGAAGGCAATACTTGATTGAGCTTGCCACTGCCACTTCGTTAACCGTGATTGTATTCAGTGGCAAAAATAGAGCCAAAAGAAGAACTCGATCGAATACACCTAGACACTAGAGATAGGCTAGCAATATCATCATGATGTAAAGGTGATTTGTTCCGTGTGGGTATGGCAGTGGGGCGAAGTTATACAAACAGCTCTGTTATCAAGTTCATACCAGCGGCTACCGGATCACAGTTGCACCTCTCAACTAAGGAGTCTTCCATGGCAACGGAGCCAACCCCCGAACAGTCCGCCCGCGAAATAGTGTCCATCTTCATTGATCATTTTGACTTAGGCCCTGGTAGCACCCTTCGAATCAATAATTTTAATATCCTTTGGCCTGCCCGTAGGTTCCAACACAATGACTTCAACACAGGTATGGTTTACGCCATGGCGCAGAGATGGATTGTAGCCAATGGCGATCGCACTTCATTTGAACTTACTCAAGCCGGGTTCGATACATTTTAACTGTCGGTCATTTGGAGAAATGTCATGTCACACTTTGCAATCGGTATTCTGTCTTTTGCTGCGGCTATTCTGATGCCTGCCCTGTATCTCGTAGTTCGACAGCTATATCGCTTTGTTGCTTGGGTTCAGCGCAATGAAGGCCCTAGGGAGAGAGTCGGAGTAGTGGTAGTAATTCTTGCAGTCGTCGGCTTTGTCGGTGGCAGCTTTGCACAACCACTACTTGATAAGGGCCAAGAATGCCAAGCGCAAGGCCAGCCTGTCGTTCAATGCGTACTCTTCCCATCGTGACATTGTTGCTGAGTATGAGATAGACCCCTGACGACTTGTGATGAAGTGCAATAGAGCAGAGTGCGTGCTCGGCAGGGTCGTGGGAATGTCAATCGCACAAGTCGTTTTCCGCAAGCCGCTGGCTAGCTTATGAGGATAGATGAAACACGACCCTCTAATACCCACAGCGAGCGAGCTCCTAGGAACTTTAAGATATTTCACAATAACACAAGAAGCACTGATAACTCGTATCGGAGAGAGGTGTTTGAAATTCGCTAAGGGAAAAGCATTACATGAATAATGATGTTAGTGTCAGGAATACAAAGGCGATCGGACTGGCGCTTTCGGGAGGTGGTGTGCGAGCCGCAGCATTTCATGCTGGTGTTTTGCGGTATCTAGCTGAACAGAAACTTCTCGAGCAAGTTGTCCATATATCTTCTGTATCAGGTGGCAGCCTATTTATTGGAATAGTATTCCAGCATAGTTCGTGTTGTTGGCCAGGGTCAGAAATGTATCTGCGAGAAGTATTCCCACATGTTCGGCAGACACTTACAACCAAATCTTTACAAAGATCAGCTTTGTATAGATTACTTTTTAACCCATTGAATTGGCGCTTCATTCTTTCCCGTGCAAATGTTCTCGCACAAGCGATACACAGTCTATGGGGAGTCAACTCGCAACTTAATGCTTTAGGCTCAACGCCTGCTTGGTCTATAAATTGTACGACAGGTGAAACAGGCCGCCGCTATCGTTTCAAGAACGGAACAATGGGAGACTACGAACTTGGATATGCCAGTGTAGATGATATTTCGCTCTCCAGAGCGATGGCAATTTCAGCTGCATTCCCTGGCGGTATTGGGCCATTATCCCTAAATGCTCAAGAGTTTAATTGGACAAAGAGAAAATACTGGAATTGCAAGACAGCAGAGCCCTATCACCCTCCTTTTAATAAAATCCATCTTTATGATGGTGGCCTATACGACAACCTTGGTATTGAACCGATGTTTGATGTAGGACAGCAGTCGCTGAAGAGTGATAAATCTCTTAGTGAAGATGTAACCTATCTACTGGTATCTGATGGCGGTGCTCCCCTTGCACGCCAAGCAATTCCACATCCACTGAATCCCTTCCGGTTTAAGCGAATTGCTGACATAGCATTGGATCAGAGTCGTGCTTTAAGGGTTCGATCATTCATAAATTTCTTACAAAAAAAGCCAACTGCTGGGGCATATGTCGGTATCGGAACTGATGCGCAGTCGTCCATTGCACGATTCGAGAAAGGGCGAGAAATCATTGCTAAGAAACTATTACTGCAAGACTGGCTATCTAGTCAAGATGTAACACGAGCAGCTACATACAGCACCACTCTAGGGCAACTGAGCTTGTCCACCTTTAACTTACTTGAGCGGCATGGCTATGAGACTGCTAAGTGGAATATAGAAATGATGTCTCAAACAACAAAAGCTAGCACTGACGTGCTTGAAAAAGAGTACAAATAATGAATACAGAAAAGATAGAATTACAAAGTATCCGAACTCGATTTCGTGCTTACCAACTTGGCAATGCGGGGTCATCATTTTCATATTTTGCTGATGACCATTTTACACTCATAGAAGGAAGGCTCACAGAAAATAGTCGTAGCTCATTGGCCGATGAGCTTAAGGAATGTGGGAAAACAAGAATTGACACCCTCCATATTACTAGCTGGGATATGGACCACTGTAGCTTCAAGGAATTGCAAGAAATATTGGAAACGCTTCATCCTAGTAAAATTGAATACCCTGGATACGTTCATGATTCAGAAAATTACAGAAACTGTCTAGGTGCAATTAATGAATACAAAGCAAAAAGAATAAAAGCATCTAGGAGGATGACTGCTCAACGCATTGATCCTCCTTATGTGAACAGTTTGAAAGGCTCTACTGCAATTGGGTATAAAGATATTATTTACCACCCAAGAGAGGATTATGCTAATTCCAATGATAATTCAATTGTAAAGCTATATAGAGGTGGGATGTTCAATGTGGCTAGCTTAGGTGACATTGAGCACCCAAATATTGGCTCAATGTTAAGAGGAAGCCGTAAATTTAAGAGTGAGGTCGACATTCTTATCCTCGCCCACCATGGTGCTAACAATGACATTAACTCAAAAAAATTCTTTGAGACTGTCCGCCCTACCATTTCGATCTGCTCTGCTGACTATGACAACAAATACGGCCATGTCAATGATGAAGTTAGAAAAACATTACACAAGGCAAACATCCCATTATTTACTACAAAGACTGGTGATGTTCTAGTCGAATCAATATCTAATCATCGTAAAGAATATCGCGTCACCAATTTTAAAGCAAATACAACAGAAATTAGTTCGCAATATGAATTTGTCAGCAAGAAATTTCATTTGTTGAGAATGAATGATGATACGGTTCGAAATCGCTTCCTCCGTAAATCTACATGGCCTAAATAAACTGACCATATAAGGTTTCATAAAAAGGTGGCATAATATTTACTCACTAACCCTCCCTTGATATTAATTATATGAGGGAGGGTAGAACCGTTTCATTGAGCACATGGACCGAGGACACCGGCGGATTTATACAGATATACCTTGTCCATTCTTTTGAGTATGGGCTAGCGCCACATCACAATGAACAGTCATGAAGATTGCTTCGTATGCATCAGTTTAACTGCTACCTCAAATGACCACTCCATGTTGGATCTGATTTACTAAGGAGGTCACAGCCTCAGCCCCCATGGCTGTAGTTAGTAAATCGATAGGTCTCTCACCTCGAAGCCCTCTGGCTGGCTGTTCCATCCAAGTCAAGGCCCCATCAACATCACCGTCGAACAGCTGAATGGCTGCATCTAATACTTGCACCACCCAGTAGACTCTGGCTCCCTGCTCAAGAGATAGGTGAGCTGTAGACCTGATCCGATAGGCCAAAGTGCCAGGACGAATGCCAACAAGCTGGCAGGTAGTTCGGGGAGTTAAACCTAGCAGGCCAGCAAGCCGAGTCACTACTTCAGGAGACATCCCTGAAATGATACACATATGAGCCTCAACCAAGTTGCGAGACAGCCCTAACGACTCAAACATGCCTTTCACGGAAGGTCGCAATGTAGCGGGATGATATGCAGTATTCGCCATAATTAACTCCTGCGCATACATGTTACCCAGACAACTTAGTATAGATCGCTATAGGTAATAGTCCTATGCGTCTTTCCGTAAAGACCATACTTTTAAGGCTGTCGATGGGCATAAGCCCAGAATATTTCTCAGGCTAGTGGCAGATACTTTAATATTACGAGTTTGAAGATAGTAGCCAGCAGAAATAACTTCATCATCATTAGGAATGTAAATCCTATTATCTAAGCTACCCTCTGCAACACGAGCAAGCCAGTAAGGTAACTCATTCACTCGTTCAGCCAATCGCGAACGAGTAAATTTAGCATCTTTACACAGCTGAATAAATCTATCTGGCCAGTTCCCTAACACCCAGAAAGTTACCAATAACAAATTGGATCTATCTGTAGTGCTTAGCTCTTCCCACTCGGTATGAACAGAACCATCCGCAGCGACTACCTCAACCCCACATGTATCATATAGTATCTCTCTTAACCTACTGCCATAACGTCCACGTATTGCTGTCAATAAGGTTTTGATACCCTGAAAGAATAATATACTACACGGAGGCGTTAGCTCGCCACAGCTCCAATAGCCCTGTTCAAAGTACCGAGTAGTAAGCAGTAACTCCTGTAAAGAATTATTATCAAACCAGTTTAAAGAGGCTTGTTTTGTATTTCGAAGATCAAATCCGCAGAGGTGGCAATAAAAAAGTGACTCAACTTCAGGAACAACCTTATGCCGTCCTATCCCATGGCGATGATATGCAATTGGTTCATGACACAATGGGCAGCTATCCACTAACACACAATGATGTAGGTCGCATATTGTATATATTGATAATCGCCAACACCGTCGATAGGATGGTATCCTACTTCCCTTCAAACACTCAGGGCAAAACTGCATTCCTGGCCGCTTTCTAGTTCGATGAAATAACCCTAGTGGTGTTAACCACGGCGAGTTCCCCACATGTGGGATATGTTCGAAGAGCGATCCCGTATAAGACTCCAAGGTCATGGACCTCAATTCTGTTATTGGCTGCCCCGTATATTCTGATAAGAGGTGTATAAGGGAATCATCAGGATGCCTATCAACATCCTGATTCCAAATCGTACCATGATAACCAAGTACCTTGTTGTAAAAGGTATGTAATGGATATCTATTTGCAAACGCCAGCCTAACCATCCATGAGGATAGGATTTCACCTGTTATAGGCTGAGGATGCAATGGTATGATCATTACATCCTCATTAAACTCTTGCTGCCATCATTGTACGATCACTTGGTGAAATATAACCACAGGCATTCAAGACATCCAATGTTATCTGCTCATGATTTTGTTTTATAGCATATACAGTTGCCATATTTAATAAAACAGAAAGTTCGCCAATAGTCCCCTCACACATTGCAAGTATTTTACTAGCTAAGACTGGCTCATAAAGACCAGACTTTTTTCGTAGAGGCAGAACTTGCTCAAAAGACATAAGTAACTGACGAAACTCTTTGTTCATACTCCACTTTGGCAACACCTCAGGTATAAATCGATTCTGTATCTGAGGGTCTATACTCACAGCACGAAGTAAATCTCCAGTCCCACAGCCAACAATTGAAATTTGAAGCTCATTACTAAGGTACTTGATCATATTCAAAAACTGTTGCTGCTTTACAGAGGTGCCAGCAAGAATATTATGAAGCTCATCAATAATAAGCACCTTCAACTGAATGCCTTTTAGGACTTGTACAACTCTGACTCTTTTGGCTTCTGATGATGACGTTGGCACTTTCTCAAAGAGAGCATTCAGTATTTCTGCATAGAAGCCTGACTCACTGGGGGTTGGAGGTGCTTGGACGTACATCACAGGTGCAATGATGTGCTCCCCACCTTTGTTTTCTCTTGCGAGATGCCGTCGAGCAAAGTGCTGTATCAACTTTGTTTTACCATTATTACTACTACCGATCAGTAGCATATTAGGCATTCGAGGCTCTTGAGGGTGGTGAACTAGATCTTCTAATTTACTCAAAACATCATGAGCTTTTGGATAACCAATCCAACGTGGATTCTTTAACCAATTAATTCGAGCGTTTGCATCCAGTTCGATACAATCTATTGTATTGGGGTGTAGATGTGAGTAGTTTTCTTGCATAATAGTTACCCCACTTGGATATCAAAAAATGGTTGAATATCATCGTCATCAATCGGTAACGAGTGATGTAGCTGAGCGACATGCTCCGTGCTTATAGCGTGTATTTCAACCCATCCATTTCTACGTTCAGCCATACGACGCTTTCTTTTTTCTGCGGAGCGCTGATTACTCGCTAGCCGAGTTTTCTCTATTGCAGCATCTTCGACTTCTCGCATCTTTTTAATTCCAAGGAAAATCATGTCTTCATTGACCTGATTTCTTGGATCTTCTTTAAATTGTTTTTGAACTGCCCTCAACTCCCAAAGGCTGATAGCAGGCCTAGTGCTATTAAAATATGGGATAGGACAATAAGTCCCACTATCTGGCTCAAGAAAATAAATAACGCTGATGTCCCTCGGATCTCTCGCAAAAATGAATTTACGTGAATTCTTGGAGTGACCAAACTCAGTATTACCTATCCAACGGCGTAAAACAGGTGCATAGTAATTTATATTGTCAATCACGACGCCATGACGTTGAATTGTTCGCTCAACATAAGGAGTGAAGTCGAGTCTGAAAGTATTCTCATCTTCAATAGCAGCAGGAAGCCCAACACCGGGTTGAGTCGCAGTACCATGCACATACTTATGATACAGTTTTATAGGGGGTATATTGTTAATACCTTTATGTTCCCGATGATGGTAACAATATACAATAAAAAGTGTAAACCAAAGGTCTAGCTCTGCAAGAGTCATGCATGCTTTTCCTTCGGAATCATAATCCAATTTCTTTTTAACATTAGAGAAAGTCGTTCCCTGCAAACCATGACACTCTCCCATAAAAGTGCGAAACGCTCTCTCGACATGAGGGCCATAATTAGGGAGACCTCTAGGTCTGAACTCGCAAATTATCCCATGCTGTTCACACGCTCTTTTCAGCATGTTCCCATGGAATTCTTTTGCATTATCCAAATGTATTTTTTGCATTTTCCCATATATCGGCCACTCAACAGGGATATCTCTCTTTGCAAGCCAATGCTCTTTACGCATTACTGCATGAGCAATACATAATCCAGCAGAGAGCGCACTCGGAGGATCTAGCGTCATAACAAAGCCAGTAACCATTTTAGTTGTGACATCTATCGCCAATGTCAGGTAGGGACGTCCTATTGGCAAACGATGTTCTTCATCAACGACGATGACATCGACCTTAGTATGATCTATCTGTACAACAGCATTAGGGTAATCAGCCCCAGGAAAACTTCCTCTGAGTGGTTCAAGTTTTTCTCTAGCGAGTTTTTGGCTATATCTTTTTCTGAGAAGCTCTCGTTGCTCTATATTTCTTACTCGTGCATACACAGTATTTTTATGCGGTGGTTCGATGTCCACAGAGATACATTCATGTTTAATTTCACGATACAACTGCAATATTGAACGACGCTCTTTTTTCAAATAACAGCTTTGAATTTTTTGATTTATTATCTCGGAGACTTCATCACTTAGCCTTGACTCGCCTTTGTCTGATCTCGGCGTTCTTAATAAGGATGATACTAATCCTGTTTCTTCAAAGCGCTTTATCCAACGATACACCGTCGCAGCACTTTTATTAGCCGATGCAGCAACAAGTTCGACATCTTGCATCTCACGATTGGGCTGATCAAGAAGAGGCCTGATCAACTCATATCGTTCCACTGCTTTGTCCCACTCCTTGTCTTCTGACAACAGATGGTGTGCGGTTGAAGCTTCGCTAGAGACCGGTGAAAGTGTCAATGAAGAGACCTGAGCGATTTCAGTTTTTGCATCATCCACAGTTCGAATGATTGCATCTGACAACCCCTTCAGCTCAATGACAATTGCTGGAGAATTCCGCCAATAAACAAGCTGGCCAGGACGAATGGTCTTCATCTTAAAAATCCTCTTCTACCCATATAAGGGAGTGCATCGTTAAAGGGGTATTCAGATTACATCCAATGGCTCCAGTTGAGACCAGGTGCCAAATCACAGGGATCATGTGCCCTCTGTTGGTCTTATCATTACAAAGTGCACACAGCAGGACATTTGGATCGGACTCATCAAGATCAAGAAGGGTCTGCAACACGAGAGTCTTCATCTGAAGTGATGGGACTCTTTCGCGATATGGCCATAGAAACTTCACGTTTGTGAGGTAGGGAGTTCGTATCTCGCGCTCAGTAAAAACTTCAAAGCGCCATAACCGGCTACGGCAATATGCTTTTGCCGCTCGGAACTTCGGCAACAGGGATTTCCAATCTTTTCTGAAATCAGCTCGATGCTTAACTTCGTAGAGAATCGGCAAGATGTGAAAGTCTTGGGCCGATTGGAACTGTATCAGTCCATCAGGTGTGTACCGCCGCACGTTGTTTTCTGCATCTAAGTATTCAATGGTAAGTGGCTGAGGCGTGAAAGTGTGGACTCTCGTATCGAAACGAAGGATCTCCATGAGGTCACGCTCTAAGGTGGACTCATACTTTCCCAACTGAGGTACAACACCAGTCACACTGCGTGATGAAATCCCGATGTCTCGGACTGGCGTAAGGTGTTGTTGTTTAGCCATTTTCATTTTCCATTGGAAACTAGGTAGATTTTCGCATTTATTGAAGGATATTACACTGGCCCACAACGGCGTGCTGTTTCTCGACGAGCTGCCGGAGTTCGAGCGCAAGGTGCTCGACTCCCTGCGCGAGCCGCTGGAGACGGGCCACATCACCATCAGCCGGGCCGCCCGTCAGGTGGATTTCCCCGCCCGCTTCCAGCTGGTGGGGGCCATGAACCCCAGCCCCTGCGGCCATTATGGCGACGGCCAGACCCGCTCCAGCCCGGATCAGATACTGCGCTATCTCGGCAAGCTCTCGGGCCCCTTTCTCGATCGCTTCGATCTGACGGTGGAGGTGCCGCTGCTGCCCAAGGGCAGCCTCACCGGCAAGGCGGAACGGGGGGAGTCGAGCCAGCAGATCCGCGATCGGGTACTGGCAGCGCGAGAGCGGATGCTGAGCCGCAATGGCAAGCTCAACAATCTGCTGGATAGTCGCGAGATAGAGGACATTTGCCGATTATCACCGCAAGATGCCGAGTTTTTGGAGAATGCCATCCAGAGGCTTGGGCTCAGCATCCGGGCCTGGCACCGCATACTGCGGGTATCGCGCACCATAGCGGATCTGGCGGGACGGCCCGCCATCGAGAAGGAGCACCTGATCGAGGCCCTCGGTTATCGCGCCATGGACCGGCTGCTGTCGCGACTGCGCAGCGGCTGACTGGCGCCATGCAGAAAGCATGAGTCCCGGGCTGCCGATGGCCCTGTGCATGGTCTAGCGAGCCATCGGCTGATATTATGGCCACAGATCTGACCACTTGGTTGCCACCCACAGACAAGAAGACGGACCCGACTCATGCACAACAAGCTGATAGAGCGGCTGCGCGGCAGCCTCTCGACCCTGCTCTATTTCCTCAACACCCTGTTCTGGTTTGTCCCCATACTGCTGCTTGGTCTGATCAAGCTGCTGCTGCCACTCAAGGGCTGGCGCACCCTCTGCAATGCCCTGCTGGACGGCTGTGCCAGTTGCTGGATAGGTTTCAACAATCTGATCCAGAAAACCATCATCAGGACGCCTTTCGAGGTGGTCGGAGTGGACAAAGGGAACCGGAATGAGTGGTATATGGTCATTGCCAACCATCAATCCTGGGTCGACATACTGGTGCTGCAGCGGATTTTTAATCAGAAAATCCCCTTCCTGAAGTTTTTCCTCAAGAAAGAACTGATTTGGGTACCTTTTCTCGGTCTGGCATGGTGGGCGCTGGACTTCCCCTTCATGCGGCGCTATTCCCGTAAATTTCTGGAAAAAAGGCCACATCTGAAGGGAAAAGACATAGAAACAACGCGCCAGGCCTGTGCCAAGTTTCGCCACATTCCGGTAAGCGTGATGAACTTCGTGGAGGGCACCCGCTTCACCGCCCGCAAGCACGACAAACAGGCCGCGCCCTATCGCCACCTGCTGCACCCGAGGGCTGGCGGCATCGCCTTCACCCTGGCGGCCATGGGCGATCAGCTGCACAAGCTGGTGGATGTGACCATCGCCTATCCGGGCGGTATCCCCAGTTACTGGGACTTCATGTGCGGTCGGGTCAAGGAGATCAAGGTTCGGGTCCGCTTTCTGCCGATCGAACGCAATCTGGTGGGGGATTACTTCAATGACCCCGAGTTCCAACAAGAGTTTCAACAGTGGCTGAACGGGATCTGGCGTGAGAAGGACCAGACCCTGAACCAGCTGCTGGCGGACAAGACGCAGTAAACGACGCCCATGCCAACCCTGCTCCCCGGCCCCCTGGTGCTGCTCATCAGTACCAGCCTGACCATTTTGTTCACCGCCCTGTGCGCCAGCCTGATCCTGCTGGTGTCGCTGGCCAAGCTGCTGCTGCCCATTCCGGCCTTTGGCCGCGTCTGCAGCCGGCTCAACAACCGTTTCATGCGCCTCTGGTTGGCCTGCAACGCCCTGGTGATCCGCCTCACCACCCGCATTGACTGGCAGATTGAGGATGACACCCGACTGCGCAAGGATGGCTGGTATCTCATCGTCAGCAACCACATGAGCTGGACCGACATAGTAGTGCTGGGTCACCTGTTTCGGGATCGGCTGCCGGTGCCCAAGTTCTTCATGAAGCACGAGCTGATCTACATACCGCTGCTGGGGCTCGCCTGCTGGGGACTGGACATGCCCTTTATGCGCCGTTATTCGAGAGAGTTTCTGTTAAGAAATCCGCATCTGCGCGGCAAGGATATAGAGACCACCCGCAACGCCTGCGAGAAGTTTCGCCACATCCCCACCACAGTCATCAACTTCGTGGAGGGAACCCGCTTCACCGAGCCCAAGCGGGATGCGGCCCGCTCCCGCTACCGCCACCTGATGCCACCCAAGGCTGCCGGGCTGGCCTTCACCCTGGCGGCCATGGGGGAGCAGTTCGACAGCCTGATCAACGTCACCATCAGCTATCCGGACAACGCAGAGACCCCGTTCAAGGACTTCCTGATGGGGCGGATGAAGCGCATTCGGGTGCGCATAGAGGAGCTGCCGGTGGATGAGGCGCTGGTCGGTGACTACTTCAATGACAAACAGTTCAAGCGGGGTTTTCAGGGCTGGCTGAACCAGCGCTGGCAGGAGAAGGACGAGGTGCTGGACGGCTGGCAGCGGGATCAGGAACCGCTGCCAAATGCCGCCAAAGAGGGATCCAAAGAGAGTGCAGAGGCCAGCTCGGCCAACTGATCCTCCGAGAAGACATTGATCCCGTGGCGACGCAGCAGGGCCGTGGTCTTGCCCTCGCCCGTCACTGACGCGCCTTCGAAGCGACCATTGTAGATGCGGCCGCTGCCGCAAGAAGGACTCCCCTCCTTGAGCAGGGCGAAGCGAATGCCCTGCGCCTGACAGAGTGCCAGCGCCAGCTCGGCGCCGCGATCAAACTCGGTCGTCACATCCAGCCCGCTCGCGGTCAGCACCCGCTCGCCCTGTCGTTCGGCAGGGGGACGCGGGGTCGGCAGGCCGCCCGCCACTTCGGGGCAGAAGGCCAGCGTCCGCCCTTCAACCCCCAGCGCCGTCAGCCAGTCGCTGACGATCCCCTTGCTCTGGCCATCGTAACGCACTGGCTGACCCAGCAGGCAGGCACTCACCAGCACCCGGGGCGGCGTTTTGCTCATGCTTCCGCTCCATGCATCACCTGATCGAACATGACGCAGCAGGGGCTCTCCATCCGGTAGAGGATGGCGGGGCGCTGCTTGCCGGTGCGCTTGCGACCCGTATCCACCAGAATGTCGGCGCGATGGATCCGCTTGCGAAACGCTGCCGTGTTCATGGGGGTTTGCAGGATGATCTCGAAGGCGCGCTGCACCTCGGAGAGAGTGAACTCGGGCCCCAGCAGTTGCAGCGGCAAGGTGCTGTAACGACTCTTGATCCGCAGCCGCTCCAGCCCTCGGGCGATCAGCTGGGTGTGATCGAAGGCGAGGCTGAGGCCGGGCAGGGACGAGAGCGGATGCCAGCAGCCGTGAATGGCCTCGACATCCGGTTCGACCAGACAGAGATAGACCAGCGTCGTGGACCAGCCGCGGGGATCCCGCTCCAGATTGCCGAGGGTGCAGACCTGCTCGCTGTAGCAGTGGCCCAGCCCCCACTCCCCCAGCAAACGGTGGCGAGCCGCGTCCAAGTCCCGATCCCGAGTCTCGTCGATGCGCAGCGCCGGCAGTTGCCAGCAGTGGGCAAAGGGGGGGCGATCGCGGGTTTCAAGCAGCAGCTCGAGCCGCTCCTCGTTCAACCGCAGCACCACCATATCCAGACTCATTCTCAACATGCCGATCGCCCTGCTCGCCTTCGATTAATGTTTGGTAGATAATATCACACGAATAGTATGTGCAGGAGCCACTCAATGGGAACCGTCGCCAGCCTGGATATTGATGCGCAGAAGGGATTTACCCCCCTCTGCCCGAACGAACTGCCCGTCGTGGGCGGGGATGATATTGTGGCTGCGCTCAACGCTCAGGCCACCCTCGCCAGCCTGCGGGTCGGCAGCAAGGACTCGCATCCCGCCAACGCCGCCTGGGCCGTCAGCGATCCCGCCGGCATGCTGCTGCCGCTGGACTTGCCCAACGCCGATCTCACCTGGCCTGTGCACTGCGTGCCGGGCACCAAGGGCTTCGAGCTGCTCGACGGCCTGCCCGCCCCCATAGATTACGACTTCTTCGTCTGGAAGGGGGTCGAGCCGGATCTGCATCCCTACGGTACCTGCTTCCACGATCTGGCCGAACGGCGCAGCACCGGGCTCATCGAGTTTCTGCATGCCCGTGGCGTCACTACCGTGCTGGTCGGCGGTCTGGCCACCGACTACTGCGTCAAGACCAGCGTGCTCCAACTGCGCCACGCCGGTTTCCGGGTGATCGTCCATCTCGATGCCTGCCGTGGCATAGCTCCCGAGACGGTTGCCTGCGCCTGCACCCAGATGATCGAGGCGGGTGCCGAACTGGCCCAGACCCTGATCGATGTACAACGCCTGCTGGACGCCTGATATGCCGCCTATCCTCACCCGCCAAGCCGACACCGGCGCCTGCACCTTACCTATGCGGCAGGGGAACGTCATCGCGCTCCCCAGCCTGCGGGGAGCCTGATATGCCACCGATCCTCACCAGCCTGCTCGACACCGACGCCTACAAGCTGCACATGCAGCAGGCGGTGTTCCATCGCTATCCGGATGCCGAGGTGGTGGCCGAGTTCCACAGCCGCAACGAAGAGGATCTGCTGCCCATGATGGGCCAGATCGAGGAGCAGCTGCGCCTCGCCGGTTCCCTGCGGCTGACCAGACCCGAGCTCAATTTTCTGGCCGAGCGCCCCTTCTTCACCGCCGACTACCTGGATCACCTGCGCCGCAAGCCGCTCGATGCCTCCCTGCTGAAGGTGTTCGAGCAGGATGGCCGCATCAATGTGCGGGTCGAAGGGCCCTGGCAGGATGTGATCCTGTGGGAAATCCCTGTGCTAGCCATCATCAGCGAGATGCGCAACCGCTTCCGCTACCCCCAGTTTGGCGTCAGCCAGGCGCTGGATCGGCTCGATCAGAAGATCGACAGGCTGGAGCATGAGCTGAGCAGCGACGAGATGAGCGAGTTCAACCTCATCGATTTTGGCACCCGCCGCCGCTTCTCCCACACGGTGCAGGATGCCGTGGTGGGCCGTCTCAAGGAGCGCCTGCCGGCGTTTCGCGGCACCAGCAACTACCTGCTGGCCCAGAAGTACCAGTTGTCGGCTGTGGGCACCCAGGCCCACGAGTGGTTCCAGGCCCACCAGCAGCTCGGCTTCCCGCTGGAGCACAGCCAGCGCGCCGCCCTCACCAGCTGGCTGGACGAGTTCACCAACCACCTCGGCATAGCCCTGACCGACTGCATCACCATGGACGCCTTCCTGCGCGACTTCGATTTCGAGCTGGCCAGCCGTTATCAGGGGCTGCGCCACGACTCAGGCGATCCCGTGGTGTGGGGCGAGAAGGCCATCAGCCACTACCAGCAGCTCGGCATCAACCCCACCGACAAGACGCTGGTCTTCTCCGATGGGCTCAACCTCGACAAGGCGGTGCAGCTGTTCCGCCACTTCCGGGGCCGCATCAACACCAGCTTCGGCATAGGCACCAAGCTCACCTGCGATCTGCCCGGCGTCAGCCCGATGAACATCGTCTTCAAGCTGATGGAGTGCAACGGCGGCCCGGTCGCCAAGATCTCCGACAGCCCGGGCAAGACCCTGTGCCGGGATGCGGACTTCATCCGCAACCTCAAGCAGGCCTTCCACGTCGGGGTGTAACGCGCCTTTTTGCGGGGCCCATCTTGCGCAGAGCGCCAGTGGCCCCCTACCATGACCCCACTGAAAAGGTCCGACTCGTGTCGGGCCTTTCTCTTGCCCGAACGACAGACCACAAGGAACTGCCCATGACCTCTAAATGGATATTTGCCCTCACCACCCTGCTGGCCAGCCTGAGCGCTACCGCCGCCGAGCCGTTGCGGGTCTCCGCCATCCCGGACGAAGCCCCCACCGAGTTGCAGCGCAAGTTTGCCCCGCTGGGCGAATACCTGGCCGAGAAGACAGGGCGCGAGGTGGTGTTCGTGCCGGTCAACGATTACGCCGCCGTGGTCGAGGCGCTGGCCGCCGGCAAGCTCGACATGGCCTGGCTCGGGGGCTTCACCTATGTGCAGGCCCATCGCCGGGCCGACAAGGTGGTACCGCTGGTCCAGCGCCAGGAAGATGCCCAGTTCACCTCCAAGTTCATCGCCAACGCCGACAGCGGCATCAAGACCCTGGCCGACACCAGAGGCAAGGACTTCGCCTTCGGCTCCCCCTCCTCCACCTCTGGCCACCTGATGCCGCGCCACTTCCTGGCCGAGCAGGGCATCAACCCGGAGCGTGACTTCGCCCATGTCGCCTTCTCCGGCGCTCACGACGCCACCGTCGCCTGGGTCGCCTCCGGCAAGGTGCCGGCCGGTACGCTCAACGCCTCCGTGTGGGACAAGCTGGTGGAAGAGGGCAAGGTCGATACCGCCAAGGTCAAGGTGATCTGGACCACGCCGACCTACTTTGACTACAACTGGACGGTGCGCGGCGACCTGGACCCGGCGCTGCAGGAGAAGATCAAGCAGGCCTTCCTCAGCCTGGATCCTGCCGTCCCGGCCCAGGCCGAGATCCTCAAGCTGCAACGGGCCAGCCGTTTCATCGAAACCAAGCCCGAGAACTACCAGGGCATAGAAGCGGCCGCGACCCAGGCCGGTCTGCTGAAGTGATCGCCGTTGCACTGGACGGGGCAGGGCTGCGGCTCGGCGAGAGTCGCATCCTGCATCCGCTTCGCCTGCGGATCGAGGCGGGGGAGTGTGTCGCCATCATAGGACCGAGCGGCGCGGGCAAGACCAGCCTGCTGCGGCTGATCGGCACAGAGCTGCGCGGGGATCTGGCACTCTCCCTCTGGGGGGAAGATCCCTGGGCCCTCTCCACCCGGGCCCGCCAGCGGCTGCGCAGCCGGATCGGCATGGTCTGGCAACAGCCTCCGCTGCCCGCCTCCCAGCCTGTGGTGACCGCCGTGCTGGCCGGCAGGCTCGGCCAGTGGTCCCTCGCTCGCGCCCTGCTCTCGCTGCTGCGTCCCTGCGATCCGCAAGGTGCACGGGCCGAACTGGCCCGCCTCGGCCTCGCCGACAAGTGGCAGCAGCGCTGTGGCGAACTCTCCGGCGGCCAGTTGCAGCGGGTCGGCATAGCCCGGGTGCTCTATCAGCAGCCGGATCTGATGCTGGCCGATGAACCCGTCTCCGCCCTCGATCCCGTGCTCGCTCAAAGCAGCCTGGATGCCCTGCTGGCACAAGCCCGCGCCCGTGGCAGCACCCTGATCGCCAGCCTGCACGCGGTCGACCTGGCACTCGATCGCTTCCCCCGCATCATAGGCCTGCGCGAGGGCCGACTGCAGTTCGACTGCCCCGCCGCCGCCGTCACCCCGGCCATGCTGGCCGCCCTCTACGCCGGTGACATGGAGGCCCTGCCGTGCATCGGCTGATGAGCCGCTGGCGCCATCCCCTGCCCTGGCTGCTGGCCCTGGTCGGCTACAGCCTGTGGCAGCAGGCCGACGGCTGGCTCGGCCTGCTCGATGGCCAGAGCTGGCGGCAGATGGGCAATTTTCTCGCCACCAGCTGGCCACCCCGGGTGGATCAGGACTTTCTCGCCCTGACCCTGACCGCCACCCTGGAGAGTCTGGCCGTGGCGACCCTGGGGCTGGCTGGCGCCCTGCTGCTCGGCATTCCGTTCGCCCTGCTCGGCTCCCGCGCCCTGTCGCTGGCCGAGCTGGGCCCCATCCCCAGCCCGCTGCGCGGTGCCTTACGCGCCTTCAGCCGACTCATCGCCATCCTGCTGCGCAGTCTGCCCGAGCTCATCTGGGCGCTGCTGTTCGTGCGCCTGTCCGGGCTCGGACCGCTGGCCGCCATCCTGGCCATCGCCGTCAGCTACGGCGGCATGCTGGCCAAGGTCTACAACGAGATCATGGAGAGCGGCGCCCTGCAACCGGCCCGCGCCCTGCTGCTCGGCGGCAGCGGCCGTCTGCAGGCGCTCTGCTACGGCGTGCTGCCTGCGGTGCGTCAGGAGCTGCTCTCCTACACCGTCTATCGCTGGGAGTGTGCCCTGCGCGCCTCCGTCATCATGGGCTTCGTCGGTGCCGGCGGGCTCGGCCAGCAGCTCGAACTCTCGTTACGCATGTTTGCCGGCGGCGAGGTGGTGACCCTGCTGCTGGCCTTCATCCTGCTGGTGGCCCTGGCGGATGGCCTCAGCGCCTGGCTGCGCCACACCCGCTCCCCCGGCCTGCAACTGCTGGCCTGCCTGGGGTTGGCCAGCGCCATGGCGTTCCACCAGCTCGACTGGCGCATGCTGAGCTTCTCCCTCGGCGGACTGGGTCAGTTCATCGGCGAGTTTCTGCAACCGGACTGGTCACCCCCCTTCCTGCTGACGGTCGGCACCGGCCTGCTCGATACGGTGCAGATGGCGCTGCTGAGTACCCTGTTGAGCGCCCTGCTGGCGCTGCCGCTGGCCTGCCTCGCGCGCCACTGCTGGCCGCTGCGGCTGTTGTTCAACCTGCTGCGATCCGTGCCCGAGCTCATTTTCGCCAGCCTGCTGGTGATCGCGGTCGGGCTGGGGCCGGTGGCGGGCATACTGGCGCTCACCCTGCACACCACGGGCGTGCTGGCCAGGCTGTTCGTGGAGACGCTGGAGAACGCGGATCAGAGCCCTCGCCTCGCCCTGCAGTTGAGCGGCTCAGGCCCCGTTGCCAGTTTCTGGTACGGTCTGTTTCCACTGGTGTCACGCCAGTGGCTGGCCTACAGCCTCTATCGCGGCGAGATGAACCTGAGGGCCGCCACCATACTCGGGGTGGTGGGTGCAGGCGGGCTGGGGCAGCAGCTCTATGTGTCGCTCAGCCTGTTCCGTTACGATCAGGCGTCCACCCTGATCCTGGCCATCCTGCTGCTGGTCTGGCTGGCGGAGGGGATCAGCCGCCACTCCCGGTTGCCGCGCCCCGTGCCCTCCCAGCGGGACTGCCAGATCTGAGGCCGGGTTCCTGGTCGGTGCCATGCTGACCAGACTCAGGCCCAAAAAAACAAAAAGCCCGCCGGTTCGCACCGGCGGGCTTTTTTCATGAGGTCAGGCAATCATCAGTCTTTCTTGGCCAGCAGGAATTTCACCAGCTGGTTGAACTGCTCCTGGGAAGTAATGGATTCGATCTTCACCATGTACTTGCCGTTGACCAGGAAGGCCGGCACACCGCGGATGTTGTAGCTCTCGGTGTTGCGGTCAAACTGGGAGACCATGCCGGAGACGGCGAAGCTGTCGACGGCACCGTCGAATTCTTCGGCCGGCACGCCGTTGTCCACGAAGATCTGCTTCACGTCGGTACGGCTCTGCGGGTACTGACGCTGGGTGTGGATCTTGTCGAAGATGGCCGGGGTCAGCTTGCCTTCAACATTCAGCAGGCTGGCAACGGCGTAGGCACGCTGCATCTCCGGACCCATCTCGCGGCCCAGGAAGGCCACCGGGTTTTTCTTCATCGGCACGCCTTCCGGCAGATTCTTCTTCAGATCCGCGGCAATCGGCTCGAATTTGGCGCAATGGGGGCAGTAGTAGGAGAAGAACTCCAGCACTTCAGGTTGGGCGCTACCCGTCTGTTTGACCACGTCGTAGTTAACGCCTTCCTTGAACTCGGGGGCGGCGTGAACCATGGGGATCATCAGCATGGCAGCGAGGAAAAATAGTACTTTTTTCATGACGTTTCCTGTTAAGGGATCACTGTGAGGCACGCCCGGCGAACCGAAGCAGTGCCAAGCCTATTGTGTCGCCATGTCGGCGTCAATGGCAAAGGACCACACCGGCAGGCTCAACGGCAGGGAGCGCCATCGGCTGACAATCGCTGGGTATATGCCAACGGCCAACCGTATCTCCCTTTGCTCACCACCCCGGCGTCAACGTCAGAGGCGGTGCCTTGAGCGCCTCCAGCTGGTCGTGCGGCAGATATGGGGATCTGCTGCGTCACCACCCCGGCGTCAACGTCAGAGGCGGTGCCTTGAGTGCCTCCAGCGGGTCGTGCAGCAGATATGGTGATCTGCCGCATCACCACCCCGACGTCAGCGTCAGAGGCGGTGCCTTGAGCGCCTCCAGCGGGTCGTGCAGGCAGATATGGGGATCTGCTGCGTCACCACCCCGGCGTCAGCGTCAGAGGCGGTGCCTTGAGCGCTTCCAGCTGGTCGTGCGGCAGATATGGGGATCTGCTGCGTCACCACCCCGGCGTCAGCGTCAGAGGCGGTGCCTTGAGCGCTTCCAGCTGGTCGTGCAGTATGGCGATCTGCTGGCGCCAGTAGTGGTCGGTATTGAACCAGGGGAAGTGGCGTGGAAAGGCCGGATCTTCCCAGCGTCGGGCCAGCCAGGCCATGTAGTGGACTATGCGCATGGCCCGCAGCGGCTCGATCAGCGCCAGCTCACGCGAGTCGAACTCCATGAACTCCTCATAGCCCGCCAGCAGGGTATCGAGCTGGATCAGCTGCTCGTGACGCTCGCCGTTGAACAGCATCCAGATATCCTGGATGGCGGGGCCGGTACGGCAGTCATCGAGATCGACGAACATGGGACCGTCGCGCCAGAGGATGTTGCCCGGGTGGCAGTCGCCGTGCAGGGAGATCTGTGCCACATCCAGGGTCATGGCGTCACAGACGTGCTTGATCAGCTCGTCGAGCACGCCGAAGAAGGATTTGGCCAGCCCGCTCGGCAGCCATTCGCCGGACGCCAGCAGCTGACGCGGCTCGTGCAGCATGCTCTCCACATCCAGCCGGACCCTGTGATGGAAGGGGCGGCTGGCGCCTATCTGGTGGATGCGGCCAAGATAGCGCCCCACCCACTCCAGCTGATCCAGGTTGTCCACCTCGAACTGGCGGCCCCCCACGCTCTGCCAGATGGCAAAGGGGTAGCCTTCGTGCTCCAGCAGGGTTTCTCCAGCGAAGGCGAGCGGCGCGGCGACCGGGATCTCCGCATCCCAGAGACGCGTAGCGAACTCATGCTCCTCGAGGATCTGGGCCCGGCTCCAGCGACCGGGACGATAAAACTTCACCACGTAGCGGCGACGATCCTCGTCCTGAAACTGGTAGACCCGGTTCTCGTAGCTGTTGAGCTCGATGAGGCCGGAGTCGATACGCAGGCCGCTGAGATCCAGCGCGTCCATGATGAGATCGGGATTGAGGTCGGAATAGTTGAAACGCATGTCATCCACCATAAGAAAGGGGCGCCGTTGCGCCCCAGTCTATCACCACTCGGTTCAATGGCGTTCAACCCAACCGGTTGCGCCACGCTTTCCTGCTATCACTGCGGTCACTGGGGGCCTGAACTGACCGGCCCTCCACAGCTCTCTCCGGCATCACAGCCGGCTGATAAACTTGCTGGCCTGGCGCAGTGTGCCCTTGCTGTCATCCGGTGCCGTTCCATCCCGCTTGAGCACGAACTGGATGTCCAGAGTCGGCTTCTTCAGGTTGAAGGGGTCGACGGCCACGCTCACCGGCAGGGTGTAGATCTCGCCCGCCTTCAGGGTCACTTCGCGCGGACCGAACCACTGGTGCTCCGGCAGCCCCTCCACATCCAGCTGATAGGTCTGGGCATGCAGGGTCTTGTTGAGGATCTTGAGGGTGTAGGTGTTCTCGATGAGCCCCTCGCTGTTCTCGCGGAACAGCTGGTTGCGATCCCGCAGTATATCGAGCCCCATCGGCATGATGGACATGGCGTTGTAGACGAACACCCCCAGCATGATGACCATCACCAGGCCGTAGCCGAGCAGCTTGGGCCGCGCCACATGGGTGCTGTTGTGGGCCAGCTTGTGCTCGGTGGTGTAGCTGATCAGCCCCTTCGGATAGCCCATGCGATCCATGGTCTGGTCACAGGCATCGACGCAGGCGCCGCAGTTGATGCACTCGTACTGCAGGCCGTCGCGGATGTCGATGCCGGTCGGGCAGACCTGCACGCAGAGGTCGCAGTCGATGCAGTCACCCAGCCCCAGCGCCTTGGGATCGGCCTTGCGGGCACGGGCTCCCCGGGTCTCGCCACGCTTGGTGTCATAGCCGACGATGAAGGTATCCTTGTCGAACATGGCGGACTGGAAGCGGGCATAGGGGCACATGTGGATACACATGATGGCGCGCATCCAGCCGGCGTTGCCGTAGGTACAGGCGGCGAAGAACAGCACCCAGAAGATGACCCAGCCGCTCGTCTGCAGGCTGAAGAAGTCAGGCACCAGCTGGAAGACATCCTGGAAGTAGGCGACGAAGGTGAGACCGGTGCCCAGCGACAGCAGGATCCAGGCCAGATGCTTGGCGCCCTTGCGGGCCAGCTTCTCGCCACTCCAGGGAGCCGCATCCAGCTTGCGCCGTTTGTTGGCCGCCCCTTCCAGCTTCTCTTCGAACCAGATGAACATGAAGGTCCACACGGTCTGCGGGCAGAGATAGCCACACCAGACCCGGCCGAGGAAGGTGGTCACGAAGAAGAGCGCGAAAGCGGCGATCATGAAGATCCAGGCCAGCAGGGTCAGGTCCTGCGGCCAGATGGTGGCACCGAAGATGTGGAACTGCTGATGGCCGATATCGAACAACACGGCCTGACGACCGTCATAACGCAACCAGGGCAAGGCGACGAAGAGCACCACGAAGAACCAGCCCATGGCCTTGCGCACCCGCTGCCAGTAACCGGGTTGCGCCCTCACGTAGATGCGGTTGCCGGGATTGAACCTGTCATCGCCGGCTTTGAAGGTATTGGGGTTGTACGTCCCCGTTACATCGCCGGTGACATCCTTGATATCGATTTTTTCATGATCGGCCATTGCAAGACACAGCTCCCTTATTTGTTATGGGGCGGATTATATCTTAAACAACCTGCTAATTGTGTGGGTAAAATGTATCTAATGTTCGAGTGATGTCGCAATTTCAAGCAACAAAAAAGGCGTGTCGCCAGTTGACGAAACGCCTTTCTAAGAGATTCCTTTGAACACCACCAAAGGCTCCAGCTGGAGCAATCTTTACTTGATGCCGCGCGCCTTGAGCAGGGCTTCCTTGAAGTCGGGTACATGATCCTTGGCCAGGCCGGGGATCATCGCCTGCTTGTCGGACTCCCGCATCTTGAGGTGGT
Source organism: Aeromonas sp. MR19 (assembly GCF_963899305.1). Taxonomy (NCBI): domain Bacteria; kingdom Pseudomonadati; phylum Pseudomonadota; class Gammaproteobacteria; order Aeromonadales; family Aeromonadaceae; genus Aeromonas; species Aeromonas sp. MR19. The sequence goes on from NZ_CAWQWZ010000051.1 coordinate 213,226, forward strand.
AGATCAGCATGTCGTCGGTCAGGTCGGACAAGGCACCCTCATAGCCGGCTTCCGCCGCCAGCTTGGCCACGAACTGCACCAGGCTGAGGTCCTGTTCCTTGATCCAGGCAGGCTGCAACAACTCCAGCAGCTCTTCGATACGATGACATTGCATAGACAACCTCTTTAAATCTGTCATGTGAAACTCAGGCAACCTTACCCATCAAGGCTACTTCGATACGATCCCGCCCATTATGCTTGGCCTGATAGAGGGCCGCATCCGCTTTTTGGATAAGCTCGGCGATGGAGCCGCTCTGATCCGGCACCAGGGTCGCCACCCCGAAGCTGCAACTGACCCGGCCGGAAACCAGGGATTTCTGGTGGGGAATGCCCAGCTCCTTGAGCGCCACCCGCACGTTTTCGGCTATCTGCAACGCTCCCTGCATGCTGGTACAGGGCAGCAGCAGGGCAAACTCCTCCCCGCCGTAGCGAGCGGCGAGATCATCCTCGCGGCGCTGCACCTCGGCCAGCAGGCCCGCCACCCGCTGCAGGCACTCATCCCCCAGCTGATGGCCATATAGATCGTTGAATTGCTTGAAGTAATCCACATCTACCAGCACCAGTGACAGGGGCGCCCTGGCACGATGACAGCGGCGCCAGGCCCGCTCCAGGCTGTAATCCAGATGGGCGCGATTGGCGATGCCGGTCAGGCCATCCAGCCGGGAGGTGAGCTTGAGGTGCTCTGAGACCGCCTTCAGCTCGGCCACCAGATCGGCGTTGGAGAAACGGTGATAGAGGGAGGCGACCTGATCCCGCCGCAGACGGCGCAGCAGGGTCGGCAAAAAGACAAACAGATAGCCAGCCAGCATGCAGGAGACGATCCGCTCCTGCTCGTTGCCGGCCCCCAGCTCGAAGAGCATGGCGAGCCCGAGCGGCAAGACGGCGCCGTAGAGGGAGCGGCGGCTGCCAAACAGCATGATGGCACTGCCGGTGAGGATCAGGCTGGAGAGCATCATCATGGCGGCGCGATAGGTGTCGGGCAGCTTGTCCATGTAGAGCAGCACGCCGAGCGCCCAGATGATGGAGGTGATGGTGACCCCGATAAAGAGCTCGCGCTCCAGCACCGGCAAGGGGATCTGCGCCAGCCTGGGCTGACGCCAGCGCAGGTGCCAGCCGCGACACAGCAGCAGCAGGCTGACCAGTGCCAGCCAGCCGAGCGCCTCGCCGGCGGGCAGGTAATCGTGGAACAACAGGCTCCAGCCGAGCGCCAGCAGACCCAGGCAAGGCAGGCTGAATGAGGCGTGAGTATAGAGCTGGGCCATGATGGCCTGCTTCACCTGACGTGTCACACTCTGAGTCAACTGCGTACTCCCTGTACAAGAGCCGCACAGTCTACCACTACCCCTTCCGGGCCAACAATAAAACGTCCGTTATTAAGCGGTTGGTCAGCCGCGCTCCAGCTCGTCCAGGATGGGACACTCGGGGCTTTCATCCCCGTGGCAGCAGCAGACCAGCCCCTCGAGGGAGGCCAGCATGGCCTGCAAGCCGGCGATGCGGGCCCGCAGATCGACGATCTTCTCCTGTGCCAGCTTCTTCACCTGGGCACTGGTCCTGTGCTCGTCCCGGTAGAGCGCCAGCAGCTCCTGGCACTCCTCCAGATTGAAGCCTGTCTCCCGCGCCCGCTTGACGAAGCGCAGCTCCCGCAGCGCCCCTTCCGTGTAGCTGCGATAGCCGTTATCGCTGCGTACCGGCGCCGAGATGAGGCCGATGCTCTCGTAGTAACGTATGGTCTTAGCGGTCAGCCCCGTGGCCTTGGCAACCTTGCTGATGTTCATTGATGACTCCTTACGAATCCAGGTGAGCGCCGGCATGGGTGCCCGCCTTGGGCTGCCAGCGTTTCAGTAACAGGGAATTGCTCAATACGGTGATGCTGCTCAGGGCCATGGCCGCGCCTGCCAGCTCGGGGCTGAGATAGCCCAGTGCCGCCAGCGGAATGCCGATGATGTTGAACACGAAGGCCCAGAACAGGTTCTGCTGTATGGTGCGCCAGGTGGCCGCCGAGATGTCGATGGCATCGGCCACCAGCCGCGGATCCGATCGCATGAGGGTGATGGAGGCCGTCTCCATCGCCACGTCCGAGCCTGAGCCCATGGCGATGCCCACGTCCGCCGCCGCCAGCGCAGGAGCGTCGTTCACCCCGTCCCCCACCATGGCCACCAGCCCGCTGGTTTGTGCGCGCAGCGCCTCCACCTTGTCTACCTTGCCGGCCGGCAGCACAGAGTCGAACGCCCCGTCCAGCCCCAGCTTGGCGGCGATATGGGCCACGGGTGCCGGCGCATCACCGCTCACCAGCCAGCTGGCGATGCCGCGCTGGCGCAGGGTGGCGATGGCTTCCGGGCTCTCCGGCCTCAGGGTATCGGCCAGGGCGGCTATGCCGACGGCTACGCCGTCGATGGCGACCCAGACCCGGGTCGCACCGTCGGCAGGCTGTTCATCCTGCTGCGGCTGCTCAATCCCGAGCTGAGCCAGCAAAGAGGCGTTGCCGATGGCTACCTCATGACCCGCCACCAGGCCTTTGATCCCGGCACCGACCCGCACCTCGACCTCCTCCGGCTGGGGCAGCACCACGTCTGCGCCAGCCGCCTCACGCATGGCCAGTGCCAGCGGATGCTCGCTCGCCTGCTGCAAGGCGGCTGCCAGGCGCAGTTGCTCGTCATTGCCGCTCCAGCTCGCCAGCACGGGCCGCCCCTGAGTGAGCGTGCCTGTCTTGTCGAAGATGAGCGCCTTGATGGCGTGGGCCTTCTGCAGGGTATCCACATCCTTGATCAGAATGCCGTGGCGAGCAGCCACCCCGGTGCCTGTCACTATGGCTGCCGGCGTCGCCAGCCCCAGCGCGCAGGGACAGGCGATCACCAGCACGGCCACGGCGGCCAGCAGCGCCTGACCGAAGTCGTTGCCGATGGCGTACCACACCAGCAGGGTGAACAGGGCTATGGCCATCACCACAGGCACGAACACGGCGGACACCTTGTCCACCAGCTGTTGCAGCGGGGCCTTGCCCATCTGGGCGCTCTCCACCAGGGCGATGATCTTGCTGAGGCTGGAATCCTCCCCCACTGTGGTGGCTTCGATCTCCAGCACGCCGGAGCGGTTGATGGCGCCGCCCAGCACGCTCTCCCCGATACCCCGCGGCACCGGCAGGCTCTCGCCGGTGAGAATGGATTCATCCAGCTCACTCTCGCCGCTCACTATCTTGCCATCCACCGGCACCCGCTCGCCCACCAGCACCCGCAGCCTGTCACCGCGCAGCACCTCGTCGATGGCCAGGCTCTGCCAGCTCTCGCCACGCCAGACGGTAGCGGTTTCCGGCCGCAGCGCCATCAGTTCGCGAATGGCGGACTGGGTGCTGCGGCGGGCGCGGGCCTCCAGCAGTTTGCCCAACGAAATGAGCGTGATGATGATGGCGCTCGCCTCGAAATAGAGCTTGCCGCTGGCGGCCATCCCCAGCGTCAGCAGCAGGTAGAGGCTGTAGAAGTAGGCGGCACTGGTGCCGGTCGCCACCAGCACATCCATATTGGCCGCGCGGTTCTTGAGGGCGAGCCAGGCGCCGCGATAGAAACGGGCCCCAATCCAGAACTGCACCGGGGTGGCCAGCACCAGCTCCAGCCAGGCGGGCATATGCCAGGGCAGCAGCCCCGCCATGGCGATCATGCCCACCAGCAGCGGCAGGGTCAGCAGGGCCGAAATAACAACCTGGATCAGCGCCTTGTGCGCGGTGGCGGCCTCCTGCTCTTCACGCGCCTGCAACTGTTGGCGGCGCGCACTGGCCGAGCCCTGTGCCAGCTGGGCACCAAAGCCGAGCGCCTCTATCTGCTCGCGCAACGAGGCCGGGGTCTGCATGCCGGGCACCAGCTCGATACGGGCCTGCTCGATGGAGAAATTGACCTCGGCCGAGAGCACGCCCGGCAGCGCCGCCAGCATCTTGTTGAGACGTGCGGAGCAACCGGCACAGGTCATGCCGCTGATCTGGAAGGAGAGGGTCTCTTGGCCGTAGCCGTAACCCTGCCCCGTGATGCTGTCGAGTACCTCGGGCAAGCGGGCCGGGTCACCTAGCTCGATGGCCGCCTGCTCCAGCGCGAAGTTGACGGTGGCCGTCACGCCATCGAGCTGGTTGAGGGCTGTGCTGATGCGGCTGGCGCAGTTGGCGCAGCTCATGCCGCTGAGCGGCAGTTGCAGATGAATGGGGGGTTGAAGTTGGGTGCTCATGCTGTTCCTCCTCGGAACCAATCGGCCAAACTGGCTGCCGACCGCTAAACCCTAACCTTTACTGTAAGGGTAAGCTCAAGCCACGACACGCACTTTTTTAAACATGAAAAAACGGCGCCCGCCCCCTGCCGGATCCCCCGGACAGGCGACGGGCGCCGCCGTATTGACGTCACGCCTTATAAGAGCAGCCGGCGATCAGATACCGTACTGGGCGCGATAAGCCTGCATGGCAACCAGCTGCTCGGCCAGTTCCGGCCGCTCCGCCTGCTTCTCTTCCAGATACTGGATCAGGTCGCTCATCTGGATGATGGCGATAATGTGGGCGCCGTAGTCACGCTCCACCTCCTGAATGGCAGAGAGCTCGCCCTTGCCCTTCTCCTGACGGTCCAGCGCGATCAGCACCCCGGCCAGGGAGGCGCCGTTGGCCTGGATCAGATCCATGGATTCACGGATGGCGGTACCGGCGGTGATGACGTCATCCACCAGCATGATGCGCCCCTTGAGCGGGCTGCCCACCAGATTGCCGCCTTCACCGTGATCCTTGGCCTCCTTGCGGTTGAAGCACCAGGGCACATCCACGTCGTGTTGCTCCACCAGCTGCACGGCGGTGGCGGAGGCGATGGGGATCCCCTTGTAGGCCGGGCCAAACAGCACATCGAACTCGATGCCGGCATCCATCAGGGCGGCGGCATAGAAGCGGCCGAGGCGGGCCAGATCGCGACCGCTGTTGAACAGACCGGCGTTGAAGAAGTAGGGGCTTTTACGACCGGATTTCAGGGTAAATTCACCGAATTTGAGGACCTGTTTCTCCAGGGCGAACTCGATAAATTGACGCTGGTAGGCTTTCATTCTGGCTCCTTGCTTGGCTTGTCGTTTACTTGTGTGGGGTATAAAAAAACGCGGTCAATGCCGCGTTTTTAAAATTATGAAAGCGACTGCTTCTGCAGCCCAATGATCTCTTCAATGCCGCCCTTGGCGAGCCCCAGCATCGCCAGCAGCTCCTCATGGGTGAAGGGTTCCGCCTCCGCGGTGCCCTGCACCTCGATGATGCGACCATCTTCGGTCATCACCACGTTCATGTCAGTCTCGGCGGCGGAGTCTTCGATGTACTCCAGATCACAGATGGCTTCGCCCTGATACATGCCGACGGAGACGGCGGCAATCATCTGCTTGAGCGGGCTCTGCTTGAGCATGCCCTTGCCTACCATCCAGTTCAGCGCGTCCACCAGGGCCACACAGGCACCGGTAATGGCGGCGGTGCGGGTGCCACCATCGGCTTGCAGCACGTCGCAGTCCACCGTGATGGAGTGCTCGCCCAGCGCGGTCAGATCGACGGCAGCACGCAGGGAGCGGGCGATCAGACGGGAGATCTCCAGGGTGCGGCCACTCTGCTTGCCGGCGGCGGCTTCACGGTTCATGCGCGAATGGGTGGAGCGCGGCAGCATGCCATATTCGGCGGTGACCCAACCCTGACCCTTCCCTTTCAGGAAGCGCGGAACGCTGGTGTCGACGCTGGCGGTGCAGAGCACGCGAGTGTTACCGAACTCCACCAGCACTGAGCCTTCTGCATGTTTGGTGAAATTGCGGGTAATGGTAACCGGGCGAAGTTGCGCGGCACTGCGATCGCTTGGACGTGACATGGAACGGACCTCTGGGCTGGCTCAAATTGGCGAAGGAGTATAAGTGATCCAGCCCCAAATATCAGCCGCTAAGAAGCCGTTCATCATCGGTCGTGAGCCGTCATCTCAGCGGTGAGGAAGCACGCAGAAACCTGCGTCCATCACCCTCGTTCATGAGCCGGGGCAGCACCGGGCCCGGCTCAACACTGTCCCACAAAAGCCGGAACGGGTTCTAAAGCCACGGCTATGGCTGACGGGACAAGTCTGGCTGAGTATACTGGCCGCACACTTCATCAAGCCCGGAACAATCAATGATTCACAGCATGACCGCCTACGCCCGCAAGGAATTCAAGGGCGACTGGGGCACAGCCGTTTGGGAAATTCGTTCGGTCAACCAGCGCTATCTGGAAACCTATATCCGTCTGCCGGAGCAACTGCGCAGCCTGGAGCCGGTGCTGCGTGAGCGTTTCCGTGCCAAGCTGCAACGCGGCAAGGTGGAGTGCAACCTGCGTTTCGAAGCCGCTCAGGCTGCCGCCAGCCAGCTGCACATCAATGAAGAGCTGGCCAGGCTCATCATCGACAGCGCCAACTGGGTAATGAAAGAAGCGGGCCAAGGCCAGCTCAACCCGGTCGACGTGCTGCGCTGGCCGGGTGTCATGGCCGCCGCCGAGCAGGACATGGACGCGGTTGCCACCGAGCTGCTCGGCGGGTTTGACCAGACCATGGAAGACTTCATCGCCTCCCGCGCCAGCGAAGGGGCCAATCTCAAGAACTTGATCCAGCAGCGTCTGGACGGCATCCAGGTGGAAGTGAAGAAGGTGCGCATACACCTGCCGCAGATCATCGAGTGGCAGCGCCAGAAGCTCACCGATCGCCTGACCGAAGCCAAGGTGGAACTGGATCCGGCCCGTATCGAGCAGGAAATCGTGCTGCTGGCCCAGAAGATCGATGTGGCCGAGGAGCTGGATCGCCTGGAGATGCACATCAGCGAAACCGTCAAGATCATGAAGAAGGGTGGCGCCTGTGGCCGCCGTCTCGACTTCATGATGCAGGAGTTCAACCGCGAGTCGAACACGCTGGGCTCCAAGTCCATCAACGCCGAGGTGACCCAGTCTGCCGTCGAGCTGAAGGTGCTCATCGAGCAGATGCGCGAGCAGATCCAGAACATAGAGTGATGGATGCAAGAAGCCCGTCAACGACGGGCTTCTACTCCAGGCCTGCACCACACTACCCTTGGCTTGAGCCAGATCGGATTTTCATTCCTGACCGACAGCATCTGACTCGCTTGTGCGGTATGCTGTCACGCTGATGCTCAACAACGACCTCTATTGAGGCCTGCCTTATGAAATACCTTGTAGTACAAACCAAACAGATAGGGGATGTGCTGATCTCCACCGCGCTGTGCAACAACCTCAAGCAGAACGATCCAACCGGGGAAGTTCACTATCTGGTCATGGATTATTGCGCGGGTATGGCGCAGGGCAATCCCAATATCGATCGACTCCTCATCATAGAGAAAGCCAGGCGCAACGACTGGCGCTACATGAAAGACCTGCTGCTGGCTATCCGCCGCGAACACTATGACGTGGTGGTCAACAGCCAGGGCCAGATGATAGGCCTGCTGACCTGCCTCTTCTCCGGCGCCAGGTTGCGGATAGGATTTGACTCCTTCCCCTGGCGGCTCGGCCACAACCGCATAGTGCGCTTTCGCAAAGACACCGAATTCCAGGGCAACAGTACCCTGATCGACGACCGCTTCTCGCTGCTCAAGCCGCTCAAACTGGCCAAAGAAGATCGCAATTACCATCTCTGGCTGAGCGAAGAGGAGAAACAGCAGGGACGGGAAACCTTGCAGGCGGCCGGCGTCGATCTCGCACGGCCCTTGATCGCCATGGGCGTCAACTCGCTGGGGCACTACAAGCGCTGGCCCATCGACTGCTTCGCCCAGGTTGCCCAGTGGCTCATCGAACAGCACAACGCCCAGATCCTTATCTACTGCGGGCCGGGAGAAGAGGAGTACAACCGCGGTCTCAAGCCGCTGCTGCCTGCCGCCTTGCAGGCCAGCGTGTTTGATCAGATCAAGACCCGCTCGGTACGAGAACTGGTGGGGCTGTTTGCCCATTGCCAGCTGTTTGTCGGCAACGATACCGGCCCCCGCCACATGGCCCAGGCCATAGACCTGCCCCTGCTGACCATAGTGGCCCCCGGCGGCGACAAGATCATCGCCAATCCGGTCAACCACCCCCGCTATCAGGCCATCGATATCTTCGATGCCAAGGGGCCGACCTTCCAGCTGCCGCAAAATGCGGAGAAAGACTTCATCGATGACACCCTGTTGCGCGCCATCACACCCGAGCTGGTGATTGCCCGACTGACAGCGCTGCCTGATTGGCAAGCAGCCACTGCCTGAATAGCCGGTCGAACTCGGTCAGGTTGAGAGAGTTGATGTCCTGTTCGCGGAGATTCTCCGAGAACAGGACGGTCGCTGACGGGGAGTTGGGATGCCACTCCATGAAATTCTCGTTGCCACCCCCTATATCCGGGTTGTAGAGACCCAGAATGGGTTGCTCCAGCCCGGCCGCGATATGTATGGTCGCCGTGTCCACCGAGATGAGGCCCTGACTCTGACGCAACTGGGCAAACAGGCCCGCCAGCGAGGGTGCATCGGGTGACAATACCATGCGCTCGGGTCGGGAGAGTCCAGCCCGGATCCCCGCGACTTCCGCCTCCATGCCCGGTGGATAAAGCAGACAGATGGCAAATGGGCAGGCGTCCAGCATCCTCTCCAACATCTGCCGGATCAGCTCAGGCTTCAGACGGCGGGAACTGCCACTGCCATAAGGGTTGAAGCAGAGCACGACATCATCTGGCCACCAGCTCGCAACCGACGCTTCCTGACCCAAAGCGGGGATGATGTAGCGCCGATCCGGGTCTGCCACCCCGAGTCGATTCAACAGCAGGGCAAACTTGTCGGAGAAGTGCATGCCGCTGGACGCGGCTCCCAGCTTGAGATTGATGGCCTGCAGGGCATCGTCCATGCCGGCGACCCAATCTGCCCTGACCTGGCTGATGAAAAAGATATCCTTCATCTTCAACATCTTGCCAAAATGAACCAGGCAACCGACCTCCCCCAGTGACTGTGCCAGCCGCCTGAGTTGACAATAACCGGGGCGCTTGGGCACCTCGATGACCCTATCCATGCCGAAATGATCGCGAAACAGGGGAGCCATGGCTGCCGTTGTCACGATCCACACCTCACGCTCCGGGTTGACCCACTTTAGTTCGCGGGCCACCCAGGACGAGACGATCGCATCGCCCAGTTTGGCATCCCAGCGCAGCAGGACGACTTTTCCCTCGCTCTCCCTGGTAGGTTCGGGCCGTTTTCGATCAAACAGGAACCGTCCCATCTTGCGGCGAAGAATGTCACGTTTGAGTTGCAGGTCGTTGATTAATGACATGAATCCACCAGGATGGCCGTTGAATTGGGAAGGTATGATAACAGTCTGACGCAACTAGAGCGCCATCAAGGCATCGACCTGACGGCTGATCTCGACAGGCGAAAGGGCGGAAAGGTTGTCCGTGGTCGATCTCAGGATGATATTGCGGCCAGAGAGTGGAATAAAGGCATCGCGCCAGGACTCGTTGTTCATCAACACCAGGGTGGGCACCCCGAACGAAGACGAGATATGGATGATGGAGGTATCGGTCGAGATGACACCCTGCGCATCCTTGATAATCTTTGCCGCATCGAGAATGGTGTCGGGAAACAGGGCTGTCATATCCTGCCGCTGGCATGCCAAAGGGCACCTGGAGAAGACCAGATAGGAAACCCCAGCATACACAGGCAATTGAGCCAGAATGCCGTTGATTTGCTCATTCGCCATCGAATTGCCCACCTGACTGCCGGTCAGATTGACCAGCAGATAACGCCCATAGCCACTGGTATCCAGCCGTTCATTGCAGGGCGATGGTATGGTGACCGGCACGTCCGCTTGATCCCCCGCCACGCTGAGCATGCGATAGACGAAATGATCCCGGATCGGGCGTGACGGCACTATGATGGCCTTTTCGTTGAACAGCGGCAGCAACTTCTGCTGCTGTTCGCTCTTGAAGCGCAGGGGCAATGACTGCAATCGACCATTGGCCAGCAACAACAGCTTGGCCATGGCGATATCGTCAGGCTCATCGAACAGGTTGATGACCACGTCATAGTGCCGTTGCCTGAGCTCGCGCAGTTTGCACCACATGCCCGCTGGCAACAGGGTGTCGTTCAGGGTGAGCACATGGCATTGATCAATACCGGGCACAGATGCCGCCAGCAGCGCATTGCGCTGGCTGCACACGAGGTCAAATCGGGCGGCTGGATACAGGCGCCTGAGCTGCGCAATGGCCGGCAATGACAGAATGAAATCGCCGATGGCGTCATAACCGACCAGCAGCACGCTTGCCACTTCTGTTCCGACGGGGCTCGGGAGGGCAGCAGGCTGGCTGCCAATGACCCACTTGGCAATGGAATGGGTAAGCAACTTTTTGAAATTCATAGATTATCCAGCATGTATGGCCCCACTTCGCCGACCAGAACAGCAGGGGTGTTTACTGATCCCAATCCCGGCCAGGACAACCCGCCTATTCCAGATAGTGGCCGTAAGCCCGATCATCAATCGTGGTGGTAAAGAGATCCACATCCAGGCAACAGGGCTCAACACCGGAGGCAGCCAGGCCATTAAGCTGCAGGCGACCGGTCAGATAATCGGAAGGCATACGCAGCGGATAAGCACACTGCAATAATTTCTTCGCCCCAGCCAAGGTCAGAACATACCCTGCGGTCGACAGGATCCCTCTCCTGGAGGTGCGACTCGGTGTCAGATATCTGGCAAGCCGATAACCACCCGGCAAAGAGGAGAGAATTGGCCAGCGCTTGGCTTTGCCATGATGCAGGAAGACGATCTCAGAATGGCAGGAGCGCACTATCGTCTCGATGATCGCCTTGCTGTGCATGTGCAGGTAAATGTCATCTTCCAACACCACGCAGCGATCAATTCCCTCGGCGACGATGAGCTCATAAACCCGGATATGGCTCATGGCACAGCCAATCTCGCCAAAACTCAGCTCATGGCCACACACTTCTTTGGCCAGCTCCAAGTCAACCTTGGCAAGTTCCGCGCTGCTCAATGCTTTCCCATCGGTCGCATCTACGAACTCGAAATTGATGCCCAGATGCGCCATCTGCTGTACAACCATCGCCCGCCGCTCAACGCTGCGAGCCAAACTGATGACAAAAACCGGAATCATGACGTACAGGTATCCTTTTCAAACTCGTGGGCAAACCAGATGAAAACCAGGCTGAGCGTATACAAATAGAGCACCCCTTGATGTTCAAACGGAACATCGCTTAGCGAATTAATCGCAAACGCGAGGGGAACCAGTACCCCTGCAGAAGTCCTGTTTATATTTTTCGCGGCAAAATAGAGCGGCAGGCCAAGAAATATAACCAGTGCAACAAATCCGATACCGCCTCGAACCACCAGGTTCTGCATATATTGATTATGCGAGTGGACCAGCGCCGGATTAAATATCAGGGGAGATATCTGATGATTATTGACCTGGGTTTGTTTCAATGCGTCGAAGCCATCCGTGCCTACTCCCGCCACAGGTGAATCCAAAAAACCCAGCCAGGCACTCTGCCAGGCAATAACACGCAGACCCCACGATGAATCGTACGAGCCCTTTTCTGCCGAGTTGATATCCGAAACCGCCTCCGCTACCCGAACCTGAACCAGCTGATTGGTATGATAAATGGCTCCCGTTGTGGCCGTACACAATATGGCTACCGCAACGTATTTCCACGGCTTGAAATAGGCCTTGTAACAGATGACATAGGCAAGAATGACCCCGAAGGCGAGCCAGACTCCCCGGCTCTGGGAGAGATAAAGCGCAAACATGGCCGCAATCAGGCCAACCAGAGCACTGCCCTTCAACCAGTAAGGCAGCTGCCCCTGCTGAAAGACAAACCAGTTGAGAATTGACAACGTCAGCGCCGCCTGCGAAAAGAGAATCGCGTTGGTAAAGCCTTCCACTCTGGCAATGCCGTGCTGATGCTGCCAGATGCCGAGGATGCCCAATCCCATCCCGCCCAGAACGATGGCCAGATAACCCAGCATCAACAGGATCGGCTTGCGCGGTATCATCAGAGCAAAGACGACAACATAAAACAGCCCGCGCATGACCCCGTATTGATCACCGTGGATCAACCGGTTCATGAAGATCATGGCGGCATAGACCAGCAGCCCCCAGAGAATGCGACGGTCTTTGAGCCCGACATCCCGTTGTTTGCCGACAAAGTAATTCAACAAACCGAATATGCCGGTCACGGCCAGTAGATTGGATTGAATGCTCTGGCCGGCAGGGGCCAGAAACAAGCCACAAAAAGAGAATAGGATGGTCAGCGCAAACAGAGCAGTGGTGGTTCTATCGAGCAGATCAAGGCTTCTGATGGGCATCAATCATTATTTCCTGAAGACATAGTTACCCCGGATTTTGCGCCACAGGCCAAAAACATCGGTACGAGGGAAAATGGCGATGCGGCGGATCCGGAAAGGGTCCTGGTGCATGGCTCTGGGCCCGCTGTTGGTCGCCACGGCAAAACGGTAGCCTGCGGCCTGCGCCTGCAACTTGGCGCTCTCATCCATATCCCCATAAGGGTAGGCGAACGACAGCAAAGAGTGACCAAGTAAGGCCTCAAGTTGCCGTTTATTTTCTCTCATTTCATGAGCTTGCTGATCGGGTGCAAGTTTGCTAAGCCTGGGATGGGTCAGAGTATGACCGCCGATCTCCACATGGCCGGAGGCTGTCAGCGCCTTGAGCTGCTCGCCATTCATCAGGTCAACCCGGGTGTCCGGGTTGCTCGCATGCTCCACATCCCAGCGGTTATAACCTTCTCCCGTGACCACGTATACCACTGCTTTGTAACCGTATTTTTCCAGCAGTGGCAGCATGCGGGTCAGGTTGTCCTGATAGCCGTCATCGGCGGTAATCATCAGGTACTTCTTGCCGTACTGCAGGCGGTGAATGAAGCCCTTGTCCGCCAGATCGCGGAAGGTCAGAGTTTCATAACCCAGCAATTGCATTAAACGAAGATGCTTCTCGAACATGGCAATCGGCATCCAGGTGCCGTGCACCCCCTTCTCGCTGTCATGCTCGATGAAGCGGTGGTACATGATGACAGGCATCTCGCGGCGCAGGGTCTCAACCACGGCATCCTGATAGATGGATTCTAGGCCGGAGACGACTCCCGCCAAGCCATACTCGACCTGAATGCGCTGACGGACAGCATCAGAGACGGTGCCACTGGCCAGGGCCGGGGCAATCTGCGCCTTCAGTGCGGCAAAATCGATCGCCAGGTCCTGGGGGCCGATATCGCCGAAGTTGCTGGCCAGCGCTTCATCCAGATTGTGCTCGGTCACCAGTCCGATGGCCTTGGCCTCGCCGATGGCAAACGCGGGACGCCCGCACAGCAACGCCTCCATCGCCACCCGGCCTGCACCGATCACCAAATCGCATTGCGCCATCAGCGCAGGCACATCATCCACATAACCGACGAAATCGACCTGCTTCTGGAAGCGGTGGAAACGCTCGGGCAGCTGGCTGCCGCTCACCACCCGAACCTGACAGGCATCCAGATCCAGCACCTCGTCCAGCAGGCGATAGCAGAGCTCGCCCTTGGGCCCGCTCAACCGGCCAATGATGGCGATCACCGGCCTGGCGTTGTGCGGGGCCGGCACTGGCTGAAACTTGTCAGTCTCGATGCCGTTGCGCAGCACCTGCACTATGGCCGGATCCACCCCCAGATTGTCGATGATCTGGTGGGCAATATCCTCGCAGACGGCCACGGCCCTGAACCCGAGGGCATGGAAAGCCTTGCGGGAGGCGTGCACCGGCTGACGGCCATGAACCGTGGTGATCATCGGCGTACCGGTCAGCTTGCAGGCCACATAGCTGCTCCAGCCGGAGGCTCGGGAGTGCGCATGCACCAACTGGATGTGATGCTTCTTGATGAGGTAGATGAGATAAAACACATGCCAGAAGCGGCGCAGTATGCTGCGCTTGTTGAAACGCAGCTTGAACACCGCACCCAGAGTGGGCTTGGTCAGCGTGTCTGAAACGTAAAAGACGTTGTGACCACGCCGGGTCAATTCGTTACCGACCGTGGTGGCATAGACCTCAGCTCCCGTCACTTCGAGCTGGGAGAGTGCCATCAATATGTTCATCGCGCGGTTACCCGGTAGATAAGAGAGGAACGGCAAGCCGTAACAGACGCCAGAAACCGGAAGCTGGCGAGTGCCTGCTTCCGGTTTTGCGCGCAACACTGCCGCCTTGTGCTCACCCGTTAGCGGTTGAGCCAGGCCATGTAGTCAGCCACGCCCTCGGCTACTGTCTTGAACTCGGCGTCATAACCGACACCGCGCAGCCTGGTCATGTCTGCCTGGGTGAAGCTCTGATAGCGACCCTTGAGGTGATCCGGGAAGGGAATGTACTCGATAGCCCCTTTCTGATGATGCTGGATAACGGCTTCGGCCACGTTCTGGAACGGCTCGGCACGACCGGTACCGCAGTTGAAGATGCCGGAGTGCTGCGGGTTCTGCCAGAACCAGAGGTTCACCTTGCAGACGTCATCCACATAGATGAAGTCACGCATCTGACCACCGTTCGGGAAACCGTCACAGCCTTCGAACAGCTTGGGATTCTCGCCCTTCTTCACCTGGGTATTGAGGTGGAAGGCGACGGAAGCCATGGAGCCCTTGTGCTGCTCGCGCGGACCGTAGACGTTGAAGTACTTCAGACCCACGACCTGGGAGTTGATCTCCGGCATCCAGCGGCGCACGTACTGGTCGAACAGCTGCTTGGAGTAGCCATAGACGTTGAGTGGCTGCTCGAACTTGGGATCTTCGATGAAGTTGTCGTTGCGGCCACCGTAGGTCGCAGCGGATGAGGCGTAGATGAACGGGATTTCCCGCTCGATGCAGTAGTGGAACAGATCCTTGGAGTACTCGTAGTTGACCTCCATGATGAACTTGCCGTTCCACTCTGTGGTCGCGGAGCAGGCACCTTCGTGGAAGATCACCTCAATACCGTCGTCCCACTCTTCAAACTCGTCACCGGAGACGATCCGCGCCTGGAACTCATCCTTATCCATGTAATCGGCAATGGTCAGATCGACCAGGTTGACGAACTTGGTGCCGTCGGTCAGGTCATCGATGACCACGATATCGGTCCGTCCTTGAGCGTTCAGCTGCTTGACCAGATTGCTGCCGATAAAGCCAGCACCGCCAGTTACTACGATCATGGAGTTTGCCTCGCGTACGTTGATGGTCACGTGTGACTGCTTGTTAAAGCTGTGTATAGTGAGCCAATTTGAAATTGCCGAAAAGTTTATCACGGGCCGCAAGGGGATTCGACCTTGATGCAACGGGCCCGTCAGAGGGAACAGTGATGAAAACCAGAGACAGGATCATTCACAGCGCCACCGAGCTGTTCAACGATCAGGGTGAGCGCAACATCACCACCAACCACATTGCCGCCCATCTTGGCATCAGCCCAGGCAACCTTTATTACCACTTCAGGAATAAAGAAGACATCATCCACTCGATTTTTGATCAATACGCCCGCCACCTGAGCGAGAGCTTCACCCCGGCGCGCAGTAACGAGATCAAACTGGAAAACCTGATGGGCTACCTGGATGCCATCTTCTATCTGATGTGGCAGTTCCGTTTCTTCTACGCAAATCTACCGGACATCCTGAGTCGCGATGAGCCGCTGCAGCAGAAATACCTCAAGGCCCAGGAGCAGTTGCGCTCCTCCGTGGTTGCCCTGCTCAGGAGCCTGCGTGAGGGGGGCATCATTGACGTCAACGACGAAGACCTGCCCGACCTTGGCCAGACCATCAAGATGGTGGTGACCTGCTGGATCCCGTTCCAGATTGCCCAGGCGCCCAATACCCGTATCACCAAGCCGCTGCTCTATCAGGGGGTATTGCGGGTGCTGTTCCTGCTGCGCCCCTATGTACAGCCCCAGGTGGCCGGGCAGATCCGCCAGCTGGAGCAGCATTACCGCCAACTGGCCCAACCAGCAGGGTGAGATCTGTTTCACAATTGTTGAACATCAGCACAATCATTTGAATTCACCACAACAGATTGCAGTAAAATACTGCCCATTGTTGATAATCAGCTGAAATAGCCAATGAGGATCGAGGATGTCTAACGGATTCTATCGTCACCTGACCGAGCAACTTAGCCAGGTCCAAGCGGAAGGATTGTACAAGCAGGAGCGCATCATCACCTCGGCCCAGCAGGCCCAGATTGCGGTGGGTGGCGAGCAGGTACTGAACTTCTGTGCCAACAACTATCTGGGGCTGGCCAACCACCCGGACCTTATCGAAGCGGCCCATCAGGGGCTGGATAGCCACGGCTTCGGCATGGCCTCGGTGCGTTTCATCTGCGGCACCCAAGACAATCACAAGGTGCTGGAACAGAAGCTGTCCACCTTCCTCGGCACCGAGGACACCATCCTCTACTCCTCCTGCTTCGATGCCAACGGCGGCCTGTTCGAGACCCTGTTCGGCGCCGAAGACGCCATCATCTCCGATGCCCTCAACCACGCCTCCATCATAGACGGCGTGCGGCTGTGCAAGGCCAAGCGCTATCGCTATGCCAACAATGACATGGCCGAGCTGGAAGCCCAGCTCAAGCAGGCTGACGCCGACGGCGCCCGCTTCAAGCTGATCGCCACCGACGGGGTCTTCTCCATGGACGGGGTCATCGCCGACCTCACATCCATCTGCGATCTAGCCGACAAATACGATGCCCTGGTGATGGTGGATGACTCCCACGCCGTCGGCTTCATCGGCGAGAACGGCCGCGGCACCCACGAATACTGCGGCGTGCTGGACAGGGTCGACATCATCACTGGCACCCTGGGCAAGGCGCTCGGCGGCGCCTCCGGTGGCTACACCTCGGGCAAGAAGGAGGCGATCGACTGGCTGCGCCAGCGCTCCCGCCCCTATCTCTTCTCCAACTCGCTGGCGCCGTCCATCGTCTCGGCCACCATCAAGGTGATCGACATGCTGGCGGAGGGCCACGCGCTGCGCGCTCGCCTCAAAGAGAACAGCCAGTATTTCCGCGAGCGTATGAGCGCTGCCGGCTTCACCCTGGCGGGTGCCGATCACGCCATCATCCCTGTGATGCTGGGGGATGCCAAGCTGGCCTCCGAGATGGCGAGCCGCATGCTGGCTGCCGGCATCTATGTGGTGGGCTTCTCCTTCCCGGTCGTGCCCAAGGGCCAGGCCCGCATCCGCACCCAGATGTCCGCCGCCCACACCCGCGAGCAGCTGGACAAGGCCATCGATGCCTTCATCCGCATCGGCCGTGAACTCGGCGTTATCTGATTTGAATCAAGGGGCCGAACGCCCCTTTTTTCTGCATTCATCGTGAAGGAACAACCATGAAAGCACTCTCCAAACTGCACAAAGAAGTCGGCATCTGGATGACGGACGTACCGGCCCCCGAGCTCGGCCACAACGACCTGCTGATCAAGATCCGCAAGACCGCCATCTGTGGCACCGACATCCACATCTACAACTGGGACGACTGGTCCCAGAAAACCATCCCGGTGCCCATGGTGGTCGGCCATGAATACGTCGGGGAAGTGGTCGCCATCGGCCAGGAAGTGCGCGGCTTCGCCGTGGGGGATCGCGTCTCTGGTGAAGGCCATATCACCTGCGGCCACTGCCGCAACTGCCGCGCCGGCCGCACCCATCTGTGCCGCAACACCATAGGCGTCGGCGTCAACCGCCCGGGCGCCTTCGCCGAGTATCTGGTGATCCCGGCCTTCAACGCCTTCAAGCTGCCGGACAACATACCCGATGAGCTGGCCGCCATCTTCGATCCGTTCGGCAACGCAGTGCACACAGCCCTCTCCTTCGACCTGGTGGGTGAAGACGTGCTGATCACGGGCGCAGGCCCCATCGGCATCATGGCTGCCGCCGTCTGTCGCCACGTCGGCGCCCGCCACGTGGTGATCACGGACGTCAACGAATACCGGCTGGAGCTGGCCCGCAAGATGGGCGCCACCCGCGCCGTCAACGTGGCCAAGGAGAAACTCTCCGGCGTAATGAGCGAGCTGGGCATGACCGAAGGCTTCGACGTGGGGCTGGAGATGTCCGGTGTGCCCAGTGCCTTCCAGGACATGATCGACAAGATGAACCACGGCGGCAAAATAGCCATGCTCGGCATCCCGCCCGCCACCATGGCCATCGACTGGGGTAAGGTGATCTTCAAGGGTCTGTTTATCAAAGGGATCTACGGTCGCGAGATGTTCGAGACCTGGTACAAGATGGCCAGCCTGATCCAGTCAGGACTGGACCTCTCCCCCATCATCACCCACCGTTTTGATATAGATGACTTCCAGCAGGGCTTCGATGCCATGCGCTCCGGCCAGTCCGGCAAGGTGATCCTCAGCTGGGATAAATAAGCCTCCCGGCGGCTCAATCCCATGAAACCCGGTGAAGACCGGGTTTCTTTTTCTGCGCCTCTCCTCGCCAGTTTGTGATCTGACGAAGAAACTTTGCACGCAGAGTGCTTAACACTTCACACACAAGCGTTTAAATGGCTGTAACTATTCGGTTATAATCCAGTCGTTTTCTAGGGATAATAAAAGCCTGCTGGGAGTACATGAGCGTGTTGAAAAAACTGAGCTATTTGCTGGTTGTCGGGATGACGGCTGCCAGTCTGTCCGGCGTGGTGCTTGCTGCCGATGATATGTCACCGGAAGCGATTGCCGAACGGATCAAGCCTGTCGGTCAAGTCTATACCGCCAAGGATCTGGAAGGAATTGCGACCACAGGCGCAGCTCCTGCGACGGCGGCCCCCTCAGGCCCACGCGATGGCGAGGCCGTGTTCAAGGGCGCTTGCTTTGCCTGCCATGACATGGGGATTGCCGGTGCACCGAAACGCGGTGACAAGGCAGCGTGGGAGCCACGTATCGCCCAAGGCATTGATACATTGAAGAAACACGCCATCGAAGGCTTCGCTGGCAAGACCGGCGTCATGCCGCCACGGGGAACTTGCGCCACCTGTAGCGATGAAGAGATCGAAAACGCCATTCACTATATGATCGACAAGCTCTAAGTGATTGAAAGGGCCGCAATTGCGGCCCTTTCAATCTGTTCACTTCCGGCTACTCTTTGTAGGGTAGGCAAACCGGGAGTTTCTATGTCAGCGCAACCCATAGCACCACAGTATTCGACTCCCTTGCTGGCGTTGGTGTCCGCTATTATGGATTTCCCTGCCCCCTCCTCTGCCACGCCCAAAGATTACGACACCCTGATCCAGCAATTGGACCAGCTCTGCCCGCTGCAGCATTTCGGCATGCTGGGCTTGTCAGAGGCTGGGCTGCACTGGGTGTGCGAACATCAGATTTCCGACAGTTTCAAACTGCAGCTGGGGCTGGAGGAATCACGACTCACCGAGCAGCTGACCCAGCTTGATGAAGCCCAGGGCTGGTGTGTGTTTCCCATCGAGCATGGCCAAGTACAATGGTTGCTGGCCTGCAGCCAGCCCAAGGAGTTGCCTACCCTGCGCCTGCTGCTGGAGTGCCTCGCCAAGCGATTGAATGAAACCCAGGCCGGCTCGCAGCTCTCGGAACTGGCTTCTCCGCTCATCCGCAAGGATCCGGACTGGCAGAAAAAAATCGAGAGCATCAATCGCATCATTCGCCTAGCCAATACCCTGCCCAGCCAGGCCCTGTTCTCCCAGCTGGAAGCCGTGCTGCGCCAGATGCTGAGCATCCAGGACATGCTGCTGGTGCGCATCGACAGCCACCAGCTGGAAAAGATCTATCCCGAGCTGCCGCTGCACGGCGATGAGTTTATCGCAGGCATGTGTCACAGCACCAACAACATGGAGCAGCACAGGGAGCAGCTGTTCTGGTACAGCCAGCCTCTGCGGCTGCAGCAGCAATATTTCGCCCATTTCATTATCAGCACCCCGCAGCCGCTGGAGACGGACGATCGGCTGTTCCTCGACTTCCTGCGCAGCCAGCTGACCCTGCTGCTGGAGCTGAGACGGATCCGGCAACAGCTGCACGACATCAATTCGGAAGACTCCATCAATCAACGCCTGCAACAGCTGCGGCAGACCAACCTGAGATTGCAGAAGCAGCTCAAGCAGCATCAGGAGCTGGAGCGCAGGCTGCAGTTCGATGCCCTGCACGATCCGCTGACCCAGTTGCCAAACCGGGCCCTGCTGATGAACCACCTCAACCATGCCATGACCCACTTCCACCGTTACAAGTCACCCGGGTTCTCGCTGATCTTCATCGATGTGGATCATTTCAAGCAGGTCAATGACACCCTGGGTCACGGCGCCGGCGATCAACTGCTGAAGGAGATGAGCCGCCGTCTGCAAACCTGCATCCGCCAGAACGACATGGTGGCCAGGCTGGGAGGGGACGAGTTCGTCATCTATCTGGACAACAGCAAGAACGAGGATGACATCAGCCCTGTGCTCAATCGCATCATAAGCCGTCTCTCCTATCCCTTCCGGCTGCAAGGCAACGAGTTGAGCATCACGGTCAGCCTGGGGGTGGCCAGCGTATCGGAGCAGACCACCGACATCAGCCAGCTGCTCCATCAAGCCGATCTGGCCATGTATCAGGCCAAGCGCAACGGGCGCAGCCGTATCGTCAGCTATTCGGAAGAGTGTTCTGCCCAGACCTGGGCCTCACCGGAAGAGATGCTGGCCAGGGCCCTGCGGGAGGGCCGCATACTGCCCTATTTCCAACCGGTGATCCGGCTCAAGGACAGCCGCCTAACCGGACTGGAAGTGATGGCGCGCTGGATCACCGAAGAGGGAGTGCTCAAGGATGCTTTCGACTTCATCCCGCTGGCGGAGCAGTGCGGCCTCATTCAGGAGCTGGATTACCAGATCCTCCGCCACACCTGCCAACAGTTGAAAGAGTGGTTGCCCATTTCGGGCCAGAGCAAGTTCAAGGTCGCCATCAACCTCTCCGGCAAGCATCTGGTCAATCACGAGCAGATCATGCGGCTGATGGACATCATAGAAACCGAGGGGATAGCGCCTGGCTATCTGATCTTTGAATTCAACGAGCGGGAGCTGTCGCGGCAGGATTCGGATGCCCTCACCTCCCTGCACGAGCTGAGGGCCAAGGGCATTCAGATCAGTCTGGATGATTTTGGCACCGGCTTCTCCTCCCTCAATGCCCTGTTCCACTTCCCGGTGGATTACATCAAGGTGGATGACAGCTTCACCCATCGCATGCTGCAATCCCCCAAGGATTTGGCGCTGATCCGCGCCATGCGGGACATCTGCCAGGATCTGGACTTCACCCTGGTAGTCGAAGGCATCGAGAACCAGCAGCAGCTGCAGAAGCTGATCGACATGGGTTGCCTGATGGGGCAAGGGCGCTACATCTCCCCCCCCATGCCGGGAGCCGATATCACACCTCTGCTCACCCAGACCAAGAGTGAGCGCGGCTAGCCGCCGACTCAATCCTTCTTGAACAGCGCCCTCAGGTTGGCAACCCCGACTTGCCCCTTCTGCTGGCGCTCCTCGGCCGTCACCTTCTTCTGGTTCTCCCACTCCAGATCGTCCTGAGGCAGCTCCAGCAGGAAGCGGCTCGGCTCGGGCCGCACCGACTCGCCATACTGGCGCCGCTCTTTGCAGAGGGTGAAGGTCAGCTCGGTCTGGGCGCGGGTGATACCCACGTAGGCGAGACGTCGCTCCTCCTCCACATTGTCTTCATCTATGCTGGTCTGGTGGGGCAACAGGCCCTCTTCCATCCCCACCATGAAGACGTAGGGGAACTCCAGCCCCTTGGAGGCGTGCAGCGTCATCAGCTGCACCTGATCCGCATCATCCTCCCCCTCGTTGCGCTCCATCATGTCGCGCAGGGTAAGGCGGGTGACCACCTGGGCGAGCGTCATGGCCTCCTCCAGCTCATCCCCTTCCAGCATCTCTGTGATCCAGCGATAGAGAGTGGAGACGTTCTGCATCCGCATCTCGGCCGCCTTCGGGCTGGGGGACGTCTCGTAGAGCCACTCCTCGTAGTGGATCTCCTTGATCATGTCCCGCACCGCCTCCACCGGATTGCCGCGCAGGGCCTGATCGCCGAGTCGCACCAGCCAGTTGGTGAAGGCCTGCAGGGCTACCAGACCACGGCCGGAGAGCGATTGTTCCAGCCCCAGCTCGAAGCTGGCGGCAAACAGGCTCTTGCCGCGCTGGTTGGCATACTGGCCAAGTTTCTCGAGCGTGGTGGGACCTATCTCCCGCCGCGGCAGGTTGACCACCCGCAGGAAGGCGGTGTCCTCGTCCGGATTCACCAGCAGCTTGAGGTAAGCCATGATGTCCTTGATCTCGGTACGGGAGAAAAACGAGGTGCCACCCGAGATGCGATAAGGGATGCGGTTGGTCATCAGCGCCTTCTCGAAGATGCGCGACTGATGGTTGCCCCGGTAGAGGATGGCGTAATCCTTGAACCGGGTGCGGTTCATAAATTTGTGCCCCATCAGCTCGGCGGCGATCCGCTCCGCCTCGTGCTCCTCGTTCTTGGCAAACAACACCTTGACCGGCACCCCGTAATCGAGCTCGGAGAAGAGCGCCTTGTCGAACACGTGAGGGTTGTTGGCGATCAGTATGTTGGCGCATTTCAGAATGCGCCCCTTGGAGCGGTAGTTCTGCTCCAGCTTGATGAGCTTGAGGCTCGGGAAGTCCTCGTTCAGCAGCACCAGGTTCTGGGGCTTGGCGCCGCGCCAGGAGTAGATGGACTGATCGTCGTCCCCCACTACGGTGAAACGGGCCCGCTCGCCGACTATCTGCTTCACCAGCTCGTACTGGCTGGTGTTGGTGTCCTGATACTCATCGACCAGCAGGTAGCGGATCTTGTTCTGCCAGCGGGTGCGTACCTCGTCATTGCTCTTGAGCAGCAGGGTCGGCATCACGATAAGGTCATCGAAGTCGAGCGCGTTGTAGGCCACCATCTGGCGGTGATAGCGCTCGTAGAGCTGGGCCATCAGCACCTCTTCCGGCCCTTGGGCGATACGCATGGCCCGCGCCGGCAGTATGAGGTCGTTCTTCCAGTTGGAGATCTGGCTGATGAGGGCCGACAGCTTGTCCTTGTCGTTATCCAGCTCAGCCTCGGTCAGCTCCTTGAGCAGCGCCAGCTGGTCGGTGTCGTCGAACAGGGAGAAGTTAGCCTTGAGATTCAGACTCTTGTGCTCGCGGCGTATGATGTCGAGACCCAGGGTGTGGAAGGTGGAGACCATGAGTCCCCGCGCCTCCTTGCGACCCAGAGTCTGACCGACCCGCTCCTTCATCTCCCGCGCCGCCTTGTTGGTGAAGGTGACGGCCGCTATGTTGCGGGCGTTATAGCCACACTGCTGCACCAGATAGGCGATCTTGTTGGTGATGACGCGCGTCTTGCCCGATCCGGCTCCCGCCAGCACCAGGCAAGGGCCGGAGACAAACTTGACCGCTTCGTTCTGATTGGGGTTGAGCTTCATGGGCCGGATCTCTTGGCTTATGATGAGGGGCGGCATTGTAACAGAAATCAGCGGGCGAGCCGCATCGCTGCGCCACACACCACCAGTCGGCAAGCATCGTGCGCCTTGTGTTCGAGCGCCATTTTCAGGATCATGGCCGACTTTTCCAGATGATGACGAGGGGAGCATGAATCAGCAACAGCACGCGAGGCTGCGCGGCCAGTTTCCGGCCTTGGCGCAGCAGGTCAACGGCCATCCTCTGGTCTATCTGGACAACGCCGCCACCACCCAGAAACCCCAGGCGGTGCTGGATGCGATCAATCACTACTACAGTGTCGACAATGCCAACGTGCACCGCGCCGCCCATGCCCTGAGCAGCCGCGCCACCCGGGCCTTCGAGGCCGCCCGCGAGACGGTCGCCCGCTTTCTCAACGCACCTCATTCCCATGAGATCATTTGGACTCGCGGTACCACGGAAGCGATCAACCTGGTCGCCCAGAGCTGGGGCCTGAGCGAGCTCAAGGCGGGGGACGAAATCATCCTCAGCACCCTGGAGCACCACGCCAACATAGTGCCCTGGCAACTGGTCGCCCAGCGCACCGGCGCCCTTATCCGGGTCATCCCCCTCGATGAGCGGGGCGATCTGGATATGGCCGCCTATCTAGCCATGCTGGGACCGCGCACCCGGCTGGTGAGCGTGGCCCATGTCTCCAATGCGCTCGGTACCGTCAATCCGGTCGCGCAGATAGTAGCCGCAGCCAAGGCGGTCGGCGCCCTGACCCTGATCGATGGCGCCCAGGCGGTGGCTCACCTTGAGGTAGATGTACAGGCCATAGGGTGCGACTTCTATGCCTTCTCCGGGCACAAGCTCTATGGCCCGACCGGGATCGGTGTGCTCTGGGGCAGAACCGAACTGCTGGAACGCATGCCACCCTGGCAGGCGGGCGGGGAGATGATCGACAGGGTCAGTTTCAGCGGCACCACCTTCAATACCCTGCCCTTCAAGTTCGAGGCCGGCACCCCGCACATCGCCGGTGCCATAGGCCTGGCTGCCGCCATCGACTTTGTCATGAAACAAGACAGAGGCGCGCTGGCACAGCATGAACAGAGACTCACCGACTATCTGGTGGCAGGGCTGCGGCAGGTGCCGGGCCTGCGTCTTATCGGTGAACCCGGCCAGCGCGCCGGCGCCGTCTCCTTTCTGCTGCAGGATATCCACTCGCAGGATGCGGCCACCCTGCTCGACATGCAGGGCATAGCGCTGCGAGTCGGCCATCACTGCGCCATGCCGCTGATGGAGAGCCTTGGCATCGGCGGTACTATGAGGGCCTCGCTGGCCTGCTACAACAATCAGGATGATGTGGATGCCCTGCTGGCAGCCCTGCACAAGTTAAGTGAATTCTTCTAAGGCGGATGATTGAAATGAGCGAGCTCGCAACCTACACCGCCATCGGCCGGGAGCCTGACGCCGATGCTATCCGCCAACAGTTTGCGGCGGCCAAGGGCTGGGAGAACCAGTACCGACTGATCATCCAGCTCGGCAAGTCGCTGCCTGCGCTGCCGCCCGAGTGGCAACAGGAGGAGTTTCGCCTCAAGGGGTGTGAGAGCCTGGCCTGGCTAAAAGGAGAGAGTACCGAGGATGGATGCTGGCACTTCGCCTGCGATTCCGATGCCCGCATAGTACGCGGCCTTATCGTTATCGTGCTGGCGGCACTCAACCACCAATCTGCAGAGGCGATTCAGGCCTTTGATATGGAGGCTTATTTCACCGAACTGGGATTGGAAAAACACCTGAGCCCGTCACGGGGTAACGGGCTCAGGGCGATAGTGCTGGCGATCCGGGATCAGGCGTCGGCCTGATCTCCGGCCACCCGCGATATCTCGTCTGCCTTCGCGGCTGCCTCAAGGCGCTCCACTTTAGCCCCCCGCTCGGCAATCTTCTTCAGCACCCGGGAAGCGGCGACCAGTCCAAAGGTCGCCGTCACCGGCGTCACGGCCCCGAAGCCGGAGGCACAATCCATCTTCATGTTGCCGTCGCTGGCCGCCTTGGTCTGGCAGGTGCCACCATTGCCGTCGGGATAACTCAACTGCTCGGTTGAGAAGACACACTCCACCCCGAACTTGCGAGCAGGGTTTTTGCTGAAGTTGTGCAGCCGGCGCAGATCCGATCGCACCTTTGCCGCCAGTGGATCCTGAATGGTCTTGGCCAGATCGGCCACTGTGATCTGGGTGGGGTCAATCTGCCCGCCGGCACCGCCAGCCACTATCACAGGGATCTTGTTGCGCTTGCAGAAGGCTATCAGCGCCACCTTGGCCTTGACCGAATCGATGGCGTCCACCACATAGTCAAACTCCCGCTTGATATGCTCGGCCAGGTTGTCAGGAGTGACGAAATCATCCACCTCGATCACTTCGCAATCCGGATTGATGGCACGAATGCGCTCGGCCATCACTTCGGTCTTGAGGCGGCCGACCGTACCCTGCATGGCGTGGATCTGGCGATTGGTGTTGGTGATGCAGATATCATCCATGTCGATCAGGGTGATCTGATTGATGCCGGCGCGGGCCAACGCCTCGGCCGCCCAGGAGCCGACTCCGCCGATCCCCACCACGCAGACCCTGGCCTGGCTGAAGGAACCAAGTGCACTCTGACCATAAAGACGGGCAATGCCCCCGAATCGCTGTAGATATTCTGCTTTCATACCACCACCTTGCTTGAGGGCGGCTATTATAGCGGCAACCACAGCCAGCGGCGATCATCAAGAGGGCTCGACATGGAGAAAGGAAGAGGGGTGGATAATGGTGACAAAGGGCACCGGATGGTCGGAAACGAAAAAAAGCCCAGTCTTTCGACTGGGCTTCTTGTTACTGGCGGAGCGGACGGGACTCGAACCCGCGACCCCCGGCGTGACAGGCCGGTATTCTAACCGACTGAACTACCGCTCCGCTGTCTGGTTAGCTTTTTGCTAAATTGTCTGCCGTCTCAACGAGG